>NZ_CP145606.1:1575775-1890930 GCF_028776105.2 Neisseria leonii | reverse complement strand
CCGGAAAACTCGCGCTCCAATGTTTTTTCGATGCTCTGCGCCTGCCGCGATTCACGCCATACGCGCTCGGTGTTGATAAAACCGAGCTTCTGGATACTCTCCGCCCACACGCTGCCCGACAGCAGGCTGCCGAACAGCAGGGCGGCGCCCCAACGGATTACACGGTTGTTTGTCATGGTTCTGCCTTTACTTCTATACCCGCATTCAGACGGCCTGCGAGGTCCGGGCCGTCTGAATGCGGGCGGATTCTGAAACGGATACCTTAAAATGTCGTACCCAGTTGGAATTGGAAACGCTGGATTTCGTCGGTATCTTTTTTCTTGATCGGATAAGCGTAGCTCAATTTAATCGGCCCCAGGGGCGAGAGCCAGGTCAGCGCCGCACCGGCAGAATAGCGCAACTCTTCTTTGAAAGTCGATTGGTGGTTGCGACCGTAAACGCTGCGGCCGTTGTCGCTGTCGGCTGAGGTGTAGGTTTTGCCGTCCCACACGCTGCCGGCATCGGCAAACAGGCTCAGGCGCACGGTCCGGCTGTCTTTCACGCCCGGGAAGGGGAACAGCAGCTCTGCGGTGGCGGCTGCCATTTTATTGCCGCCGTAGCTGATTTTGCTGCCGTCGGCATCATACACTTTGGGACCGAGCGTGCTGCTTTCATAACCGCGTACCGAACCCAAACCGCCGCCGTAGAAGTTTTCAAAAAACGGCAGTTCTTTGGTTTTGCCGTAACCGTTGGCATAACCCACCTGCCCGCCCAGCATCAGGGTAAAGTCGCGCGAAAGCGGGAAAAACCAGCGTTGGTTGTGCGTCAGACTGTAATATTGCAGATCGCCGCCGGGCAGTCCCGCATTCAGGCTGACATCGGTCATATAGCCGCGTGTCGGCCACAGCGCGCTGTCGGTTTTGTTGCGCCCCCAGCCGATATTGCCCTTCATAATCCAGCCTTGGAATTTGCCCACACCGTCGACACCCTTGCCGTATTGGCGGATAAAGTCGCGATAGCGCTTGGGCGCTCCCTTATAGGTGTTTACCCCCAAGCGTTCGGCACCCAATCCGAAATTGATGCGGTCGTATTCTGTAACCGGAACACCCATGCGGATACCGGTGCCGATGGTGGTGGTTTTATACTGCTGGGAACTGGTGGAACCGGCTTTGCGCGGATCATAAACGCGGCCGTAGATGTCGTAACCCATGCTGACACCGTCAGGCGTGAAATAGGGTTCGGTAAACGACAGCGAGGCGTTTTGTGTGGTGCTGCTGCGCGACATACGTGCAGAAACCGATTTGCCGGTTCCGAACAGATTGTCCTGAGCCACGCCGAGTGACAACACCAGACCCGTATCCTGCACCCAGCCCGCACTCAAATCGATTGATCCCGTAGAGCGCTCGTTCACACTGACCGCCACATCAACCTGATCGGGCGTACCCGCTACCGGCCGTGCATCAAACTGCACATTGTCGAAATAGCCCAACAGTTCCACCCGTTCTTTGGAACGGTCGATTTTAGACTGGTCGAACGGCGCCGCTTCCATTTGGCGCAGTTCGCGGCGGATGACTTCGTCGCGTGTTTTGTTGTTGCCCGAAATCTGGATTTGATTGACGTAAACCTTGCGGCCCGGATCAATCAGCAGGACAAAATCGACGACACCGTCGCGCGGCTGCGGCATCACGTTGATTTCGCTGAATGCGTAGCCCGCACTGCCCAATACGCGTTGAATGGCACTGATGCTGTCCACCATTTGCGAGCGGTCGTACCATTTGCCTTCTTTCATTTTCAGCAGTTTTTCCAAATCCGCTTTCGGTACTTCGCGCGTATCGCCTTCTATACGCACCTGCCCCCAGCGGTAACGTCCGCCTTCATGGACGGTTATTTTGATTTTCTGCCGGTTCGGTTTGTCGCCTTCGCCGATTTCGGTATCGACAATGCGGAAATCGAAATAGCCGTTGTTGTTGTAGAAATCGGTCAGGCGGGAAAGGTCTTGGCGGAATTTGTCTTCGGCAAAGCGGTTGCTTTTGGTCAGCCAGGTCCACATACCGCTCTCGCTCAGCGACATTTGGTTGCGCAGCTGGCGGTCGGAATAACGCTCGTTACCCTCGAAATCGATGTCCGAAATAGTAGTGGTTTCCCCCTCGTTAATGGCCAAATCCACCGCCACACGGTTGCGCGCCAGGCGGCTGACGGTGGGCGTGATTTCGACATCGTATTTACCCTGCTTGCGGTATTCTTCTTTCAATGCGGCCACCGCGCTGTTTAAGGTGGCCTGATTGAACGGCTGGGACTGTCCCAAGCCGAAATTGCTCAAACTTTTCTGAACGGCATCGTTCTGAATCAGCTTGCCGCCGCTGACAGTCAGGCCGCTGATAACGGGACGTTCGACCACCGTCAGTAAAACCTGGCTGCCCATGGTTTCGACACGCACATCGTCAAACATACCCGTCGCATACAGATTTTGAATGATTTCGCCGCCTTTGCTGTCGCTGAACGTGTCGCCGACTTTTACCGGCAGATAGGTGAACACAGTGGCCGGTTCGGTATGCTGCAAACCCTCTATGCGGATGTCCTGAATGGTAAAATCCGCCAGTGCCAAAGGAGAAAGGCCCAACGCCATCAGGGTAACGGTAAGTTTTTTCAATTTCATAAACTATCCAAACAAACGGGTTATATCGTTAAAAAAGGCCAGAAACATCAGCATCAGCATCAGCATCATGCCGATGCGCATACCGGCCGCCTGAACGCGCTCGCTCAACGGACGGCCGCGCAGCCATTCGGCGGTATAATACACCAAGTGTCCGCCGTCCAACACCGGAACGGGCAGTAAATTCAAAATGCCCAGGCTCACGCTGACCAATGCCAAAAACTCCAAATAAGCCTGCACGCCCAATCCGGCGGTTTGCCCGGCCACATCGGCAATGGTGAGCGGGCCGGAAATATGCCGGGGCGAAGCCTGCCCCGTTATCAGACGGCCGAAAAACCGGACCGTCATACCGGCATAACTGCTCATGCGCGCCCAACCCATCTGAACGGCTTCGCCCACCGTCGGCCGGTATTCGCGGCGAACCTGCGCCGCCCATGTTTCATCTGCCTGCGGCCGGATGCCCGCCTGCCCGATGAGTGTTCCGTCCGGCAGTTCCACCGAATTGGGGCGCAAGTCGGCAGACAGCCGCTCGCCACCGCGTTCATAACCGATATTCAGTTTTTTGCCGGGACTCTCCCGCAGCAGTGCCACCCATTCGCGCCAATCGCCGATTTCCCTGCCCCCGGCCGACACCAGTTTGTCGCCCGCGCGCAGTCCGGCTTTGGCCGCCGCTCCCTGCTCGACCACTTCGGCCAGCACAGTCGTGATTTTATATGGGCTCATGCCGATAAAACCCTGGTTTTTAATCACGTTTTCGGCAGCAGGCGTACCGGCAATATCGATCACGCGCACGGCGGGCTGGCCGGCTGCTGTTTCCACCGCCACTTCCACGCGCCCCGCCTCCAAATTCATCACGATTTCGGTTTGCGCTTCACTCCATTCGGCCACGCTTTTGCCGTTCACGCTGCGAATTTTGTCGCCGGCGGCAAAGCCCGCACCGGCCGCCACTCCGGCCGGTTCGACCGTGCCGACATACGGGCGGATTTCGGTAACGCCCAGTGAAAAACTCGCCGTATAAAGCAGCACGGCCAGCAGCAGATTGGTCAGCGGACCGGCCGCTACGATGGCGATTTTTTTGGCCGGATGCTGTTTGTCGAAAGCATAAGGCAGGTCTTCGGGCGCGACATTGCCCTCGCGCGTATCCACCATCTTCACATAACCGCCCAGCGGAACCGGTGCCAGACACCACTCCGTATCGCCGCGCTTTCTGCGCAGAAACGGCTTGCCGAAGCCCACGGAAAAACGCACCACCTTCACGCCGCACCAGCGCGCGACGATATAGTGGCCGAATTCGTGCAGGCTCACCAACAGCAAAATGGCGGTTAAAAAAGCAATCAGGGTCAGCAAATCAGTTTCCTAAACGGGTAACGGCCGCCCAAGCGTCGGCACGGGTTTTCTCATCTTGCGCCAGCAGGTCGGCCACGCTGTCGAGGCCGTCTGAATAACCGCCCGCCAGACATTCGGCCACCACGCCTGCAATATCGGTAAAACGGATGCGGCCGTCAAGAAAAGCGGCTACGGCCACTTCGTTGGCGGCGTTCAGCACACAGGGCGCACTGCCGCCCGCACGCATGGCCTCATATGCCAGTTTCAAGCAGGGAAAACGGTCAAAATCGGGGGCTTGGAAAGTCAATCCGCCCAAACGGCCGAAATCCAACGGTGCAACACCGGCTTCAATCCGCTCGGGCAGGCCGAGACAATAGGCAATCGGCGTGCGCATATCGGGCGTACCCATCTGCGCCAGCACCGAACCGTCGGTATAGCGCACCATGCTGTGAATCACGCTTTGCGGGTGCACCACCACTTCCAGCTCCTGCGCCGCCGCACCGAACAGCCAATGCGCCTCAATCAGCTCCAAGCCTTTGTTCATCATACTGGCCGAATCGACGGAAATTTTGCGCCCCATCTGCCAGTTGGGGTGTTTGACCGCCTGCTCGGGCGTGATGCTGTCGAGCGCGGCCGCATCGGTGTACAGAAACGGCCCGCCCGATGCGGTTAAAATAATCGACGCAATGCCGCTTTCTTTCAGACGGCCTGCGGCAAAGTCCGACGGCAGCACCTGATAAACCGCATTGTGTTCGCTGTCCACCGGCAGCACGGCCGCACCGGCGGCACGCGCGGTATCCATAAATAAGGCACCGGCCACCACCAGCGTTTCTTTGTTGGCCAGATAAACGGTTTTACCCGCTTGGGCCGCCGCCAGCGTGGGCGGCAGACCGGCCGCGCCGACAATGGCCGCCATCACGCCGTCTACTTCTTCTGCCGCCGCCACATCAATCAATGCCTGCACGCCGTGCAGCACTTCGGTGCGCACGTTCAAAGTTTTGAGCCGTGCGGCCAAATCCGCCGCCGCCTGCGCGTCGGCCACAACGGCAAACTGCGGCGCAAAACGCGCGCACTGCTCGGCCAGCTTGGCCGTCTGCCGGTGGCCGGTCAGGGCGAAAATGTCGAATTTTCCGGGGTGGCGCGCTACCACGTCCAGCGTGCTGATGCCGATGCTGCCGGTTGCGCCCAAAATGGTCAGGGTTTGTTTCATATTTTGCTTTTATTTTATGTTTTCAGACGGCCTTTTATCATCAGGCCGTCTGAAAACGGGCTGCCGGATTGGCTGCGGAGTGATTTCAAAGGCACAGCGCGGCAATGGCCGCATAAACGCTGACAACGGCAATCAGGGAATCCACACGGTCGAATACGCCGCCGTGGCCGGGCAGCAGATTGCTGCTGTCTTTCACGCCTGCCTGACGTTTAAACAGGCTTTCCAGCAAATCGCCGCACACACTGACCGCCGTCAGCACCAAGGCGACCAATGCGGCAGCCAGCCAGCCGGTATCGAAACCCGGCCAACCGGCCGCGCGCACCAGCGTGATGTACACCAGCACGCAGACCGCCCCGCCGATTGCACCTTCCCAACTTTTGCCGGGGCTGATGCGCGGGGCGATTTTGGTTTTTCCCCATGCTTTGCCGACAAAATAGGCAAACACATCGGCCACCCACACCAACCCCATTACAGCCAGCAAAGTCAACGCCCCCTGCTGCGCCCGCAATTCGTTCAAGCCGAACCAGAACGGCAGTACCAGCAGCCAGCCGGTTACCCACGTTTCTTCGGTGCTGCGCAAACGCGGCTGCCGACGCAGCCGCCACGGCACGACTGCAAACCAAAATATCAGTACGGCCAGCCAAGCCGCCTGCGGCAAATGCCAGCCGCCGCCGTAAGCGGCAAACATCAAAACCGCACTGGCGGTCAAATAATTGCGCATCAGACGGGCATCAAACCGCCCCAACCGGGCAAACTCCCATAAGGCCAGCAGCGCAATCAGGGCGGTAAACAGTGCCCAGACGGCATCGCCCGCCCAAAACAGCATCACCAGCATCAACGGCAGCAGCCACAATGCAGTCAGTATCCGTTGTTTCAACATGGCTCAGCTCCGTTGCTGCTCAGGCGGCAGCTGTTCCGATGTACGGCCGAAACGCCGTTCGCGGCTGCGGAACGACTGAATCGCCAAATCGAATTGGGTTTCGTCAAAATCCGGCCACAGCGTATCGGTAAAATACAGTTCGGTATAGGCCAGCTGCCACAGCAGAAAATTGCTGATGCGCTGCTCGCCGCCGGTGCGGATAAACAGATCCGGCTCAGGCGCATCACCCAAAGCCAGTTCGGCCGCCAAATCGCTTTCGCCTATGGTTTCTTTTCCCGCCGCCAGCAGTTTATTGACCGCCTGCAGAATATCGCTGCGGCCGCCGTAATCGGCCGCCACCGCCAGCGTCAGGCCGCTGTTGCCCGCCGTAAGCCGCTCGGCTGCCTCGATGCCGGCAACAATGCTGTCGGAAAAACGGCTGCGGTCGCCGATGATGCGCAGCCGCATATTGTTGCGGTGCATCACTTCCACCTGTTTTTGCAGCGCCTGTAAAAACAGCCCCATCAGGAAACTGACTTCTTCAGACGGCCTGCGCCAGTTTTCGGTGGAAAAAGCAAATACAGTCAGATAACGCACACCCAGGCGCGCACATTGCGCTGCCACTTTCTCCAAGGCTTCCAATCCGCGCTTGTGCCCCACCGCGCGGGGCAGCAGGCGTTTTTTTGCCCACCGCCCGTTGCCGTCCATAATCACGGCGACATGGCGCGGCACATCACTGTAATCCAATACGGTCTGCGTACTGCTGCTCATCACTGGCTTTCTTGAAGCGGCAATCTCAAATCGCCATCAGATCTTCTTCTTTTGCCGCCAACACCTTATCTACTTCGGCAATGTATTTGTCGGTCAGCTTCTGCACCGCCTCTTCTCCCCGGCGCGCCTCGTCTTCCGACACTTCTTTGTCTTTCAACAGTTTTTTGATGTGATCGTTCGCATCGCGGCGCACGTTGCGGATCGATACGCGCCCCTCTTCCACTTCGCCGCGCACCACTTTAATCAAATCCTTGCGGCGCTCTTCGGTCAGCATGGGCATCGGCACGCGGATCAGATCGCCGACAGCCGCCGGATTCAGACCCAAGTTGGAATCCCGGATGGCTTTTTCCACTTTGGCCGCCATATTGCTCTCAAACGGCTTCACGCCGATGGTGCGCGCGTCCAGCAGGGTTACGCTGGCCACCTGGCTGACCGGAACACTGCTGCCCCAGTACTCCACTTCCACCTGATCCAGCAGGCCGGTATGGGCGCGCCCGGTACGCACTTTGGCCAGATTTTCTTTCAACACTTCCAGCGAACGCTGCATTTTACCGTCGGCGGTTTTTTGGATATCGTTTATCATCTTCTCAGCTCACTCATCAAAATCAAAAACGGAGGCCGTCTGAAAACGGCATTTCAATTTCATTTTCCCGACGCGCCACGCGCAACGGGCATCAGCAGTGCACCAGCGTTCCCTCGCTGTCGCCCAGAATCACATTTTTCAATGCTCCCTCTTTGGCGATACCGAACACCACAATATTCAGTTTGCGCTCCCGGCACAAGGCAAATGCGGTTGCATCCATGACTTTGAGATTTTTGCCCAAAGCCTCGTCAAACGTGATGCGCTCATAGCGGACAGCCGACGGATCCCGCTTCGGATCGGCAGTATAGACACCGTCCACATTAGTGGCTTTGAGCATCACATCGCAGTTCATTTCCGCACCGCGCAGGGCGGCGGCGGTATCGGTGGTAAAGAACGGATTGCCGGTACCGGCGGCAAAAATCACAATTTTACCTTCCTCCAAATACTGAATCGCCTTGGGACGGGCATAAGTTTCGGCAATCTGCTGCATGGAGAGCGCCGACTGCACGCGTGCCTTCAAACCCAGCGATTCAAACGCATCTTTCAGTGCCAGCGCGTTCATGACCGTCGCCATCATGCCCATATAGTCGGCAGTTGCCCGATCCATACTGCCCGCCTGCGCCGATACACCTCGGAAAATATTGCCGCCGCCGACCACCACGCCGACCTGCACGCCCAAATCGACAATTTCCTTCACTTGGCCGACAATCTGCATAATGGTTTCACGGTTGATACCGAACGCATCTTTCCCCATCAGCGCCTCGCCCGACAATTTGAGCAGCACACGCTTGTACTTCACACCCTGCCCCATAACACCCCTCTTTAATTCAGATGCACAAAATGGCTGCATTATACGCCGAAGCGCCAAAATCACTAAGCCGTTTTTCATCCGCTAACGCAAAACCTCCGACACTACACCGGCCTACAACGAGGCGGCCATGACGGCCGCAACGGAAACAAAATATCAAATTACAAAAAAATACAGAATTTTATGCCCAACCACCCAAGACAAATAAGAAAATATGCCTTATTCAAATCCCAAAAGATATTTGCCTTGCCCCTTTTATGTAAAAGCATTACATTAGGCTACATTAAATTGAGCAGAAGCTCGAACCAAGCCAAGTTGCACAAAGGCAGGAAAATACAGAGAAACCGGGAAACACCTGATCGTCGGCGGTATGTCGGCGGCAAAACAAAACGGCTGTCGCGAAGACAGCCGTTTTGTTTTGACTTGCCCGCCGTCAAACGGCAGGCAGCAGGATTTCCAACACAAATTTACTGCCGATGTAGGCCGTCATCAGGCTCACAAAGCCGATAATCGTCCACACCGCCACCCGCTTGCCGCGCCACGCCGTCATTCGGCGGCGCAGCAGCAGGAGGGCATAAATCAGCCACGACATAATCCCGAAAACGGTTTTATGGTTCCACTGCAACGGCCGTCTGAAAACCTCTTCCGCAAAGACCGTTCCGCTGACCACTGCCAGCGTCAGCAGAATAAAACCCGCCCACACGCCCTGCAACATCATTTTTTCCAGACTCAGCAGCGGCGGCAGCCAGTAAACCTGCTGCAAATGGCGGCGGCGGCGCAGATTGCGGTGCAGCCACAACACCAGCACCGCCAGGAGTGCGGATACCGCAAACAGGCTGTATGCCAAAAGTGCGGAAATCAGGTGCAGCATAAACGGCAGATTGGCCAATTGATAGGCGGCATGACGGCCGGGAAAATACGCCGCCGCCGCCAGCGATGCCGCTGCAAGGGGATATAATAAAAGCTGCAAACCGTTCAAACGGTAGAAAAAACTGCCGCCGAAATAGAGCATCAGCATCAGCCACCACACCAGGCACAGCGCATAGCCGAAACCCATCACCAACTCGCGCGCACCGAACGGCGGCAGCAGTACCAAAGCACCGTGCAGCAACAGCAGCGGCGCCAAAACCGACTGCTCGCCCCGCACCGAATACGGCTTATCCGCCCTGCGGCGCCCCAGCCAGGCCCACGCACCCAAAGCGGCATAAGCCAGTGCCAATACAAGCAAAATCTGTTGCATCTGCAAACTTTCTGTCGCGCATATTCACAACTGCGCCGGTCGTGTAAAATAGAATGATTCTATCAAATAACCTGCCTGCCGTGTACACGATTCAGGCCGTCTGAAACCGCCTCCCGCGCATTCAGACGGCCTGACACGGCAGCCTGCTTTCTGGGGAACCGCCATGCTGGATAATTTAACCGGCCGCTTCCGTTCGGTGTTCAAAAACATTCGCGGCCAAGCACAATTAAACGAAGAAAACATCAAGCCCGCCCTGCGCGAAGTGCGGCTGGCACTGCTGGAAGCCGATGTCGCCCTGCCCGTGGTGCGCGACTTTATCGCCAATGTCAAAGAAAAAGCACTCGGCCGCACCATTGCCGACAACCTGACGGCCGAACAGACGTTTATCACGGTGGTCAATGAAGCCCTGACCGAGCTGATGGGCAAAGAAAACAGCGCGCTGAATCTGGCGGCCGCCCCGCCCGCCGTGGTGCTGATGGCCGGTTTGCAGGGTGCGGGTAAAACCACCACCGTGGGCAAGCTGGCGCGCCTGCTCAACCGTCAGGACAAGAAGAAAAAAATCCTGCTCGTTTCCGCCGACGTTTACCGCCCCGCCGCCATCGAACAGCTGCGCCTGCTGTCCGAACAGGTGGAAGCGGATTTTTTCCCTGCCGACACCGGTCAAAAGCCCGTCGAAATCGCACAGGCCGCATTGGCGCACGCCAAACGCCATTTCTATGACGTGCTGATGGTCGATACCGCCGGCCGTCTGGCGGTGGACGAAGCCATGATGGCGGAAATCAAAGCCCTGCACGCCGCCGTCAATCCGGTGGAAACGCTGTTTGTGGTGGACGCCATGCTCGGCCAAGATGCCGTCAATACCGCGCAGGCCTTTAACGAAGCCCTGCCGCTGACCGGCGTTGTACTGACCAAAATGGACGGCGATTCGCGCGGCGGTGCGGCACTGTCCGTGCGCCAGATTACCGGCAAGCCGATTAAGTTTATCGGTGTCGGCGAAAAAATCGACGGCCTAGAAGCCTTCCACCCCGACCGTATCGCCGGCCGCATTTTGGGCATGGGCGATGTGCTGAGTCTGGTGGAAGACGTTCAGAAAGGCATAGACGAAGAAGCCGCCGCCGAGATGGCGAAAAAGCTGCGCAAAGGCAAAGGTTTCGATTTGAACGATTTCAAAGCCCAAATCCAGCAGATGCGCAATATGGGCGGCCTGGAAAGCCTGATGTCGAAAATGCCGGGCGAATTGGGGCAACTGTCGAAACAGATTCCCGAAGGCACGGCGGAAAAAGCGATGGGGCATGTAGAAGCCATCATCAATTCGATGACGCCGAAAGAGCGCGCCAATCCCGCGCTGATTAAAGCCAGCCGCAAAAAACGCATCGCCGCAGGCGCCGGCACCACGGTTCAGGAAGTCAATAAAATGCTCAACCAGTTCGAGCAGTCGCAAAAAATGATGAAAATGTTCAGCGGCGGCAATATGCGCAAACTGATGGGCATGGCCAAAGGCATGAAGGGCATGTTCCCCGGCGGCATGGGCGGTTTCCGCTGATACGGGAACGCAAATACGGCTGCGGGTGGTCATTCAGGCCGTCTGAACGCCCCGTTTCAGACGGCCTGCGCAGAACGAACAGCCCCATCACCCACCCGCCTGATGCGGCCGGTTTTCCGATTTATCCGATTCACAAAGATTGCCCCATGAATATTCTCGTTACCGGCGGAACCGGCTTTATCGGTTCGCATACCGTCATCGCCCTGCAACAGGCAGGCCATTCGGTCGTTATCATCGACAATCTGGTCAATTCTTCGGCCGCCGTTCTGCCGCGCCTGAGCCGAATCAGCGGCCGAACACCGGTTTTCTGTCAGGGCGACATCCGCGACCGCAAAACTCTGCAAAAGATTTTCCACGCTCACGCCATCGATGCGGTCATCCATTTTGCCGGACTCAAAGCCGTGGGCGAAAGCGTTGCCCGCCCGATGGACTACTACGACAACAACGTTTGCGGCAGTCTGATTCTGGCACAGGAAATGGCGGCGGCCGGCGTGTTCAAACTGGTTTTCAGCTCGTCGGCCACCGTATACGGCGACCCCGGCCGCGTGCCCTACACCGAAGACATGAAACCCGGCGACACCACCAATCCTTACGGTACGTCCAAATCCATGGTGGAACGCATACTGACCGACATCCAACAATCCGACCCGCGTTGGAGCATGATTCTGCTGCGCTATTTCAACCCCATCGGCGCACACGAAAGCGGCCTGATCGGCGAGCAGCCCAACGGCATTCCCAACAATCTGCTGCCCTATATCTGCCAAGTGGCGGCAGGCAAACTCGACTGCCTGTCCGTTTTCGGCGGCGACTACCCCACGCCCGACGGCACGGGAATGCGCGACTACATTCACGTCATGGACTTGGCAGAAGGCCATGTGGCCGCCTTACAGGCCAAAGGCGGCGAAACCGGCGTCCATCTGCTGAATCTGGGGGCGGGGCGGCCGGTATCCGTACTGGAAATTATCCGCGCCTTTGAAGCCGCATCGGGCGTACACATTCCCTATCGGATCCAACCGCGCCGTGCGGGTGATTTGCCGTGCTTCTATGCCGACCCCGGCCATACGGCCGAGCAGATCGGCTGGCGCGCCAAACGCAGCCTGACGCAGATGATGCAGGATTCATGGCGCTGGGTCAGCAACAACCCCGACGGCTACCCCGCAGCACCGGAGGCCGTCTGAAAAACCGTTTTCAGACGGCCTGTTGCCCGAAACACCTCCGACAAACCGTCTTTGCCGCCCCCGAGCAGACGTTTTCCCCTATCCTTCCGCCACCAAGGAGACCCGCATGACCCACATCGCCCTTCCCGGTCACACCGTCAAAATCGGCAACGACCTGCCCTTTACCCTGTTCGGCGGCATCAATGTGCTGGAAGATCTCGACTCCACCCTCAAAGCCTGCGAACACTATGTCAAGGTAACCGAAAAACTCGGCATCCCCTATGTATTCAAAGCCTCGTTCGACAAGGCCAACCGCTCGTCCGTCCATTCGTTTCGCGGTGTGGGGCTGGATAAAGGGCTGGAAATCTTCGCCGCCGTCAAACAGGCTTTCGGCGTGCCCGTCATCACCGATGTACACGAGCCCCACCAATGCGCGCCCGCCGCCGAAGTATGCGATATTCTCCAACTGCCCGCCTTTCTGGCACGCCAAACCGATCTGGTTGCCGCCATCGCCGCCACGGGCAGAGTCGTCAATATCAAAAAGCCGCAGTTTCTCAGCCCGCCGCAAATGAAAAACATTGTGGAAAAATTTGCCGAAGCGGGTAACGGCCAAGTGATTTTGTGCGAGCGCGGCACACAGTTCGGCTACGACAATCTGGTGGTCGATATGCTCGGCTTCGGCGTGATGAAACAGACCTGCGCCAACCTGCCGGTGATTTTCGACGTTACCCACTCCCTGCAACAGCGCGAATCCGGTGCGGCGGCATCGGGCGGCCGCCGCAGTCAGGTACTGGATCTGGCACTGTCCGGCATGGCCGCCCGCCTGGCCGGCCTGTTCCTCGAATCACACGCCAACCCGGACGAAGCCAAATGCGACGGTCCCAGTGCCCTGCCGCTGGCACAATTGGAAGATTTCCTGATCCGCGTGAAAGCCGTCGATGATCTGGTAAAAAGTTTCGCCCCCCTGACTATCCGCTAAGCCCGCACACGGTCAACAGCCGATAACGGCCATCGGCCAAAATAAAAAACGCGAATCCCGAAAGATTCGCGTTTTGTTTTTCAGACGGCCTGATTATTTCTTGTCGTCTTTCACTTCTTCAAAATCGGCATCGACGACATCATCGTCTTTCTCCGCCCCTGCACCACCGTCTGCCCCGCCGGCTTCGGCTTCCGCCTGTGCCTGCGCATAAACCAGCTCGCCCAACTTCTGACTGGCTGCACCCAAGGCTTCCGCTTTGGCATCAATGTCGGCTTTGTCTTCGCCTTTCACGGCTTCTTCGGCAGCGGCCAAAGCCTCTTCGATTTTGGCTTTCTCGCCGGCATCGAGTTTGTCGCCGTGGTCTGCCAAAGATTTTTTCACTGAATGAATCAGGGCTTCGGCCTGATTGCGCGAGGCCACCAATTCGGTCAGTTTTTTATCCTCTTCGGCATTGGCTTCCGCATCTTTCACCATGCGTTCGATTTCTTCCTCGCTCAAACCGGAAGAACCCTGAATGGTGATGTTGGCGGCTTTGCCGGTGCCTTTGTCTTTGGCCGAAACGTGCAGAATACCGTTCGCATCAATATCGAAAGTGACCTCGATTTGCGGTACGCCGCGCGGCGCGGGCGCAATGTCGCCCAAGTTGAACTGACCCAGCGATTTGTTGCCCGATGCACGGTCGCGCTCGCCCTGCAAGACATGAATGGTTACCGCGCTCTGATTGTCTTCAGCCGTCGAGAACACCTGAGACGCTTTGGTCGGAATGGTGGTGTTTTTCTGAATCAGCTTGGTCATCACGCCGCCCATGGTTTCGATACCCAGCGACAGCGGGGTTACGTCCAGCAGCAGCACATCGCTGCGGCCGCCGCCCAATACTTCGCCCTGAATCGCGGCACCCACGGCCACGGCTTCATCGGGGTTCACGTCTTTGCGCGGTTCTTTGCCGAAGAAGTCTTTCACGGCTTCCTGCACTTTGGGCATACGGGTTTGGCCGCCGACCAGAATCACATCGTCGATGTCGCCCGCGCTCAAACCGGCATCTTTCAACGCGATGCGGCAAGGTTCGATGGAGCGGGCAATCAAATCTTCCACCAGGCTTTCGAATTTGGCGCGGGTCAGTTTCAGCACCAAGTGTTTCGGGCCGGTAGCGTCCATAGTAATGAACGGCAGATTGATTTCGGTCTGCTGGCCGCTGGACAGTTCGATTTTGGCTTTTTCGGCGGCTTCTTTCACGCGCTGCATCGCCATGGCATCGCCTTTGAGGTCGATGCCCTGCTCTTTTTTGAATTCGGCAATGATAAAGTCGATGATGCGCTGGTCGAAGTCTTCACCACCCAAGAAGGTGTCACCGTTGGTGGCCAATACTTCAAACTGTTTTTCGCCGTCCACATCGGCAATTTCGATAATCGAAATATCGAATGTACCGCCGCCCAAGTCGTAAACCGCTACTTTGCGGTCGCCGCCGGCAACTTTGTCCATACCGAAAGCCAGCGCGGCTGCAGTCGGCTCGTTGATGATGCGTTTTACGTCCAGACCGGCAATGCGGCCGGCATCTTTGGTAGCCTGACGCTGGCTGTCGTTGAAGTAGGCCGGCACGGTAACCACGGCTTCGGTGACTTTTTCGCCCAGATAGGCTTCGGCGGCTTCTTTCATTTTGCGCAGCACTTCGGCAGAAATCTGCGGCGGAGACAGTTCTTTGCCCTGCGCTTTCACCCATGCATCGCCGTTGGCGGATTTGATGATTTCAAACGGCATGGTTTCGATGTCGCGCTGGACTTCTTTGTCTTCAAATTTGTGGCCGATCAGGCGTTTGGCTGCGTAAACCGTGTTTTTCGCATTGGTAACGGCCTGGCGTTTGGCCGGTGCGCCGACCAGAATTTCGCCGCCGTCCAGATAGGCGATGACGGACGGTGTGGTGCGCGCGCCTTCGGCGTTTTCAATCACTTTGGTTTGGCCGTTTTCCGAAACGGCCACGCATGAGTTGGTAGTACCCAAGTCAATACCGATTACTTTTGCCATAGTGTGTTTCACTCCTTGAAAGTTTGTTTTCAGACGGCCTTCCTGTGGATAACCGCCTTGCTCGACGCTCAAAATAGGGGACGTTTCAGGCTTTTCAAGTGCCTGTGGATAATTTTTTGCGCCGTTTTCTTTTCAAATAAAATCAATGATTAATACCCTACTCTGCCACTGTATCCGCTTCGGCGGCGGGTGCTTCCTGCGCCACGGCGACCATGGCCGGACGCAAAACGCGCTCGCTCAGGGTATAGCCTTTTTTCAGAACGCGCACCACAGTATTCGGCGGCAGATCGCTCTCTTCGGTCTGCATGGCCTGATGTTGGTGCGGATCGAGTTTGTCGCCGGGCTGCGGGTTGATTTCTTTGATTTGGGTAGCATCAAAGGCTTTCTGCAATTCGGTCAGGGTCATTTGAACGCCCATTTTCAAGGCTTCGAAATTACCGCTCTGATCCGACAGAGCCATTTCCAGATAGTCTTTGACCGGCAGCATTTCGGCGGCGAATTTCTGCCCGGCAAATTTGTGTGTGGCCAGTATTTCTTCCTGATGGCGGCGGCGCAGGTTCTGCTCGTTGGCCAAACCGCGCAGTTCTTCGTCTTTCAGACGGCCTTCCAGCTCTTCGACTTTTGCTTGGAGTTCTTCATAACTGGGCGGTGCCGTTTCTTCCTGCACGGCGTTTTCGTCTGTCGGGGTTTCGATTTCGGTTTCGGGTCGGTTGTCGCTCATGTCTCTGCCTTTTTTACGGAAAGGATTGGTCAATTTCATCATGGACGGCAATATAGGGCTGCTTGGGGCGGTTTCAAGCATACGGCGGGAAATATTGTATAATCGACCGTTTGGGTCTCACTTGGTTGCAGCATATGACAGGCAAGAGGAAAGGGGTGAATCCGCAGACCGTCGGCATGTGGCAGATTATCGCCGGTGCGGTGTGCTGGGGAACTCTGGGACTGCTGGGCAGCCGCATCAACCGGGCGGGCTTTGACGGCAGCGAAGTGGCAGCATTCCGCATTGTGCTGGCAGGTGTGCTGCTGTCGGCGGCCTTACCGTGGTTTTGGCCGTTTCTGCGCCGCATCGGACTGCGCCGGCTGCCGGTCTTGGCCGCCCAGTCGGCCATCGGTATGCTGGGCATGAGCCTGTGCTATTTTGCCGCCGTCTCGCGCGTGGGTGCGTCGCTGGCTGTGGCACTGCTCTATACTGCGCCCGTATGGAGTCTGCTGTTCGCACGCCTGCTGCTGGGCGAACCGGTTACCCGCCGTTCGCTGCTGCTGACGCTGGTGGCCGCACTGGGCGTGGCACTGACGATGTCGGGCGGGGCAGCGGCCGAGCCGGCCGGTATCGCGTTCGGGTTGGGCGCAGGCATCTGCTACGCTCTTTACGGTGTATTGGGCAAACGGGCGATGACGGGCAGCCCGCCCGTCGTTGTGTTTTTCTGCTCGATTACCATTTCGGCACTGCTGCTGGTGCTCTCTCCCGACACGCATCAGGCATTTGCCCGTTTAGCCGTTCAGCCGCTGCCGGTCTGGCTGTCGGCACTCGGACTGGCTCTGGTCGGCACGGTGGGCGCGTCGGCACTGTTTATGAAAGGCTTGCAGAAAATGCCCGCCACCCGCGCATCGGTGTTCACGGTATTCGAACCGTTTACCGCCGTGGTGCTGGCGGCACTGCTGCTGGGCGAGCGTTTGGGGCTGTGGCAGTATGCGGGAGTGGCACTGATTATCGGCGTGGCGGTATGGAATGCGGCCGCACCCGCCCGCCCGGCCGTACCGCACGAACGCCAGCCGTAGCGGCTGAACACCGCCGGACAAAGGCCGTCTGAAAACGCCGTTTCCCGTTTTCAGACGACCTGTTGTTTACACGTTTATTTCCGCTATTTCGGCGGGTTGGGCAGGAAGGACAAATCCATCACATAGGCTTTGGGGTTGCGCCAATCTACTTTGACTTCCACTGTTTCACCCAGATACGGCGCGGGGTCGTCTTTCATCGGCGCGCTGACGAAGGTTTGCAGTTTGCCGGTTTCGGGATTGGCGGCCATCGCCAGTACTTCATACCAATCCTGATAATCGCCGTCGCCCTGTTTGCGGCTCCAACTTCTCACTTCCGACACTGCCGCGCGCACCACCACGCCCTGCGTCACCGCCTGCTGTTCGCCCTGATATTTGGGCAGCAGGACAAACCAGAATACCGCACCCAGCAGCAGGGTCATGATCCAAGTGATGGGGTTGGGTACAAAAATGCCCGCCAACAGCAAAGCCAGCAGAATCACGCCGACTATTACCAAAGCCGTCAGGGAAATCATCGTCGGAAACCGCCTTTCTGACAGTTTAAAATCAAAACCCAAATAAAAAACGGAAACGCCGCCGTCAGGCCGTCTGAAAACGGATTCCGTGTTTTCCCCACAGGGGAAAGCCGCCCGATTCATGCAGCACACCGTTTTCAGACGGCCTCGGTCAGCGTTTCGCGCGGGAAGGTTTTCTCGCAATAATGGCATTTGAGTTTGACCTGCCCGCCGCTGCGGCGCACATAAAAACGGCTTTTTACCGGTTCGCCGTGTCCGGCACAGTTGCGGTTCGGGCAAACGAATACTTCGCCTATGCTCTCGGGCAGGGTCAGCGGCAGTTTGGCCACCACCTTGAACCGCTCGATAATGTTTACTGTCGCATCGGGCGCAAACAGTGCCAGACGGTTGGCATCGGCCTGCGTAAACACCACTTCTTTGATTTTGATGATGTCTTTGCTGCCCGCGCGCTTGCTCGGCAGATTAAAGCCTACCGTTACCGCGCTGCCGTGATGCAGCAGTTTGAATTGGCGCAGAATCGCCAAGCCCGAACCGGCGGGGAGATGGTCGATGACCGTGCCGTTTTCAATGGCTTCCACGCTGAGCTGTTTTTCGTTCACAACCGCCTCCTTACACTTCTTCGTTCAGAATCAGCGACAAAATCGCCATGCGCGCATACACGCCGTTGGCCGCCTGCTCGAAATAATAGGCATACGGCGTTTCATCGACATCGGGGTGGATTTCGTCCACGCGCGGCAGCGGGTGCAGAATGCGCAGATTGGCTTTGGCACCGGCCAGCATCGCGGCGTTCAGATTGAATTTGCCCTGAATTTTGGCGAATTCCTGCTCGTCGAAACGTTCGCGCTGCACACGGGTCATATACAGGATATCCGCCCATTCCACCGCCGCTTCGAGCGTGGCAAAGGTCTGATAACGGCATCCGGCTTCGTCCAACTCTTCCGTGATGTAGTCGGGCATGGCCAAACTGGGCGGCGAAATAAAGGCAAATTCACAACCCCAGCGTTTGAGCGCCTGCGCCAACGAATGAACGGTACGGCCGTATTTCAAGTCGCCTGCCATCGCGATTTTCAGTCCGTCGAGCGTGCCCTGGGTTTCGTAAATCGTCAGCAGATCGAGCAGGGTTTGGCTCGGGTGCTGGTTGGTGCCGTCGCCCGCATTGATAACGGGTACCTGGGAAAATTCGGCCAGCACGCGCGCCGCACCGTCTTTGGGGTGGCGTTGGATAATCGCGTCGGTGTAACCGGAAATGATGCGCGCGGTATCGGCCAGCGTTTCGCCTTTTTTCGCGCTGGTATTGGCACCGTCGGCAAAGCCTATCACTTTGCCGCCCAAACGCTGCACCGCCGTTTCAAACGACAGCCGCGTGCGGGTGGACGGCTCGAAAAAGCACGAGGCGATGAGTTTGCCCGCCAGCAGGTCGCCGCGCGGCTGCTGTTTTAATGTCAAAGCCGTATGCAGAAGGTGCGACAGCTGCGCTTTGCTTAAATCGGAAACCGAAATCAGATGCTGCCGGTACAGCGGATTGGCCATATTTGTCTTCCCCGTCGAAACAGCCCGTCGGCACGGGCAACCTGCTTATTATCGCACAAAAGGCCGTCTGAAAACGGCAGAGACACGGTTTTCAGACGGCCTTTTCCGGCGGTGCGCGTTTAATCGAACACGTCGCGCAGTTTGTCGAAGAACGATTTGGCACGCGGCGTTTGCGAACGGTCCAGACCGGTGGAAATCCGCTCGAACTCTTCCAGCAGCTCTTTCTGGCGGTCGGTCAGATTAACCGGCGTTTCCACCACCACATGACAGTAAAGGTCGCCCACCGCGCTGGAACGCAGCGATTTGATGCCTTTGCCTTTCACGCGCATTCTGCGGCCGGTTTGGGTTTCCTTCGGGATATTGAGTTTGACTTTGCCGTTCAGCGTCGGCACTTCTACTTCACCACCCAAGGCCGCCACGGCAAAGCTGATCGGCAGTTCGCAATGCAGATCCAGGCCGTTGCGCTCGAAGGTTCTGTGTGCTTTAACCTGCACCACCACATACAGATCGCCCGCCGGTGCGCCGCGCAGACCCGGTTCGCCCTCGCCCGAAAGACGGATACGCTGGCCGTCGTCGATGCCTGCCGGAATATTGACCTCCACGGTTTTACTGGTTTTGACCCGTCCCTCCCCCCGGCATTTGACGCAGGGTTCTTTGATTTCCTTGCCGCTGCCGTGGCAGGCCGGACAGGTTTGCTGCATCTGGAAAATGGCCTGACGCACATGAACCGTGCCGCTGCCGCGACAGGTAGAACAGGTGGACGCCGATGTGCCGGGTTTTGCACCGCTGCCGTGGCAGACATCGCATTCGTCGTAAGTCGGCACGGTAATGCGCTTTTTCACGCCCGCAGCCGCTTCTTCCAATGTGATTTCGACCGCATACTGCAAATCGGCACCCTGATAGCTCTGCTGGCGGCCGCCGCCGGCCGCACCGCCGAACATCTGGCTGAAAATATCGCCGAAATCGAAGCCCTGCGCGCCGCCGCCGAAACCGCCGAAGCCCCCGCCGCCCATCGCGTTCGGATCGACACCGGCATGGCCGTACTGGTCGTAGGCCGCGCGTTTTTCTTTGTCGGACAAAATATCGTAGGCTTTCTGCACTTCTTTGAATTTGTTTTCGGCCTCCGCGTCACCCTGATTGCGGTCGGGGTGGTATTTCATCGCCAGTTTGCGGTAGGCTTTTTTGATTTCGTCATCGCCCGCGCTGCGTGCCACGCCTAAGGTTTCGTAAAAATCTCGGTTACTCATGGTGTCTTTTCTGTCGGTCATTCGCAATGCCGCCCAAATAGGGGCGGCGGCGGAAAATTAAAAGAGGCCGTCTGAAAATTTTGCCGCACACTGCGGTTCGTTTTCAGACGGCCTCAGGAAGCAGGCGGCTCAATTGTCCATATGCAGAAACTGCCGGTGCCGTTCATACTGGTTCAGCACATCGATGATAATCTGCTCTCTGGTATAGCCGACCAAGTCGTAGTCTTGGCTGCCCTCGGACAAGAACACTTCGGCGCGGTAGTATTTTTCGTGGCCTTTCCCCGCCAGATTGCCCGCCTGACCCAGTGCGAAAATCGGTTTGACCGCTTCGACCAGGCGCACTTCGTACAGAAAGCCGACCGCTTCGCCGTGCTGCACTTCAAACGTCAGTCTGTGCTGTGCTTTATCGTGTACCAACCGTGTCTGCAAACCCTGTTTTTCCAGCTCTCCGGCCACTTCCTCCATCGCCGGGTACAGGGTTTTGAGCATAAAGCGCAGCGCGGCGGCAGCCGTCGGATAGCTGACCATGCGTTGCAGGCGGTTGCGCCAGTTCTGCCCGCTGTCCAGTACCAGGGCCTGATCAATCTGCCCTGCTTTGCGTTTCATGCCCTCCTGCCGCAGGCAGATCCACATGGAAACCATATACACCACCAAAATCAGCGAGAACGGCAGTCCGGCCGCCACCGACACCGATTGCAGTGAGGAAAAACCGCCGGCAAACAGCAGGCCGAGCGTTACCAAACCTGTGGCCGCCGCCCAGAACAGGCGCAGCCACACCGGCGCGTCGCTGTCGGACGACAGGTTTTTCGAGCTTAAATTCGCCAGCACCAGCGCGCCCGAGTCGGCAGAAGTAACGAAGAAAATCAGGCCGATGACGACACCCAGCGTTGACCACAAGCCCGAGAGCGGATAATGCTCAAACAGGGCGAACATACCCATCGCCGGTTCGGCCAGTGCGGTTTTGCCCAACTCTGCCGCACCGCCGTTGACCAAGTCGATCGCGCTGTTGCCGAAGATGGAGAACCAGGCAAAGATAAAGCCCAGCGGGATAAACATCACGCCGAAGACAAATTCGCGCAGGGTGCGGCCGCGCGAGATGCGGGCGATAAACAGGCCGACAAACGGTGCCCACGCCACCCACCATGCCCAGAAGAAAATCGTCCACCACGACTTCCATTCCGCGCCTTTTTCCCCTTCATAGGCATACACGCGGAAGGTTTTTTCAGGCAGCGTCTGGAAATAGCTGCCGATATTGTCCACCAGTCCGTTGAGCAGAAATACGGTCGGCCCCATGACCAACAGCGCAATCAGCAGGAAGGTCGCACCCAGCATATTGATTTCCGACAGGCGGCGTACGCCTTTTTCCACCCCCGACATGGCCGACAAACCCGCCATCACCACCACACACACAATAATCAGCGTCTGAATCCATTGGTTGGACGGAATACCGAACACATGGCTCAAACCCGCATTGGCCTGCAACACGCCGATGCCCAGGCTGGTGGCAATACCCAAAAGCGTACACACCACGCCGAAAATGTCCACCGTATCGCCCAGCCAGCCGTCCACACGCTTGCGGCCGAACACCGGTACCAACGCGCTGCGCAGGGCCAGCGGCATGTTTTTGCGGTAGGCGAAATAGGCCAGCGCCATACCGATTAGCGCGTAAATGCCCCAGCCGTGCAGACCCCAGTGCAGGAAAGTCTGCGACAGCGCGGCACGCGCCGCTTCGGGCGTACCGCCCTCGCCCATGACCGGCGTCAGATAATGCGCCAGCGGTTCGGACACGCCGAAAAACAGCAGATCGATGCCGATACCGGCGGAAAACAGCATCGCCGCCCAAGTGAGAAACGGGAAATCGGGCTTGTCCTGATCCTTGCCCAATTTGATGTCGCCGTAACGCGACACACCGACAAACAGTGAAAACACGCCGTATGCGGCCACCACCAACATGTAGTACCAACCGAACCGGTCGGACACCCAGCGCAGCAAGTTGCCCAAAACGGCCTCGCCCGCAGCGGGAAACGCGACGGTAAACAGAATCAGCGCCGCCGTTACCACGGACGACACCAGAAAAACGGTGGTATTGACCGCCTGCCTGCCCGGAACTCCGGTATCACGCATAATGTTTCTCCTGATGAATGATTGGCATAAATGATGAAAACAGATTATTGGCCGGACAGGCCGTCTGAAAACGGTGCCTGCGGCACACCTGCGGCCCGCACCGGCTTTTCAGACGGCCTGCCGCCCATACCCGGCGGGCTAATCGGGAAATTCTTCGCTGGGGCGGTGGGTCGGCACCGCTTCTTCGCCCCGGTGGTAGCGTTCCGCCTCTTCGGCCGGACGTTTGATGGGGAAAGTTTCCGGCAGCACCAGATGCGCCTCAATCCGCAAAACCTTAATGATGGCAAACAGCATCAAAATCAGAATCACGGTAAAAGGCAGTCCTGCCACAATCGAACCGGCTTGCAGGCTTTTTAAGCCGCCGGCCACCAACAGTGCCATCGTGATGCCCGACAACAGCACGCCCCACACGATTTTCAGGCGCAGCGAAGGATTGAGCGAACCGCCGCTGCTCATGCTGGCCAAAATATGCGTGGCCGAATCGGCAGAAGTAATCAGAAACGTGGCAATCAGCACCAGCGTGGCGGCAGAGGTAACCGTTTGCAGTGGAAACCGCTCCCAAAAAGCAAACATCGCCAGCGTGTAATCATCGGCCACCACCTGCGCCAGCCCCGCCCCGGCATACAGATCCTGATAAAGCGCCGTACTGCCGAACGCGGCAATCCACAGAAACGAAATCAGCGGCGGCACAATCAGTACGCCCACCACAAATTCACGGATGGTGCGGCCGCGCGAAATGCGGGCGATAAAAGCCCCGATAAACGGACTCCACGAAATCACCCACGCCCAGTAAAACACCGTCCACTTTTCCACCCAGTCGCTCTCCCGGCGGAAAGGGTCGAGGCGCAGGCTGTAACCGATAAAATGAGACAGATAATCGCCGATGCCTGTTACCAGCGATTTGAACATGACCGATGTCGGCCCCAGCACCATCACAAACAGCGTCAGCCCCAGCGCAACGGCCATATTGATGTTCGACAGCCATTTCACGCCCCGACTCAGCCCCGACGAAGCCGATACGACAAACACCACCGCAATCACAGCCAGCACTGCCGCGTGCATCCACGGACTGCCCGGCAGGCCGTACACATAAGTCAGGCCGCCGCTGATCTGCAACACGCCCATGCCGATGGACGTGGCAATGCCCATCACGGTGGCAATCACCGCCAAAACATCCACCGTGCGCCGCCAGAAGGTCGGATAACGGTAGCCGAAGAGGGTTTCCAGTGAAGTGGAGACCAGACTGTCTTTTTTGATGCGGTACTGAAAAAGGCCGATAATCAGGCCGGCAATGGCGAAAATCGACCATTGCGACAAACCCCAGTGGAAATAGGTGTAACCCATCGCCATACGCGCACTTTCAACAGAGCCGGGTTCGACACCGGGCAGCGGCGGGTTGGCAAAATGGGTCATCGGTTCGGCCACGCCCCAAAACACAATCCCCACGCCGAGGCCGCCCGAAAACAGCATACCGATCCAGGAAGCCGTACTGAATTCGGGTTTTTCGTCAAAACGCCCCAGCTTCAATTTGCCGTAGCGCGTGAAAATCAGGCCGATCAGGAAAACGTTGAACACAAACACCGACAGCATATACACCCAGCCGAAACGGGCGGCGGTAAATTGGTAAATCCAATCGGCATAACGGCCGAAGGCCTCGGGAAACATCAGGCCGACTGCGGTAATCAGGGCAATCAAAACAGCGGAAACATTCAAAACGGAAAGGTGTTTTGACATGGAGTTTCTCCAAGATAAGCAAACTTTGGCCGATAGGATCGACATGCAAAGATGTTGACGTCATGAGCGGAAAGTCGGATTGCACTGTTATTGAAGCGGCGTTGAAACGCTGCATTTGCCCGGTTCAATATACCCGTTATGAATAAATATTCAATTCGTATCATTTTACAGCTTTCAGACGGCCTGCATGGAAGGATCAGGCCGTCTGAAACATCATTCAAGGGTGTTTATTGTTTTCATGGTTTTGCTGGCGCATTTCTTCGTAAAGGGCCTGTTGTGCCAACACCGAGCCTTCCGGAGCCTGAGAAGTATCGCCGTCTTCCCACGGTGCGTTATCCGGCACAGTTTCGATGTGGATGGTGCTCAGCGAATAGTCGGGTTGGTAGTGCAAATCGTATTTGGCCGCTTTGATGGTCGCCAGCATGATTAAACTCATAATCACCAGCAAAGGCGCGCCGGCGAAAATCGAGGCCGTCTGAAGCGTGGACAAATCGCCGATAAACATCAGAACTGCGGGCATGAAACAGAGGGTAACCGCCCAAAACAGGCGGTTCCAGCGGTGCGGTTCGTCGTTGACTTCATGCTGGACGACAGAGGCAAGAATATAGGAAATGCTGTCGAAGGTGGTGGCCGTAAAAATCACCGCCAGCAGCGTGAAGACGGCAATCGCCAATTTGGCCATCGGCAGGGTATTTAAAGTGGCGAAAATGGCCGCCGTTGCACCTTGTTGATTCAATACCGAAACCACGTCCAAAGCGCCGCTCAATTGCAGATAGAGGCCGTAGTTGCCCAGAATAATGAAAAATACCGAGCAGCCGAGCGAACCGAAGAAAATCGAGCCGACGGCCATTTGGCGTATGGTGCGGCCTTTGGAAATTTTGGCGATAAACAGGCCGATGGTCGGTGCGAACACCAGCCACCATGCCCAGTAGAACACCGTCCAATCCTGCGGAAAACCGGTTTTTCGGAAACCGTGGCCGGAGAATTCCCCGAACGCTTCCGTCCAAGTCATCATCTTAACCATATTGGTCAGCGAGCGGCCGATACTTTCCAAACCGGTATTGAGCATAAACACCGTCGGCCCCGTCACCAAGACAAACAGCAAAAACACAACGGCCATGTAGAAATTGATGTTGGATAAAAACTGAATGCCGCCGCGCAAACCCTGATAGGCGCTGTAGGCGAAAATCAGCGTCGTAACCAGCAGCACCGCCAATTGCATGGTGATGTCTTTGGGTGTGTTGAACAGCTCATACAGGCCTTCGGTAATCATCGGCGAGGCCAAGCCCAAAGAAGTTGCGCCGCCGCCGATCATGCCGAACACAAAGAAAATATCCACCAGCTTGCCCCAGTTGCTCTTGGCAAATTTTTCGCCCAAAAGCGGCATCAGGCTTTGGCTGACTTTCAGAATAGGAGAATTGCGCACATGGGCAAAATAGGCAATCGATACAGCCGGCACCAAGTAAATCGCCCAAGCCACCGGCCCCCAGTGAAACAGACCGTAGGTTGCTGCCCAGCGCACGGCTTCGGGCGATTTGGGCTCAATCCCGAACGGCGGCCCCTGATAATAATACGCCCATTCCAAAATACCCCAGTACATGATGCTCGCGCCGATGCCGCCGCAAAACATCATCGCCGCCCATGAACCGGTTTTGAATTCGATGTCGTCTTCAGGTTTGCCCAATTTGATGTTGCCGATGTCGGATGAGCAGATATAGATAACAAACAGCACCGACAATACGCCGAATGCCAAATAAGCGCCGCCGAGTTTGTTGGTCACAAATTGTTTGGCGGCATCCACCCAAGCCGCGCCTTGCTCGGGAAAAAGCACCAAAGGAAGGGTGACGGCCGAGAGAATCAGCAGCGTACCGAAGAAGGTAAATTTATCGATGCGGGTGTCGGGCTTGGCCGAGGTTTTTTGGCGGAAGTATTGATCGGTGTTGAACATACCCAAATGGCGCGAAGACGTCATTTTGACCGGTTTGTATTTGAGTTCGGGGCGGGAACTTTTATTCATGGAATGAACTTTCTTATTGTTATGTTGCAATTAATCCGTGCATTGATTTTCAGACGGCCTGCTGTATGGGAAAGGCCGTCTGAAAAGCCTTAGCCGCGTTTCGGTTCGCCGCGCACCGGTGCGCCGTTTGCCACATAATAATCCGCATCGGATTTGGGCAGCGGGGTGCGGCCGCGGATTTTGTCGGCGATTTTTTCCGCCAGCATGATGGTGGTGGCATTCAGGTTGCCGGTGATGATGTCGGGCATGATGGACGCGTCCACCACGCGCAAGCCGTCGATGCCGTGTACGCGGCCCTGTCCGTCCACCACGGCATCATTGCCTTCGCCCATTGCGCAGGTGCAGGACGGGTGGTAGGCGGTTTCGGCGTGGTTGCGTACGTATTCGTCCAATTCGGCATCGCTTTGCAGGTTTTCAGACGGCGTGATGACTGCACCCCGGTAGCGGTCGAGCGCGGGCTGGTTCATGATGTCGCGCGTGATGCGGATGGCGGCGCGGAATTCTTCCCAATCCTGCTCATGGCTCATGTAGTTGAACAGGATGCTCGGGTGTTCGGACGGGTTGGCCGATTTGATTTTGATGCGGCCGCGGCTGGGCGAGCGCATCGAGCCGACGTGGGCCTGGAAGCTGTGCGCCTTGCTGGCGTTGCGCCCGTCGTAGCGTACGGCGATGGGCAGGAAGTGGTATTGGATATTCGGCCAGGCGAATTTTTCGTGCGAACGGATAAAGCCGCCGCCTTCAAAATGGTTGGTCGCGCCCAGCCCCGTGCCGTTGAACAGCCATTCCGCGCCGATGGCGGGTTTGTTCCACCAGCGGGTGGCGGGCGCGATGGAAACGGGTTCTCTGCATTCGTACTGCATATAGAGTTCGAGGTGGTCTTGCAGGTTGTTGCCCACGCCCGGCAAGTCCAACAGTTCGCGCACGCCCGCTTCTTTGAGCCACGCGCCCGAGCCGATGCCCGAACGTTGCAGAATCTGCGGCGAGGCAACCGCGCCGGCGGATACAATCACTTCGCGCCGCGCTTCGGCGGTTTTCAGGCTGCCTTGGTGTTCGAAGCGCACGCCGCGCGCGTGTTTGCCGTCAAACAAAATCACATCGGTGAGTGCGCCGGTGAGTATGGTCAGCCGTTCGCGGTGACGCGCCATATCGAGATAGCCGCGTGCGGTGGAGGCGCGGCGGCCGTCGGGGGTAACGAAACGGTCCATCGGGCCGAAGCCTTCCTGTTGATAGCCGTTCAAATCGTCGGTGCGCGGATAACCTGCCTGCACACCGGCTTCTATCATGGCTTCAAACAAGGGATTGACACCCGCTTTGGCGGTGGTAACGTGTATCGGGCCGCTGCCGCCGTGATAGGCGTTTTCGCCCGCATCGCGCTGTTCGGCTTTTTTGAAATACGGCAGGCAGTCGCGATACGTCCAGTCGGACAGGCCGTCTTTTTGCGCCCAATGGTCGAAGTCCAGCGCGTTGCCGCGTATGTAGCACATACCGTTGATTAAAGACGAACCGCCCAAGCCTTTGCCGCGCCCGCAGTCCATAATGCGGTTGTTCATAAACGGCTCGGGGTCGGTTTTATAGCCCCAATTGTAGGTGGTGCCTTGCAGCGGCATCGCCAGCGCGGCGGGCATTTGGGTGCGGAAATCCAAACGGAAATCGGGCAGGCCGGCTTCGAGCAGCAGCACGGAGACGTTTTCGTCTTCGGTCAGCCGTGCGGCCAGTACATTGCCCGCACTGCCCGCGCCGATGATGATGTAGTCGTAGGCGGCTTTCAGGGCGGGGGTGTTGAATATCATGTATTTGTCCTTGTCGGAATATTTCACTTCGCGTCAGCCGTACCGCGCGGTTCAGGCTGCCTGCCGCACGGACGGCGTTTGACTGCGTTTTCAGACGGCCCGGCGCAGAAAATGCGGGTGTTGCCGGCACCTTTTGACTTTGCCTGCAAGGCATATTGGGGGGGGGGGATTTTTGAGTGCTGCCGGCAATGCCGAAAGGCACGGCAATGCCCCGAAACCTGCAAACCGTCGTTCAGGCAAAAACAAAAGCCGTTCGGCATCAAAAGTGTCGACCAACCCGACGGTTTCCTACACCCGGCCGCAGCCCGGACACCGTTTCCGGTACAGTACTTTCAGGCAGCTTCAATGCATGGAGTGTGTTAAAGGCTGGCCGCTTTGGTTGCCGTCGCGGTCGAGCGTTTCCAACGCACCGCGCAGCCACTGCCATGCCAGCGTCTGCTGGTCGCCGACGGCATTCCACACCGCATCTTCGCTCAAAATGCTGTATTCGCCCTGCGTGTCCAAATCAAACTGCTGCCCCTGCTCTTCCGCTTCGATGCAGGCAAGGTAGCCGCCGCCGAAATAAAAGTCCGCCAGTTGGCGCATCAAATCTTCGCCGCGCTGCCAGTCGCACCGCGCCGCTTTGAGTTTGGGCAGCAGCTGCATCCATTCGCGGTAGAGGTCTTGGATTTCCTGCAAGCGTTCTTGTGTGGGAAGGGACATCGTTTTTCCTTTCTGTCGTGTTGATCATCGCGGCAGGCCGTCTGAAAACGGAAGGCGGCATACCGGCCGTCAAAAACCATAACTGCATAGCCATAGCCGCACCCCGTGCACCCGTAACCGCAGGCCACCAAAAAAGCGCAAAGTGCGGCGGCAATATTTATCGGCCTGATGCACCGGGCAACGGTTATACGGAATACGGCACACGGCCGTCATCAGCCGCACCATGCCTGCCATATCGTCCGACAGCACCACCGCATCACGGAAACGTGCCGCCTGCCGTTGCCGCAGACGCGCGGAAACAGTGAAGCGGGCCGCGTGCTTTTGCTGTTACGGCGGTATGCCGCAAAAACAGGCAACGGCTCCCCGACAGGATACCGCGTTTTCAGACGGCCTCAAAACACCGACTGATAATCGCCCAGTTCCACCAGCACGGATTTGGTCTGAGTGTAGTGCATCAGCGTCTGAATACCGTTTTCGCGGCCGATGCCCGACTGTTTGTAGCCGCCGACGGGCATTTGCGCGGGCGACTCGCCCCATGCGTTGATCCAGCAGATGCCCGCCTGCAAACGGCCAATAATGCGGTGGGCGCGTTTGATGTCGCGTGTAACCACACCGGCGGCCAGGCCGTAATCGGTATGGTTGGCACGGACAATCACTTCTTCTTCGGTAGTGTAGGCCAAAATGCTCATCACGGGGCCGAAAATCTCTTCGCGGCAGACCGTCATTTCGTCGGTGCAGTCGGTAAATACGGTGGGCGCGACGTATGCGCCTTTGTCCAAACCGTTTCCGCTCAGACGGCCGCCGCCCGCAATCAGCCGTGCGCCCTCGGCTTTGCCCCGTTCGATATAGGCCAGCACCTTTTCCATATGCGGGAAACTCGCCAGCGGGCCGAAATTCACATTTTCATCCAGCGGGTCGCCGATACGGATACGCTGCACGCGCTCGATAACTTTGGCTTCAAAATCCGCCTTCACTGCGGCAGGCACAAACACGCGCGTGCCGTTGGTGCATACCTGTCCCGAGCTGTAAAAATTCGCCATCAGCGCAATATCCGCCGCCAAATCCAAATCGGCATCTTCGCAGACAATCAGCGGCGATTTGCCGCCCAGCTCCATCGTGATGTCTTTCAGGCTGCTTTCTGCGGCCTGCACCATCACTTTTTTACCGGTCGGCACGCCGCCGGTGAACGACACTTTGGCGATGCCGGGGTGGCGGCTCAAAGCCTCGCCCACGCGCCAATCGCCCTGTACGACATTGAACACCCCGTCGGGCAGGCCTGCTTCCGTGAAGATTTCCGCCAGTTTCAGCGCGCCCGTGGGCGTGATTTCAGACGGCTTGAAAATCATGGCATTGCCCGCCGCCAGCGCGGGGGCGGCTTTCCACATCGCAATCTGAACCGGATAATTCCACGCGCCGATACCCGCCACCACGCCCAAGGGCTCCTGCCGCGTATAGGCAAACGCCGTCTCGCGCAACGGAATCTGGCGGCCTTCGACGGCCTGCGCCAAACCGGCATAATATTCAATCACATCGGCACCGGTTACAATGTCCACATAGCGCGTTTCGCTCAGCGGTTTGCCCGTATCCAGCGTTTCGATACGCGCCAGCTCATCATTGCGTTCGCGCAATAAAGCCACAGCTTTCAGCAGAACACGGGCACGCTCGGCCGCCGTCATCGCCGCCCAGATTTTCTGCCCCGCAGCGGCGGCCAGCACGGCCGCATCAACCTCTGCGGGCGTACTCTGCTGCACCACAGACAGCGTTCCGCCGTTGGCCGGATTGATGTTGGCAAAGGTTTCGGCGGCGGGATTGACGGCGGTATAAGTGCCGTTGATGTAGGCGGTCAGCGTGTGCATAGCAATCCTTTTCTGCTTAAATTTTCAGCAATTCTTTTTTTACCCTAACACAATACCGCACGGTTTGTACACCCGATGCAAACCGCACACCCGTACGCACGGCGGTAAAACCCGGCCGGATTCAGTCCTGAAAGTATCCGTCCTGCTTTCCGACCCGAAAATCAGACATAACCCCGCTGTCAAACAACAGATGCTCCGTCCGCCAAACGGTTCAAAAAAGGCCGTCTGAAACAGGGGTTTTCAGACGGCCTTTCGTCAGCAATCGGCAAGGGCGGTTTATTTCTCGATGCGGCTCAAAAAGCGGCGGGTACGCTCGTGCTGCGGCCGGTTGAGCAGCTGTTGCGGCGCGCCCTGCTCGACAATCACGCCGCCGTCCATCACCACCACAGTATCGGCCACGTCCAGCGCGAATTTGATTTCGTGGGTTACCACAATCATGGTCAGCCCCTCTTCGGCCAGCTGTTTCATCGCATCGAGCACGTCCTGCACCAGCTCGGGATCCAGAGCCGAAGTCGGTTCGTCGAACAGCATCAAATCCGGCTGCAAGGCCAGCGCGCGGGCAATGCCCACCCGCTGCTGCTGGCCGCCGGACAATTGGTGCGGATAGAGTTCCGCCTTGTCCGACAGGCCGACTTTTTCCAGCAGCCGCAAGGCTTCGCCGCTCGCCTGCGCTTTGTCTTTGCCCTGCACATTGACCGGCCCTTCGGTGATGTTTTCCAGCGCGGTTTTGTGCGGAAACAGATTGTACTGCTGAAACACCATGCCCGATTTGCGCCGCAGTGCCAACACATCTTTTTTGGACGGCTTTTTACCGAAATCGATGCTCAGCGGTGCAGTGCCGCCAAAATCAATCTGCCCCTGCTCGGGCATTTCCAATGCGTTCAGACAGCGCAGGAAGGTGGTTTTTCCCGAACCGGACGGCCCCAAAACCACCACCACTTCACCTTTGCGCACGTCCAAATCGATGCCGCGCAGAATATGGCTGCCGCCGAACTGTTTGTGGATATTGCGGATACGTATCATGACTGCCTCCGTTTATTTGACCGCATGGCGGTTGAAGCGGCGTTCGATACGCGCCTGAACCATAAACAGCACCGCGCAGAAACACCAGTAAATCACACCCGCCTCGATATACACCGGCAAAAAGTCGTAAGACAGGTTGGCATACTGCTGCGCCACGCGGAACAGCTCGGTTACCGTCACCACCGAAGCAAGCGAAGTGTTTTTGAACAGGCCGATAAAATCGTTGCTCAACGGCGGCACGGCCACGCGGAACGCCTGCGGCGCGATGATGCGGCGGAAGGTCTGCATATAACTCATACCGATGGAAAAACCGGCCTCCCACTGCCCTTTGGGCACGGACAAAATCGCCGCGCGTATGGTTTCGGAAGCATACGCGCCGGTATTGAGCGAAAAGCCGATAATGGCGGCCGGAATCGGGTCGATAAAAATACCGATGGCGGGCAGACCGTAAAACACAATCGAAATCTGCACCAGCAGCGGCGTGCCGCGTATCATGGAAACATAGGCTTTGACCAGGCTCAGCAGTACCGCCTGCACCCAGCCGCGCGCAGGCGATACGCGCACCAGCGCCACGGCCAGCGCAATCAGCATGCCGACGGCAAAAGACGCGGCCGCCAGCGGAAAAGAAATCAGCACACCGGCCTTGACCATCGGCCAGAACGCGCTCATCACCAGCTCGGCGCGCGCACCGGTCATAAACGGGAGGGAAGCGAGAAAATCATGCACAGGCGGCTCGTTTCGGTTGGAAAAAATCGGTTGGAACAAAAAACGGCAGACCGCCGGCACACCGGCAGTCTGGCGGAAAAACCTTTGTTTATCAAACGGCGGATACCGTTTTCAGACGGCCTCCATCACGGCAGGCCGTCTGAAAAGGCGCGTTTTAACGTTTGCTGACATCTTGGCCGAAAAATTCTTCGCTCAATCTGCCCAGTGTGCCGTCCTGATGCAGCGCATCCATTGCCTCGTTGATTTTCGCCAAAGCCTCGTCCTGACCTTTGTTCAGAATCAGACCCGCACCGACTTTCTTGTCGGCACCGGCCTGCCAGACGGTTTTCAGGCCGGAATCGGGGTTTTTCTTCAAAAAGTCCAGCAGCGACAGGGTATCGTTCAGCGTAACATCGGCACGCTTCTGCTGCACCAGCGTCAATGCCTGCGCCATGCCGTCCACCGGCACGATTTCGGCACCGGCCGCCACGGCCATTTCGCCGTAATTGCTGCTCAGGGTTTGCGCGGCTTTGAGGCCTTTAATGCTTTCGAGCGCAGTCACGCGGGTTTCGTCCTGACGGCCGAGCATCATCGGGCCGCTCCAACTGTAAGGCACTGCCTTGTCAAACGCAGCCTGACGCTCCGGGGTGGTGAGTGCCACTTGGTTGGCCACCAAATCGAAACGTCCGGCTTTCAAACCGGCCAGCATGGAATCCCACTGGGTTTCTTTAAATTCCACTGTAATCCCCAGTTTGTCGGCCACCGCGCGGGTTACTTCCACATCGTAACCGGTCAGTTTGCCGTTTTGGTCGCGGTAAGTGAAAGGCGCGTACGTACCTTCCGTACCGACGGTAATCACACCTTTATTGTTGAGGCGGGCAATCAGGCTGTTACCGTCGGCAGCGGCGGTTTGGGCAGACGCATCGGAAGCGGGGACGGTTTGCGCGGCCGACCCGCTTTTGCCGCAGGCAGCCAGTGCAAATACGGCGGCGGCAGTCATCAGGGTGTGTTTCAACATGGGAAGTCCTTACTTTTGAATCAACAAAGCGGGAATTGTAGAGAAAAACGCCGCCGCCGCCAAAGAATCTTTCATTCTGTCCGGCAAGGGAAAACGGGATAAAAAGTTATCAGGCCGTCTGAAAAGCATCGCTTTCAGACGACCCGGCCGCCATGCGGCAAGCTCCGCACAATATATTATCCTGACCGCCAACCGTCCGTACCCCGCCGCAGGCCGTCTGAAAACGGCTGCCGGTCCCGCCCGATTCAGACGGCCTGCGGCAGGTCGCTGCCCAAATATGCCGCCTGCGAAAACGCCTGCAAGGCCGCACGGCCTCGGATATCTTCGGCTTGAAGAGCGTAATGGTGGCGGGTAACGGCGGCCAAATCGCGCCCGATCTGCCGCATGATGTCGGCCTGACGGCGGTAACGCTGCTGCCAGAACGGCGAATCGTCCGCCTGCGCCACCATCATCTGATTCACAATGACATGGCGGCACGGCAAACCAAAATGCGCCAGCTGTGCCAAAGCTCGGCGGGTTTCGGCCAAGGGCAGCATTTCGGGCACCATAACCAGCACAATCGACGTATTTGCCGCGTCTGCCAACAGCCGCCCCGCCCGCTCGAACAGTTCGCGCCGCCTGGCCAGTACGTCTGCCGCTTTCTGCCAGCGGCTGTGTTTGGTTTCACTCAACAGCGTCTGTTCCCGCCCGCTGCGCCGCCAGAACGGCAGGGCGGCTTCGCGCAGCGCGTTCTGCCGTCCCTGCTGTGCCAGCAGGCCGTCCGTCCATGCCGCCATCATCTGCGGCAGCTCCAACAGGCGCAGCGTGTGGCCGGTGGGTGCGGTATCGAACACCACTTGATCAAAGCCCATGATGCGGTGGTTTACCACAAAGCCGCACACCGCTTCCAGCAGGGCGGCCTCTTCCGCGCCCGGCGAAGCCTTGGCCGCATCGAGATGACGGCGCATTTGGCCGACCATTTCCGGCCGGGTATAGGCGGCTACGGTTTCGGCCACGCGCTCGAAATGGCGGTCGGTAATCTGCGCGGGATTGAGTTCCACCGCCGACAACCCGCCGCCGAGCGCGCGCACCGTACCCGACAAAGGCACATCCAGCACATCGCCCAAGCTGTGCGCCGGATCGGTGGAAACCAGTAAAACCTGCCGCCCGGCATCGGCCAGACGGCAGGCCAAAGCGGCAGCATGGGTGGTTTTTCCCACCCCGCCCTTACCGCCGACAAACAGCAGCTTTTTTTGCGAAGCCTCTTGCAGCAGCACATCCATCAGCAGCACCCGAAACGGTCAAGCGGCGAATGCGGCATACCCATACGCATATGCCAGTCGTGAAACTCTTCCATCAGCAGGGGTTGCAGTTCGAGGGTGTAGAACGTCATCGGGTTGGGTACGCCCAAACTTTCTGCAAACACCATCAGCATGAACAAATCCTGCTCGTCGCGGTAGGCGCGGGACAGCATCTGCCGGTAAGGTGCGTGGTAAAACTCATGCAGCCCGTCGGCAAAGGCCCGCCATTTTTTCCGCCACATCATCAGGCACGCTTTTTCGGCCATTCGCGTTTCAGTACGGATACACATTCCAGCGACACCAGAATCGAGCATACCAAGATGACGGCATCCAGCACCACCAGCAGCCACTTGCCCCCGGCATAGAACGATTTCAGTTGTAGCAGCAGTGCCAGAATGCTCACCAGCAGCAGAAAGGCCATCGGAATCAGCGTTACCCACACTTTTCGCCCGGCTTTGAGCAGAATCACGGTAACGACCAGCAGGGTCAGCCCCGCCATCAATTGGTTGGTGGTACCGAACAGCGGCCAAATCAGCATACCGCCGTCGCCTTTCAAACCGCCCGCACCGAATGCCAGCAGCGCACAGGTACCCACCGCCAAAAGCGTGGCCACCGAACCTTTTTGGAACGAACGGATGCCGTACATCTCACCCCATTCCTGAAAAATATAGCGTTGCAGGCGCACGCCGGTGTCCATGGTGGTACCGGCAAACAGGGCGGCCATTACCGTCAGCATAGTGGCCGACAATTCGGGCGACAGGCCGATGCCCTCGTTCATAATCGCCGCACCGCCGTCGATAAATGCGCCCATACCGCCCGCACCGAATTTGCTGTACACCGCCTGCCAGTCGGCCAATGTGGCGAAACCCGCCGTCGCGGCCAGAATGGCCGCCAAGGCCAGCATACCTTCCCCCATCGCACCGAAATAGCCGACAAAACGGCTGTCGGTTTCACGGTCCACCTGTTTGGAAGTGGTGCCGCTGGATACCAAACCGTGAAAACCCGAAATCGCACCGCAGGCAATCGTAACAAAGAGCAGCGGCATAATCGGCGGCGTACCGGCCGGTACATTGTCATTGACGGCAGGCGCAACCACATCGGGGCTGACCAAAAAAATCGCCGCATACAGCACGAACAGGCCGACAAACAGTTGCAGGCCGTTGATATAGTCGCGCGGCTGCAACAGCATCCAAACAGGCAGCAGAGAAGCCACGGCGGCATAGACAAACAGCAGGATAATCCACACCGCATTGGCGGGCAGGCCGAATACGGTTTCCGGCAGGGCAATCGGGAACAGCGGACCCAGATAAATCAGCGTATAGAGCGACACCACGCCGATAATCGACACCCACAGCAGATTCATTTTCAGGCGGTAGATACACTGCCCCACCACAAACGCCACCGCCAGCGCCCCCCACACCGGCAGCACCGCCGAGGGCGTTTTAATCATCATACCCGCAATCACCACGGCAAAAACGGCGTTCACCATCAGCAGCAGCAGGAAAATCACAATCATAAACAGGCTGCGCGTGCGCGCATTGACGGCCGAACCGGCAATCGAGCCGATGGACTGGCCTTTATTGCGTACCGACGCCCACACGGCCGACATATCGTGCACGCCCGCCAGAAACACCGTCCCCAGCACCACCCATACAAAAGCGGGCAGCCAGCCCCAGAATACGGCAATGGCCGGTCCGACAATCGGCGCGGCACCGGCCACCGAAGTAAAATGGTGTCCCCACAAAACATATTTATTGGTCGGCACAAAATCCACACCGTCGTTCAACTCGTGCGCGGGGGTTTTGAAATCGGGATCCAGACGCAGGATTTTCTGCGCCACAAAGCGCGAATAGAAAAAATAGCCGCAGGCCATCAGCACCAAACCGACTATCAACAGAAAAACGGCACTCATTTCCGCCCTCCTCTATTATTTTGACAAAATAAAATACGTAAAGCCGTATTATCTGGATTTTTCGCCGGACTTGCGCATTTTTTACATTATGTCGGACCAAAAGGCCGTCTGAAACGGCATTCCCCTGTTTCAGACGGCCTATTCATGCCGGAATACACCCTGCACAACCGGTTTGCCTGTTCCGCATGAATTATTTTAATATTCTTGCCTGATTTTACTTTCGCCGAGTATCCCGCCATGGATTCGATTATCGAACTGCGCCACCTCAAAACCCTGCTGGCTCTGGAAGAAACCGGCAGCGTTTCCCTGGCGGCCAAACGGGTTTTCCTGACCCAGTCCGCCCTGTCGCACCAAATCCGCCTGCTGGAAAACCATTACGAAACACCGCTGTTCGAACGCAAATCCAACCCGCTGCGCTTTACCCCTGCGGGCGAGCGCCTGCTGCAACTGGCGCGCGATCTGCTGCCTCAGGTGGCGGCGGCCGAGCGCGATATGGCACAGATTATCGAAGGCGAAGCGGGTGAGTTGCGGCTGGCGGTGGAGTGCCACACCTGCTTCGACTGGCTGATGCCCGCCATGGGTATTTTCCGCCCGCTGTGGCCGCAGGTGGAGTTGGACATTGTGTCCGGCTTTCATGTCGATCCGGTCGGACTGCTGCTGACCCACCGTGCCGATCTGGCCATTGTTTCCGAAGCACTGCCCCAGCCGGGCATTGCCTACCGCCCGCTGTTTTCTTATGAAATGGTGGGCATCTGTGCCGAAGAGCACCCGTTGGCGGACAAAGCAGTGTGGGAAGCGGCCGATTTCGCCGGTGAAACCCTGATTACCTACCCCGTGCCCGACGATATGCTCGACCTGATCCGCAAAGTACTGCTGCCGCAGGGCATCAATCCCGCGCGGCGCAACAGCGAGCTGACCATCGCCATTATCCAGCTGGTAGCCAGCCGGCGGGGCATTGCCGCCCTGCCTTATTGGACGGTCATGCCCTATCTGGAAAAAGGCTATGTGGTTTCGCGCCGGATTACCGCCGGCGGTCTGCAAAGCAATCTGTATGCCGCCGTGCGCGAAGAAGATTCGGGCAAAACCTATCTGGAAAACTTCTGCCAGATTGTGCGCGACGAGGGCTTCGCCAGCCTGCCCGGCCTGAGTGTGCTGTCTCTGGAAACGGACGGCTGAGTCACCGCGTCCGGTGCGGCTTTTTTGGCGGCACAACGTAAAGACAGCGCGATTTTGTGTGAAATCGATTAAAATACGCAGCTTTTCCGACAGCAGCCGTTTTCAGACGGCCTGTTTTGTTTCCTTTGCCGCCGCCGGCGGCCTGTTTGAGAGCCAGATTATGTATGAAACCATTCACGAAGCGGTAAACAGCATCAACGGCCCGCTGTGGGACGGCCTGATTTACCTTTTGCTGGGCGTCGGCCTGTTTTTCACGATCAGCACGGGTTTTGTCCAATTCCGCCTGCTCGGCCGCAGTATCCGGGAAATGCTCGGCGGGCGCAGCAGCGGCAATCCCGATGCGATTACCCCGTTCCAGGCTTTTGCCACCGGTTTGGCCAGCCGCGTGGGCGTGGGCAATATCGCCGGTGTGGCGATTGCCGTTTCGCTGGGCGGCCCCGGCGCGGTCTTCTGGATGTGGGTTACCGCGCTGATCGGCATGAGTTCGGCCTTTGCCGAATCGTCGCTGGCGCAGCTGTTCAAAATCCGCGATCCCCAAAACGGGGCTTTCCGCGGCGGCCCCGCCTACTACATTACCCAAGGCCTGCGCCAGAAATGGCTGGGTGTGCTGTTTTCCGTCAGCCTGATTTTCTGTTTCGGCCTCGTATATGAAGCCGTGCAGTCCAACTCGATTGTGGCGGCCACCGAAGCGGCTTGGGGTTGGAACAAGCAGGCCGTCGGTGTGGCGCTGGTGATTTTGGCCGCGCCGATTATCTTCGGCGGCATCAAGCGCGTATCGCGCGTGGCCGAAGCGGTGGTACCGCTGATGGCGGGCGTTTACCTGCTGCTGGCTCTGTATGTGATGGTGGTCAATGCGGGTGAAGTACCGCGCGTATTCAGCCTGATTGTTTCCTCCGCCTTCGATTTTCAAGCCGCAGGCGGCGGCCTGCTCGGCTCGATGATTTCTGCCGCGATGATGAACGGCATCAAACGCGGCCTGTATTCCAACGAAGCCGGTCAGGGTTCCGCACCGAACGCGGCGGCAGCGGCCGATGTCAAACACCCCGTCTCACAGGGCATGATTCAAATGCTGGGCGTGTTTATCGACACCATCATCGTCTGCTCGTGTACCGCGTTCCTGCTGCTGCTCTCCGGCGTACCGTCCGCCGACACCCCGCTGACCGGCGTGCAGCTGACGCAGGCGGCCATTGTCGAACACGTCGGCGCATGGGGCGCGGATTTCCTGGCCGTTATCCTGTTCCTGTTCGCGTTTTCCACCATCATCGGCAACTATGCCTATGCCGAATCGAATATCCAGTTTATCAGCGGCAACCGCCTGTTCCTGGCCGTTTTCCGCATGGCCGTGCTGGGCATGGTGTATTTCGGCGCGGTGGCGAAAGTGCCGCTGGTATGGGACATGGCCGATCTGGCCATGGGCACCATGGCCGCCATCAACCTGATGGCCATTCTGGCACTCAGCCCGCTGGTTCTGCTGCTGCTGAAAGACTATCAGGCCAAACTGCGCATGGGCAAAGAACCCGAATTCAAACTGTCGGAACACCCCAGTCTGAAACGCCGGATCAAATCGGATATCTGGTAAACGCACAGCCGAAACCGAAAGGCCGTCTGAAAACGGGCAACCCCTGTTTTCAGACGGCCTTTTTTTGCAGACCTGCCGCATCAGTTGATGCTGTAACCTTTCAAATACTGGATACGCTCGCGCGTCATGCGCGTGCCGCATTGGAGATACAGGTACTCGGCCTGCACGGCACTGCCCGCCTGCGCGGCAGCCTGACGGCAGCTGTCGTCGCGCTTATCGATCCATGCACGCTGCTCGTCCAGCAAACCCTGCTGCACCGCTTTATCCATGCGCTCCCATTGCGCGTTAATCTCGTCGCGCGCCTGACGGTTGGCCGTCCGCGCCCGCTCCAAATCACCCGCGTCCACCGGCACTTCCTGCGGCATACTGCCGCCGGGCTGCAACACTTCCGGTGCCGGTTCTGCGGCCGTCTGCGAAGCAATAAACGCACCCAGCACATCTTCTTCCTGCGCGGCGGCCGGGTCCGGCATCTCCGGCACTTCCCCGCCCGTACGCAGGCGGCGCAGCGCATCAGCGCGGGCGATTACCTGCCCGTCCACCACCAGCATATCTTTCACCCCGTACGGCAGCAGCAAAGATACCAGCGCATTGGCCGCCACCGGCAGACTGTTGTCGGTATACGTCAGCACCAGCCGCCCGTCGCTGCCGTACTGCGGCGTATAGCGCACCGCCCGGCTCAACATGCCGTTGTCGGCCAACTGCCACTGACTGCCTGCCAAACGCTCTTCGGCAAGCGCAAGCAGCGGCACATCGCCGTACAGCAGCGGCGCATTCTCCTGCGCCCGTGCCAGTGCGGCAGACGGCAGCGCGATGCTGAACTGCCCCTGACACTGCTGCGGACTATCGGCCGCCGGCAACGGATTATCCACCCGCACCGCCATATCGGCCGCCACCGCCGCAATCTTGTCGGCATCGACAAACCCGCGCCGATCGTCACCGGCAAACCGGCGCGCCTGCTCGTTTACCCACTGCCGCACATCCTCCTGCACCTTCTGCACTACCGCAGGATCGGCACAGGAAGGCGGTTCCGCCTGCGGCGGCTGCTTATCGCCGCAGGCAGCCAGCGCGGCGGCACACAAAGCCGCCGCCGTCATCGGTTTCCACATCTTGCATCTCCCGTTTCGGTTCGCTCCGTCGGCATCATAACAAAACCGCCCGTTGCGGTTAAGCGGCAACGGGCGGTTTTTCAGACGGCCAACCGTTTTTTACTTGCCGAGAAAATTGGCAAAGCCGGTCAGGATAAACGCATTGATAAAGTCGATAAAGAACGCACCCACCATCGGCACAATCAAAAACGCCTTGTGCGACGGGCCGAAACGCTCGGTTACCGACTGCATATTGGCCACCGCCGTGGGCGTTGCCCCCATGCCGAAGCCGCAGTGCCCCGCCGCCAGAACCGCCGCATCGTAATCCCGGCCCATCACACGGTAGGTAACGAAATACGCAAACACAGCCATCAAAGCGGTTTGCGCCGCCAGAATAATCAGCATCGGCAACGCCAAATCCAGCAGCTGCCACAATTTCAAATTCAGCAGCGCAATGCCCAAGAACAGGCTCAGCGAAGCATTGCCGAACACATCGACGGCGCGGTCGAACATATCGAATTTAAAGCCCATCGTCAGCACATTGCGCAGCAGCACGCCGAAAAACAGCGCCCAGACAAACTGCGGCAGAGTGAATTTTTCGGGGAACCACGCCTTGACTTCGGGCGTACTCATCAGGGCGGAAAAAGCCAGACAGGCGGCAAACAGCGCCATGGTTTCCACCGCCGAACCGGCAGTAATCAGACGGTTCCGGTGCGGGTATTCGAACGCATCGTCCGTCTGCTGCACGCTGCTGTCGTCGTCCCGCGCGGCAGCCTGCTCTGCGCGTCCCATCTTATTGACCAGACGGCGCGCAACCGGGCCGCCGATCAAACCGCCCAGAACCAGGCCGAAAGTCGCACTGGCCATACCCACATCCACCGCACCGGCCACATGGTACTGCTCCTCCAATACCTTGCCCCACGCGGCCGCCGTACCGTGGCCGCCGACCAGCGTAACCGAACCGGTAATCAGCCCCATCAGCGGCTCCAAACCGAGCAGGGAAGCCAGACTCACGCCCAACAGATTCTGCAACAGCACAAACACGCTGATCAGCAGGAGAAAAACCACCAAGCCGACACCGCCCGCCTTCAAGCGCGAAAAATCGGCACTCAAACCGATGGAAGAGAAAAACACCAGCATAAATGCCGTCTGCAGGCCGGAGTCAAAAGCAAACGACCGGCCTGTGCTGATATACAGTATGTAGATAATGACCGCCGCCAGCAAACCGCCCGCCACCGGCTCGGGAATATTGAAATTGCGCAAAAAGGCAATCTTTTTCACCATCACACGCCCCATCAGCAACACCAGCGTCGCCATAATCAGGGTGTAATACGGATTGACCGTAACTGCTTCCATACTGTCCTTTCTGACTCATTTCATTCGGAATCTTCCGCCGAGAAGCAAAAGAAAAACAATAAATGATATTTTATGGCAAATGAAATGTCAAAATTCCACAGAAAACAGGAAAAAAATATCAAAGCAAAAACCGCCGTTAAAAGAAAATGCCAAATAACTAAAACACCCTGCTGCGTTTCAGACGGCCGCCCCGCCGCAGGCCGTCTGAAAGCGGTGCGCAGCTGAAACGCCGCTTTATCCGCAACGCACTTTGCGCCATAATCAGCCTGCCCGTTTTTTTCGCGAGAATCACCATGCCCGTTCCGACTTACGCCGTTTTCGGCAACCCCGTCGCCCACAGCAAATCGCCGCAAATCCACCGCCAATTTGCGCAGCAGGAAGGCTGCCGCATCGAATACGCCAAAAAAACCGCCCCTTTGGACGGTTTTGCCGCCGAAGTGCGCGCCTTTTTCGCCGCAGGCGGCGCGGGTGCCAACGTAACCGTGCCGTTTAAAACCGAGGCGTTCGATTTGGCCGACGAGCTGTCCGAACGCGCGCAGGCGGCCGGTGCGGTCAATACACTGATTCCGCTGGCAGACGGCCGTCTGCGCGGCGACAACACCGACGGCATCGGCCTGGTGCGCGACATCACGCAGGAATGCGCCGTTTCCCTGAACGGAAAACACATTCTGCTGCTGGGCGCGGGCGGCGCGGCACGCGGCGTGGTTCTGCCGCTGCTGGCCGAAAAACCGGCTTCTCTGACAATCGCCAACCGCACCCATGACAAAGCACAGGCGCTGGCCGGCCGTTTCGGCATCACGGCCTGCCCGCTGCCCGAGCTGCCCGCACCGCACTTCGACATCATCATCAATGCCACATCGGGCAGTTTGAGCGGCAGCCTGCCCGACGTTTCCCCCGCCCTGTTCGGCCGCTGCGCGCTGGCTTACGATATGGCCTACGGCAACGGAGCCACACCGTTTATGCAGTTTGCCGCCGCCAACGGCGCGCGCCGCACGGCAGACGGCCTGGGTATGCTGGTGGCGCAGGCGGCTTATGCCTATCAATTGTGGCGCGGCTTTCTGCCCGATACCGCGCCGGTTATCCGCCGGTTGAGGGAGGCCGTCTGAAATGCTGAAATGGCTGCTTGCCCTGCCCTTTGCGCTGTTTATCCTGTTTAACGCCTATGTTTACGGCCAGATTCTGACCTACCGCAGCATTGCGCCCGAACAGAGCGCGTTTATGCGTATGCGCATGGCGCAATTTGCCGGCGAAGGCCGCAGCGTGCCGCTGGACTACCGCTGGGTGCCGTACGGCCGGATTTCCATCCACCTGAAAAAAGCCCTGATTGCCTCGGAAGATGCCGCTTTTGCCGGCCACAGCGGCTTTGACTGGAACGGCATCCGCAACGCCGTCAGGCGCAACCGCCAAAGCGGCCAAATGCGCGCGGGCGGTTCCACCATCAGCCAGCAGCTGGCCAAAAACCTGTTTCTCAATGAAAGCCGCAGCTATTGGCGCAAAGCGGAAGAAGCCGCCATCACCGCCATGCTGGAAGCCACCACCGACAAAGACCGCATCTTCGCCCTGTATCTGAACATCATCGAATGGGACTACGGCGTATTCGGTGCCGAAGCCGCCGCACAGCGTCTGTACAGACAGTCCGCCGCACAACTGAACCGCCAACAGGCCGCCCGTCTGGCCGCCCGCGTTCCCGCGCCGCTGTTTTACGCCGACAATCCCAGACACCCGCGCCTGAAAAACAAAACCAATATTATCCTGCGCCGCATGGGTTCGGCCGAGCTGCCCGAGTAACACCGCTGCCCGCGCCAGCAGAGGCCGTCTGAAAACCCTGCCGATACCTAATGCAGCCCGCCGTATACCCCGACCAATCCGCCGTTTGACGCAGTTAACCGTGTCGGATTCAAGAATCCGACCTACCTCAGTTCAGCGAAAATTCAGACGGTCTCTGCCGCAGCCGAACCGCCCCAGCACACAACGTAGTACACAACGTAGGTCGGATACTCCGTATCCGACATGCAGCTGTCGATTGACCGTATCGGATTCGAGAATCCGACCTACCTCAGTTCAGCGAAAATTCAGACGGCCTCTGCCGCAGCCGAACCGCCCCGGTACACAACGTAGGTCGGATACTCCGTATCCGACATGCAGCTGTCGATTGACCGTGTCGGATTCGAGAATCCGGCCTACCCACAAAAAAAACAGACGGCCTCAACCGTCTGCCTTTGTTTTCTCTGCCTCACACTACACGCCGAGAAACCAGAATTTCGCCAACCACGCCACGGCAACGCCCCAAACCATCACCGGCACGTCTTTGGCACGGCCGCACAACAGTTTCACCGCCGCATAGCTGATAAAGCCCATCGCAATGCCGTCGGCAATCGAATAAGTGAACGGCATAAAGGCAATCGTCAGAAAAGCGGGAGCGGCTTCGGTGATGTCTTCCCACGCGATTTCCAGCGCGCTGCGCATCATCTGCACACCGATATACAGCAGTGCTGGGGCGGTGGCAAACGCCGGTACCGACTGTGCCAGCGGCGAGAACCACAGACAGGCCAGCATCAGCACGCCCACCGTTACCGCCGTCAGGCCGGTACGCCCGCCTGCCGCCACGCCCGACGCGCTCTCCACATAAGCCGTAGTCGAAGACGTACCCAGAGCCGCACCGGCCACAATCGCCGTCGAATCAGCAAACAGGGCTTTTTTCAGGCGCGGCAGTTTTCCGTCCTGCAACAGTCCCGCACGGTGCGATACGCCGACCAGTGTACCGGTGCTGTCAAACAAATCGACCAGAAAAAACACGAACACCACAGCAATCAGACTGCCGTTCAACAAACCGCTGAAATCCATCTGCATAAACGTAGGCGCCAGACTCGGCACGGCGGCCACCACGCCTTTGAATTCCGTCAGCCCCAACAGTGCAGACAAAACAGTAATCAGCAAAATCGTCAGAATCATCGCGCCGCGCACACGGAAATAATCCAAAGCAACCACCAGCACAAAACCCAGCAAAGCCAACAGCACCGGCCAATTGGGCAGTTTGCTGCCGTTTTCGCCCAAAATATACAGATCACCCATTTTCACCAGCGTGGCATCACTGGCAATAATAATGCCCGCGCCTTTTAACGCAATCAGTGCCAGAAACAGGCCGATACCGGCGGCAATCGCCATTTTCAGACTCATCGGCAGCGCGTTCACCAGCATTTCGCGCACTTTCAGAAAACTGAACAGCACAAAAATCATGCCCGATACAAACACCGCCGCCAAGGCCACCTGCCACGACACGCCCATTCCCTGCACCACGGAAAACGTGAAATACGCATTCAGCCCCATGCCCGGTGCCAGCGCAATCGGATAATTGGCCAGCGCGCCCATAATGAAACAGCCGATGGCGGCCGAAATACACGTGGCCACAAACACCGCGCCGAAATCCATGCCCGCAACCGACAAAATGCTCGGATTGACGATGGTGATGTAGCACATGGTCAAAAACGTAGTGAACCCCGCCAGCAGCTCGGTGCGTACCGACGTACCGTTTTCGCTTAATTTGAACCAGCGTTCCAGCAGGCCGTTGGATAAAGACATAGATAACTCCGAATCAGAAATACCGAAAACTTTACATTATAGCGTTATTCTTTAACTTTTCCTGTGTTTTCGCAAACTGTACGCACCATTCTCCACTCAGGCCGTCTGAAAAACGCAATGCACGTTTTCAGACGGCCTTCATATTGCCGCCAGAGCAACTGGCGGCCAATAAGGTTACAAACACAAATCATGTAGGTCGGATTCTTGAATCCGACAAAACGCAGGGACGTAGCGTGTCGGATGCGGAGTATCCGACCTACTGTTAGAGAATATCCAGCCGCGGTGCGGAACAATATTCCCCTGCCGACAAAATCAATAAAGCCAAGCAGCTGTCGGCTGCACCCAACGCGGTGAACTTACAACAGGATTTCTGGAACCTGGCAATCGGCACAATCCCGATGCAAACCGCAGTTTCCCACACAGAACCCCAAATCGTGTAGGTCGGATTCTCGAATCTGACAAAATGCAGGGGACGTAGCGTGTCGGATTCAAGAATCCGACCTACTGCTCAGAAACGTCTGCCCGAGTAGCGTGCAGCATGTCGGATACGGAGTATCCGACATGCTGTTCTGACGATACGTTTGACGGCGGGTATGACGACCTGTCGGATTTGGATTTCCATTTCAGCCTGAGTGAAGCTGAGGATTCGGCGTTTGCGCGGGCGGTTAATGCGGTCGCTGCGGAGGAGAGGTTCAGGGTATATCCGCCTTGGTACAGCGCCTGATGTGTTGCAGATGCCGGAACTGCCCCAAGGTTACGATAAACGGTGCGGTTTTAAATATAGCGGAATGCAGGGGCGGCAATTTTTCAGACAGTATCTGGCAAACGGCAAAGCACGCCGGTTTCAGACGGCCCAAACAGCATAATTTAATGCGTTTCCCCGCCCGCCGTGCGCAAGTCGTGTTCCTGTGTGATACAGGTTTCGATGATGATATTCAGGGCAGTCAGCAGGGTTGTTTCTGCCATGCTCGGCGCGCCTTTGATGCGGGCGGCCTGTTCGGGCAGGTACGGAATGTGGACAAAACCGCTTTTGGCAATGCCGTAGCGGGCGGCCATATGTTGCAGGCCGTAGAAAACGTGGTTGCAGACGAAGGTGCCGGCAGTATAGGAAATGCTGGCGGGAATGCCGTTCTGCTGCAAGGCGGCGGTAACGGCTTTAATCGGCAGCGTGGTGAAATAGGCGTTGGGGCCGTCTGAAATCACGGGGGTGTCGCAGGGCTGCTTGCCGGCATTGTCGGGAATACGGGCATCGTTCCAGTTGATGGCGACGCGTTCGGGCGTGATGTCGGGACGGCCGCCCGCCTGCCCCAGCGCAATCACCACCGTCGGACGCGTGTCGGCGATGGCGGTTTCCAAAGCATTCAGGCTGCCGGAAAAGGTACAGGGCAGACAGCGGGCAGCAACACGGTATCCGGCGATATCCGCACCGTCCAGCCGGGCGGCCGCCTGCCAGGAGGGGTTGATACTTTCGCCGCCGAACGGCTCGAAAGCGGTCAGTAAAACGGTGGACATGGTCATAAACAGGCTCCATTTGTAAGAGGCCGTCTGAAAAACGGCAGCTGACAGCAGGTCGGATACTCGTTATCCGACAATGTCGGCAAAGTACTGTCGGATTCAAGAATCCGACCTACGATGCCTGTCATTCCTACATCTTGGCAAGACAGTAGGTCGGATACTCCGTATCCGACAACACCGGCAAATACAGTCGGATTCGAGAATCCGACCTACGATTTCAAGCTGCTTAAAACGCCAGAAAATACATTAAAACGATATTGGCGGCCAACAGCGGTATGGCCGTGCCGACTTGTGCTTTGATAACGGCGTTTTTGTCTTCCAGCTCCAACAGCGCGGCCGGTACGATATTGAAATTGGCCGCCATCGGGGTCATCAGCGTACCGCAGTAACCGCTGAACATACCGATGGCGCACAATACCGCCGGATTGGCACCGTGCTGCATGATCAGAATCGGAATACCGATACCGGCAGTGATCACGGGAAAGGCTGCAAAGGCATTGCCCATAATCATGGTAAACACGGCCATACCGATACAGTAGGCGGCCACGGCAATCAGGCGGTTGTCCACCGCCATGTATTCGGTGGTCAAATAGGAAATGGCCTTGCCCACGCCGGCATCGGTAAAAATAATACCGAGCACGGCCAACAGCTGCGGCAGCAGCACCGCCCAGCCCATCGCTTCAAACAGACGGCGCGACTCGCGCACAGACTGCATCGGCGTGCTGCGCGTCATCACGCAGGCGATGATCAGGGCAATCATACAGGCCGCGCCCAAGCCCGCCAGTGTTTCACTCTTTTGCGGCAGCAGGCGCAGGCTGCCGAACTGCACATCTTTGAGCAAAACGGCGCAGATAATGGTAACGGCCGGAATCGCCAGCGCAGGCACAAACAGCTTGTTGCCCAGTTTCAGGGCACGCGCCTGCAAAGTTTCGGCTGAGGGCATATCCGGCCGGCCTGCCGCCACACCGTTTACCCCCGCTACCAGCACCATCGCCACCACCAATATGCCGACCAACACCGGCGGCAACAGGTCGCCCGACAGGAAAATGACGCCGTACGCCCCCCCAGAAAAAACCACTGGTAAACCGCTTGGGGTTGGTTTTGTCTGCCATGGTCAGCCCGGCACACAAAAGCAGAATGATTCCCGCCAAAACAAACAGATATTCCAGTTTCAACAACGCGTCCATCTTATTTCTCCTGTCCGGCCGTCTGAATCATTTTGGCCACTTGGCCGTCCAACCGCCACAGGCGGAACGCGTGAATCATAAACGCACACAGCGCGGTGGGAATCCCCCACAGCGCAATATGCAGGGGCTCGATTTCAATGCCCGCGCTGGTTTTCATAAACGTCTGCATCAGCACAATCGCACCGAAGGCGACAAAAATGTCCTCGCCGAAAAACAGGCCGACATTGTCCGTGGCCGCGCTCATCGCACGCAGTTTGACCCGCACATTTTCAGGCAGACGGCCGTAACGGTTGCGCGTTGCCCCCTCGGCCATCGGCGCCACCAGCGGACGCACCATCTGCGGATGGCCGCCCAAGCTGGTCAAACCCAAGGCCGCCGCACCCTCGCGCACCGCCAAATAAACAATCAGCAGTCGTCCCGCCGTGGCCGAACGGATTTTGCCGATCCAGTTTTGCGCATGTTCTTTCAGCCCGTTGCGCTCCAACAGGCCGATCACGGCCAGCGGCAGCACGATAATCAGCGAAAGCATACGCGTTTTCATAAAGCCCTCACCCAAAGCCGCCAGCAGCGTTTCCGGCGGCATGGCGGCCAGCAGCCCGGTAACAAAAGCGGCGGCAATTACCACCAGAGCCGCATTAAAGCGCAGCACAAAGCCGACCACAATCACGGCAATGCCCAGCAGCGGCCACAGATTGACCGGTGTATCCATAGCAATTCTCCATTTTCCACAACAGACGCCTGACAGACCGCGCCTCAGTTTCATACAATGCCATATCGAATTTTTACATATTTTGTAATTTGGCGGTAGCATGAAATAAAAAACCGGCTGCACTTTCAGGCCGTCTGCACCGATAGGTGCTGCTGTATTTAAATGACAGACCGTATCGGCCGTCTGATCTCACACAGAATTTGGCAGCCGCAATCCGGCCGACCGGAACCAAATTTTACCGTGTAGGTCGGATTTTTAAATCCGACATTTGCCGAGATTTTTTTGGGGCGGGAATTTTGGATACGGATATTGGTTGATGTCGGATACAAGCATCCGGCCGGCAATTGTCATGTTCAGACGGCCTCAACGCGCCAATCCCCTACTCATGGGGTGTTTGTTTCATCAAGTTATCCATCCGTTCAGTCCGTACAGTATCCGACCACGGACAGTATCGGCAGCTTTTGCCGAAATTTAGGCCGCATGCCGCCATCTTGCGATACGGTCTGCCGCCGGAAAGCACGGCCGAAAAGTTTGAAAAATGCAAACCTGCAACCCATCCTGTCCAAAACCCAAAGACATCATACCGCTCAACAGAAAAACAGCCCTTTTCCACCGGCAAGCTGCCGAGAGCAAAAGGGCTGTGAACGGATTAATCGTAGGTCGGATTTTTCAATCCGACATTTACCAAAGGTTTGGCAGTGAAAGCCGTTCGGAATGTCGGATACAAGTATCCGACCTACAAATTGCTATTTTCAGACGGCCTGCTCTACCGACTTGCCGCGCAGTGAGAAGGTATAGGCTTCGGTAATTTCCAGTTCCACCATTTGATTGATTAAATCCGGTGTGCCGTAGAAATTCACAACGCGGTTATTCGCCGTGCGCGCCTGCAATTGGTCGGGGTCTTTCTTCGAAATGCCCTCCACCAGACAGCGTTGGACCGTACCGATCATGGTTTGGTTGATGCGGGCGGTCTCGGCTTCGATCACTTCGTTCAAAGCCTCCAAGCGGCGTACTTTTTCTTCGTGCGGCGTATCGTCAGGCAGATTGGCTGCCGGTGTTCCCGGCCGCGGACTGTAAATGAAGACAAAGCTCAAATCAAACGCAATATCCTTCACCAGTTTCAAGGTTTGCTCAAATTCGCGCTCGGTCTCCCCGGGGAAGCCGACGATAAAATCGGAACTCAAACACAAGTCGGGACGGATGGCGCGCAGTTTGCGGATAATCGATTTATATTCCAACGCAGTATAGCCGCGTTTCATCGCCGACAAAACGCGGTCGGAACCGCTCTGAATCGGCAGGTGCAGATGAGAAACCAGCTTGGGCAGGTCGCGGTAACACTCGATAATCGCATCGGAAAATTCGCGCGGGTGGCTGGTAGTAAACCGCATCCGCTCGATACCCGGAATTTCGTGCACGATGCGCAGCAGCGTCGCGAAGTCGCAAATGCCGCCGTCGTCCATTTCGCCTCGGTAAGCATTCACATTCTGCCCCAGCAGATTGATTTCTTTCACGCCCTGCTGGGCCAGATTGGCAATTTCCGTCAGCACATCATTCAGCGGGCGGGAAAACTCTTCGCCACGGGTGTAAGGCACAACACAGAAACTGCAATATTTGGAACAGCCCTCCATAATCGACACAAAAGCCGATCCGCCCTCGACACGCGCGGGCGGCAAATGGTCGAATTTTTCGATTTCGGGAAAAGAAATATCCACCTGGGAAAGACCGGTGGTTTCCTTATCCATAATCATTTTCGGCAGGCGGTGCAGCGTTTGCGGCCCGAACACCACATCAACATACGGCGCACGCTTCACAATCGCTTCACCCTCCTGCGAAGCCACACAGCCGCCCACGCCGATAATCAGATTCGGATTCTTGGCTTTCAGCGGCTTGACACGCCCCAAATCCGAAAACACTTTTTCCTGCGCCTTTTCACGCACGGAACAGGTGTTGAACAAAATAATATCGGCCTCTTCGGCCTCGGATACCTGCATCAGTTCATCACCTTCCGCCAATACGGAAAGCATCTTTTCGCTGTCGTACTCATTCATCTGACAGCCGAAAGTGCGGATAAATACTTTTTTCATGGTTTGGATTCTTTCTTTCAGGTTGCCCGTAATCGCGGGGCTGATTTTTTAGGCGAAAGGCGGATTATAGCCAAAAGCCGGTCAGCAATAAACAAGTGATTGATTTTATCCGCGTATTCTGAAAATATTTAGCGGGCATTTTGACTTCAAACAGATTGGCTGCTCTCTCACTCCATACATAACTTATCATATCGGAACCCTGATGCCTCTGATGCGGCAGAAACCAAATGCCGCATCACAATCCTCTTAACCACCCCTCTCGCAATAAAAACATCAAAGGCCGTCTGAAAACAGCCAACGGCTTTTTCAGACGGCCTTAATCGGCAAATCCGAACTGCTTACTCGGCAACAGTCTCGGCTGCTTTGTCTACCAGCTCAACCAGTGCCAACGGCGCATTATCGCCTTTGCGGAAGCCGTATTTCAAAATACGGACATAACCGCCGTTACGGGCAGCAAAACGCGGACCCAAATCGCCGAACAGCTTGACCACCACATCTCGGTCGCGGGTGCGGTTAAACGCCAAACGGCGGTTGGCCAGTGACGGCTTTTTGCCCAGAGTAATCAGCGGCTCCACCACACGACGCAGCTCTTTGGCTTTCGGCAAAGTGGTTACGATGGTTTCATGGGTCAACAGGGAGTTGGCCATGTTACGCAGCATGGCAGCGCGGTGGCTGCTGGTGCGGTTCAATTTACGGTTACCATTGCGATGACGCATGTCATTATCCTTTAATATTCAAACTTTAAGGCTTTTCCAAGCCGACAGGCGGCCAAGCTTCGAGTTTTGAACCCAGTGTCAGACCTTTGGAAGCCAGAACTTCTTTAATCTCATTCAGAGATTTACGGCCGAGATTCGGCGTTTTCAGCAGTTCCGTTTCGGTGCGCTGGATCAAATCACCAATATAATAAATGTCCTCAGCTTTCAGGCAGTTAGCCGAACGCACAGTCAGCTCCAAATCGTCCACCGGACGCAGCAGGATCGGATCGATAGGCGGTGCTTTTTCTTCCTCTTCCTCTACCGGCGTACCCTGCAAGTCGGCAAAAATAGACATTTGGTCGATCAAAATGCGTGCTGCACTGCGGACAGCCTCTTCCGGATCCAAGGAACCGTCGGTTTCAATATCCAAAACCAAGCGGTCAAGGTCGGTACGCTGTTCCACACGGGCAGGTTCAACTTCAAAGCTGACACGGCTGATGGGCGAAAAGCTCGCATCCAATTGAATGGCACCAATCCGGTTTTCGTCACGTACCGCACGGCGGCCTGACACGGATTGATAGCCCCGACCCTGTTCTACTTTGATTTCCAATTCGATGCTGCCGTTATCGGCCAAATGGCAGATAACGTGATTGGGATTGACAATCTCAACATCGTGCGGCAAATCAATATCGCCGGCCAATACGGCACCCGAACCCGACTTTTTCAGGTTCAGGCGTACTTCTTCGCGGCCGTGGAGCTTGAATACCACGCCTTTGATGTTCAAGAGAATATCGACAACATCTTCCTGAACACCGTCCAGGGTGGAATATTCGTGCAACACGCCCGCGATAGCCACTTCGGTCGGCGCAAAGCCATTCATGGACGACAGTAAGATACGGCGCAAAGCATTACCTAAAGTATGGCCGAAACCACGCTCAAACGGCTGCATAGAGACCTTGGCGCGTGTAGCGGACAAGGCATCCACATCGATTTGACGCGGCTTCAAAAATTCGGAAGTGCTGTTTTGCATTTAACTGTCCCTCACTGAGCCGGTATTATTTAGAATAGAACTCTACCACCAGCTGTTCATTAATATCGCCAGTCAATTCTGAGCGATCCGGCATATTTTTGAATACACCTTCCATTTTGGTCGTATCCACAGCCACCCAGCCGGGCATACCGATTTGCGTTGCCAAACCCAGTGCTTCCTGAATACGGACTTGTTTTTTGGCTTTTTCGCGGATAGCGACAACATCACCTGCTTTCACTTGGAAAGACGGAATGTTAACCACCTGACCGTTTACAGTAACCGCCTTGTGCGATACCAGCTGGCGCGCTTCTGCGCGGGTAGAGCCGAAACCCATGCGGTATACGACATTGTCCAAACGGGATTCCAGCAATTGCAGCAACAACTCGCCGGTTGAACCTTTGCGGCGGTCTGCTTCAGCAAAATAACGGCGGAATTGACGCTCCAAAACACCGTAAATACGGCGGATTTTCTGTTTTTCGCGCAGTTGCAGGCCGTAATCTGACAAACGCGGCTTCTTCGCACCGTGCTGACCCGGAGCGGAATCCATTTTACATTTTGACTCCAAAGAGCGGCGGGCACTCTTCAAGAACAAATCGGTACCCTCACGGCGGGCTAATTTACATTTAGGGCCGGTATAACGTGCCATTCTCAATCACTCCAATCTTAAACACGACGTTTTTTAGGCGGACGGCAACCGTTGTGCGGCAACGGAGTAACGTCGGTAATGCTGGTAATCTTAAAACCAAGAGCATTGAGCGCACGGATAGAAGATTCGCGGCCGGGACCCGGGCCTTTGATACGGGCTTCTAAGTTTTTAACGCCATACTCTTGGGCAACTTTACCAGCTGTCTCTGCCGCCACTTGGGCAGCAAACGGTGTACTTTTACGGGAACCTTTAAAACCAGCGCCGCCAGAGGTAGCCCAAGATAATGCATTGCCTTGGCGGTCGGTGATAGTAATGATGGTATTGTTGAAAGATGCATGAACATGCACGATACCTTCACTGACGGTTTTGCGTACTTTTTTGCGTACACGCGAGGCTGTGTTTGCTTTAGCCATCAATTAATTCCTTAAAATTTATTTTTTACCGGCAATCGCTTTGCGCGGACCTTTGCGGGTACGGGCATTGGTGCGAGTGCGTTGACCACGGCAAGGCAAGCCGCGACGGTGACGGAAGCCGCGGTAACAACCCATGTCCATCAAACGCTTGATGCTCATGGTTACTTCACGACGCAGATCGCCTTCCACCTCATATTTAGCAACCTGTTCGCGCAGCGCTTCCAATTGAGACTCGTCCAAATCCTTTACTTTCGTGCTCGGCACAACGCCGGCCGCTTCGCAAATCAATTTAGCGCGAGTAGCGCCAATACCGTAAATAGCTTGAAGGCCGATTACGATATGGGCGTTATTAGGGATATTTACCCCTGCAATACGAGCCATATTTTTTCCTTTACGGGCAAAAGTTGTTCACTATACCACAAAATCTCGGCTATGAAAATCAGCCTTGACGCTGCTTGTGGCGGGGATCGGTACAAATGACGCGGACTACACGATTACGACGGATAATTTTGCAGTTGCGGCAAATTTTCTTTACAGAAGGTTGTACACGCATAATTACTTCCTTTCAGGTTATCGGGCACGGAAAACGATACGGGCTCGGGACAAGTCATAAGGTGTCAGTTCGACTGTTACCTTATCACCGGGAGAAATACGGATATAGTGCATCCGCATCTTGCCGGAAATATGCCCCAAAACGACATGATCGTTTTCCAGCTTTACTTTAAAAGTTGCATTGGGCAAAGTTTCCAAAATTTCGCCCTGCATCTGTATGGTGTCTTCTTTAGCCATATTCTTATTTACGAGATAAAGATTTCATCTCAGATCGCTTCATCAAATCTTCATATTGGTGCGACATCCGGTACGAAGCCAGTTGTGTGCTGAAATCCATGGTAACCACCACTAAAATCAACAGAGAAGTACCCCCTAAATAAAACGGCACATTCAATGTCGAAGTCAGAAACTCAGGAATCAGACAAATCACGGTAATATAGATTGCCCCAAACAGAGTCAATCGGGTTACCACTCCCTCCAGATAACGGGAAGTCTGCACTCCCGGGCGGATACCCGGAACAAAAGCACCGCTTTTCTTCAAATTTTCCGCCATCTCTTTCGGGCTAAATACCAATGCGGTATAGAAGTAGCAGAAAAAAATGATTGCTGCGGAAAACAGCACGATATAAGCAGGCTGTCCGTTTTGCAGCCAGCCGGCAATCTTTCCCAACCAACTGTTACTACTGTTTGCCGAACCGAACCAACTCAGCAAAGTAGATGGGAACAGAATGATGCTGGAAGCAAAAATAGGTGGAATCACCCCCGCCATATTCAGCTTAAACGGCATATGTGTATTCTGTACCTGCCCTCCCATACCAAACTGACGCTTGGCATAGTGAACCGGAATTTTACGCTGAGCCGCCTCAAAAAATACAACCGCATAAACCAGCAGAAGAGCCCCGGTCACAACAGCGATTGCGGTTAGCAGGCTCATCGAACCCTGACTGGTCAGCGTCCACAGCTGCGCAATACCGGCCGGAATACCGGCAGCAATACCTGCCGTAATAATCAGCGAAATACCGTTACCCAATCCGCGTTCGGTAATCTGCTCCCCCAGCCACATCAAAAACATGGTTCCGGTTACCAGACACACGACGGTAGAAACATAGAATTCGAACTGAGAAGCAACCACAACACCTTGTTGATAGACAAAGGTTGCAACACCAAAGCTCTGCAAAGTTGCCAACAGCACCGTACCCATACGGGTGTATTTCGTGATTACCTTACGCCCGGCTTCACCCTCTTTTTTCAATGCCTTCAGAGAAGGTACGATTTCCGAGGCCAACTGCACCACAATGGAAGCCGAAATATAAGGCATGATACCGATAGCAAAAATACTAAAGCGCTCCAACGACCCACCGGAAAACATATTCAACATGCCCAGTATACCGCTGCTCGCGCTTTCGTATAAATTAGCTAGAGCGGCCGCATCCACACCCGGAACCGGAATGTGTGCACCGATACGGAAAACCACCAGTGCACCCAACAAAAACAGAATCCGGCTTTTTAATTCACCAAACTTAGACAAGCCTGATGAAGACTGTCGATTAGCCACTTTTCCCAGCCTTATTCTTCTACCTTGCCGCCGGCAGCTTCAATTGCCGCTTTTGCGCCTTTGGTAGCTTTAATGCCTTTCAGTACAACTGCTTTGGCAATTTCACCGGAAGCAATCACTTTTACGTTGCTTGCATGAGCGGAAACTAAACCTGCCTGTTTCAACGCCAATACATCAATCTCATCTACGGCAACCAAATTCAATTCACTCAAACGTACTTCTGCATTTTGCGCAGCCGTCAGTGATTTGAAACCGCGCTTGGGCAGGCGGCGCTGCAAGGGCATTTGACCGCCCTCAAAACCTACTTTATGGAAACCGCCCGAACGGCTTTTTTGACCTTTGTGGCCACGGCCGCCGGTTTTACCCAAACCGCTGCCGATACCGCGACCGACGCGGCGGCGGGCATGAGTAGCACCCTCGGCAGGCTGAATAGTGTTTAAAAACATATTACGACTCCACTTTCAAAAGGTAGCTGATCTTATTGATCATGCCGCGATTTTCCGGGGTATCCAAAACTTCTACGGTATGTTCGCGACGACGCAAACCCAAGCCGCGAGCACAAGCACGGTGTGACTCAATGGTACCGATCAGGCTTTTCACCAAAGTCACTTTAATTTTCTTTTGCTCAGTCATGATTGGCTCCCAGAATATCTTCTACAGTCAACCCGCGTTTGGCAGCGATTTCAGACGGCGTATAGAGCTTGGACAGACCATCTAATGTTGCACGGACAATATTGTAAGGATTAGTCGAACCGTGCACCTTAGCCGAAATATTGTTCACACCCATCGCATCAAATATCAAACGCATCGGACCACCGGCCTTTACGCCGCTACCTTCCTTGGCAGGCTGCATAAATACTCTGGTCGCGCCATGCTTACCGATGACTTCGTGATGGATGGTACCGTTTTTCAACGGCACTTTCATCATCGAACGGCGTGCCTGATCCATTGCTTTTTGCACAGCTACCGGCACCTCTTTGGATTTTCCTTTACCCATACCGATGCGGCCGTCGCCATCACCCACAACAGTCAAAGCAGAGAAAGCCATAATACGGCCGCCCTTGACTACTTTGGTTACGCGGTTTACGGCAACCATTTTCTCAATCAGGCCGTCACCGCGTTCTTCTGTTTCATGTTTTGCCATGTCAGATCTCCAAAATCCTTACTTAGAAGCTCAAGCCGTTTTCACGTGCTGCCTCAGCCAGAGCTTTGATGCGGCCGTGGTACTGAAAACCTGAACGGTCGAACGCGACTTTCTCAATACCGGCCGCCTTGGCTTTTTCCGCAATCCGCTTGCCGACTACGGCAGCCGCTTCAATATTGCCGCCAGATTTCAGACTACCGCGCACTTCGGCTTCCAAAGTCGAGGCAGAAGCCAAAACCTTGTCGCCCTCAGCGCTGATTACTTGAGCATAAATGTGGCTGTTTGTGCGGAATACACACAGTCTCACCACTTTCAAATCTGCAATACGGGCACGGGTTTTACGTGCACGACGCAGTCTAGTTGCATGTTTATCCATTAGTGAGGCCTCAATTATTTCTTCTTAGCTTCTTTCATCACAACCACTTCGCCCACATAGCGGACACCCTTGCCTTTATAAGGCTCCGGCGAGCGGAAGGCGCGGATTTCCGCAGCCACCTGACCGACAACCTGCTTGTCGGCACCGCTGATGACGATCTCTGTTTGTGACGGTGTCTGCACAGAAACACCCGCAGGCATTTCATATACGATGGGATGAGAGAAACCCAAAGACAAATTCAGGGTTTGACCCTGAGCCTGGGCACGATAACCCACGCCGATCAATTGGAGCTTTTTCTCAAAACCTTCCGCCACACCTTTAACCATATTGGCCACAATAGCGCGGGCAGTACCGGACATGGCAGCAGACTGCTTGCTTTGGTTCGCCGCCGCAAAAGTCAATTGACCATCGTTCAGTTCGATTTTGACATCATTACTCAAAGGAAAAGACAACTCGCCGTTTTTACCTTTGACCGTCAATGCATCTGTTCCGAATTTTACTTCTACGCCAGCAGGAACAGTTACTGGATTTTTCGCTACGCGAGACATCTTAAACGCTCCTTAGGCAACAATGCACAACAACTCACCACCGATGCCGGCAGCACGGGCTTTACGGTCAGTCATCACGCCTTTTGAAGTACTCACAATGGCCACACCCAAACCGTTCATTACTGTCGGAATGTCGTTAGAACCTTTATATACGCGCAAACCGGGACGTGATACACGCTTGATTTGCTCGATAACCGGACGACCTGCATAGTATTTCAATTGGATTTCCAATACCGGTTTCGCATCAGCAGAAACCGCGAAGTCTTCGATATAGCCTTCCTCTTTCAAAACCTGAGCAATTGCGCGCTTGAGTTTTGAAGAGGGCATAGCAACCGCAACTTTATTTGCGCGTTGCGCATTGCGGATACGGGTCAACATATCGGAAATAGGATCATGCATACTCATTTAATTCTCTCCTATTACCAGCTGGCTTTAATGACACCCGGAATCTCGCCACGCATAGCGATTTCACGGATCTTAATGCGGCCCAAGCCGAATTTGCGGAAGGTGCCGCGAGGACGGCCGGTAATGGCACAACGGCGGCGTTGGCGGACCGGAGCAGCATTACGCGGAATAGCCTGCAGCTTCAAACGTGCTTCGAAGCGTTCTTCATCTGTCGCGTTGGCATCATTGATGACTGCGAAAATTGCCGCGCGTTTAGCAGCATATTTCTTAGCCAAAGCAACACGTTTCGCTTCGCGATTAATAAGTGCTTTCTTAGCCATGATTATCCTTTAAACGGAAATTTGAACAACGACAGCAGCGCTTTGGCTTCTTCATCAGTTTTTGCTGTGGTAGTAATAGTGATATTCAAACCACGCAGCGCATCGATTTTATCGTACTCAATTTCCGGGAAAATGATCTGTTCGCGGACACCCATATTGTAGTTACCGCGACCATCAAAAGACTTACCGCTTACACCTCGGAAATCCCGCACACGCGGCAAAGCAATGGATACCAACCGATCCAAGAACTCAAACATCTGTTCGCGGCGCAGAGTAACTTTACAGCCGACCGGATAATTATCGCGAATCTTAAAACCTGCAATCGATTTGCGGGCCACTGTTACCACCGGTTTCTGTCCGGCAATTTTTTCCAGATCCGCAACCGCATGCTCCATCACTTTCTTATCCGCAACCGCCTCACCGACACCCATATTCAAGGTAATTTTTTCGATACGCGGCACTTCCATAACAGATTTGTAACCAAACTGCTTAATCAGCTCCGGCACAACAGTGCTGTTGTAAAAATCTTTTAAACGAGCCATATTTTACTCACTCCCTTAAGCACCGATTTGCGCACCGTTGGACTTGAATACACGAACGCGTTTTACCTTGCCTTCGCCCTCTACCAACTTAATACCCACACGGTCGGCTTTTTGTGTCTCGGGATTAAAAATGGCAACATTGGAAATAGCCAGAGGCATATTTTTTTCCACAATACCACCCTCAACACCGCGCATCGGATTCGGCTTCTGGTGGCGCTTCGCCACATTGACACCTTCCACGACCACTTTATCGCCCAATACACGGACAACCTGACCCTGCTTACCCTTATCCTTACCGGCAATAACGATAACTTGATCGCCTTTAATGATTTTGTTCATTGTAATCCTTCCTTACAATACTTCAGGTGCCAATGAAACGATTTTCATGAAGCGCTCAGTCCGCAACTCACGGGTAACCGGGCCAAAAATGCGGGTACCCATCGGCTCAAGTTTGTTGTTCAGCAGCACAGCCGCATTATTGTCAAACTTAATCAGCGCACCATCAGGGCGGCGAACACCTTTGGCAGTACGAACCACCACAGCATTGTACACATCACCCTTCTTGACACGACCACGCGGTGCCGCATCCTTAACCGCCACTTTAATAATGTCGCCAACATTAGCGTAGCGACGCTTAGATCCGCCCAACACTTTGATGCACATCACGCGGCGCGCACCCGAGTTATCAGCCACATCTAAGATGGTCTGCATTTGAATCATGTTTTTACCTTTAAAAAATCCAACTTAATTTACCATTTTCAGACGGCCTCTCAATCAGCTGAGGATTCAAAGCACATCTGAAACCTTAAATGGTTCCAGTAAACCAGTCTTGGCCCCGAAGGGAGAAACTTTCAAGAATCTGAAAGCTAAGAAACGAAGTTTACAGCGTTTTTTCATTTGCTGCAAGCTTCGTTTCTACTCAGACATACGTCTTGTTGCAAATTTTAGACGGCACGCGCCTTTTCCACCAATTCTTTTACTACCCAAGATTTGGTTTTAGACAAAGGGCGACCCTCTTCAATCACAACGATATCGCCGATACCGTACTGGTTCTGCTCATCGTGGGCGTGAATTTTGGTAGAGCGGCTAATCACCTTTCCGTACAGCGGATGTTTTACTTTACGCTCCACCAATACGGTAACGGTTTTATCCATTTTGTCGCTGATCACTTTGCCTTGCAGGGTACGGACATTTTTCACTTCGCTCATTATTTACCACCTTTTTCAGCTAAAACGGTTTTAATACGAGCAATGTCGCGACGCACTTTTTTCAATTCGCTGGTTTTACCCAACTGGCCGGTGGCGTGTTGCATGCGCAGGCCGAATTGAGCTTTCAGCAAATCAACCAAGTCAGCATTCAGTTGCTCAACTGATTTGTCTTTCAATTCATTGGCTTTCATTATTTACCTACCTGTCTTACTACAAACACAGTCGGAATCGGCAGTTTGGCAGCAGCCAAAGCAAATGCTTCACGGGCCAAGGTTTCGGCAACGCCGTCCATTTCGTACAGCACCTTGCCGGGACGGATTTCGGCCACATAGTATTCAACCGAACCTTTACCGCCACCCATACGCACCTGAATCGGCTTGGCCGTAATCGGTTTGTCGGGGAAAACACGGATCCAGATGCGGCCGCCGCGTTTGATATGGCGGGTCATGGCACGACGGGCAGCTTCGATTTGGCGGGCAGTCAGACGGCCTCGGCCGACTGCTTTCAAACCGAAATCACCGAAGCTGACAGCATTACCGCGTGTAGCAACACCGGTATTGCGGCCTTTGTGCTGTTTGCGGTATTTCATTCTAGTTGGCTGCAGCATTTCGACCACCCTTTCTGCGTTTGTTTTCTTGTTCGGGACGGGCTTGGGCAGCTTCTTTGCCCTCGCCGGTATAAACCCAAACTTTCAGACCGATCACACCGTAAGTGGTGTGCGCCTCGCTGGTTGCATAATCCACATTGGCACGCAGGGTGTGCAGCGGCACACGGCCTTCGCGGTACCATTCGCTACGCGCAATATCCGCACCGTTCAGACGGCCTGATGTCATGATTTTGATGCCTTTGGCACCGACACGCATGGCATTCTGCATAGCGCGTTTCATGGCACGGCGGAACTGGACGCGTTTTTCCAGCTGCTGGGCGATGCCGTCGGCAATAATCTGCGCATCCAGCTCGGGCTTGCGGATTTCTTCGATATTGACATGAACCGGCACACCCATCAGGTTTTGCAGGTCGCGTTTCAATACTTCGATGTCTTCGCCTTTTTTGCCGATAACCACACCCGGACGGGCCGAATGAATGGTAATGCGGGCAGATTTGGCCGGACGCTCAATCACAACACGGCCGACAGAAGCAGCAGACAGGCGTTTGCGCAAGTACTCGCGGACATCGATATCCTGTTTCAGAACAGTCGGGAATTCGTTGCTTTTGGCAAACCATTTAGACGACCAGTCTTTGTTTACCGCCAGACGAAAGCCAGTCGGATGAATTTTTTGTCCCATAGCTTTTCCTTAGTTACCCACTGTCACATTGATATGACAAGTTTGTTTTTCAATGCGGTTACCGCGACCTTTGGCACGAGCCTGGAAACGCTTCAACGAAGCGGCCTTATCAACATAAATGGTGACAACTTTCAACTCGTCGATATCGGCACCGTTGTTGTGCTCCGCATTGGCGATAGCGGATTCCAGTACCTTTTTAATCAACTCAGCACCTTTTTTCGGGCTGAATGCCAAGATGTTCAGGGCTTGGGCAATGTTCTTGCCGCGAATCAGGTCTGCCACCAAGCGAGCTTTTTGGGCAGAGATACGGGCATTTTTATGTGATGCAGATACTCTCATGTTTTATCCCTTATTTCTTCTTGGCCTTCTTATCGGCCAAGTGGCCTTTAAAGGTACGGGTCAATGAGAATTCGCCCAGCTTGTGGCCGACCATATTGTCGCTGATAAATACGGGCACATGGGTGCGGCCGTTATGCACAGCGATAGTGAGGCCGATAAAATCGGGCAGAATGGTGGAACGGCGCGACCAGGTTTTAATCGGGCGCTTGTCGTTGTTTGCACGAGCCGCATCTACTTTTTTCAGCAAATGCAGGTCTACATATGGGCCTTTTTTCAATGAACGAGCCATATCAATTAACCTTTATTTGAGTAACGGCGGCGAACAATCATATTGTCCGTGCGTTTATTGTTACGGGTGCGGTAACCTTTGGCCGGCGTACCCCATGGGCTGACCGGTTCGCGCGCTTCGCCTGTACGGCCTTCACCACCACCGTGCGGGTGATCTACCGGGTTCATCACCACACCGCGTACGGTCGGACGGATACCGCGCCAGCGGTTGGCACCGGCTTTACCGATTTTTTTCAGGCTTTGCTCTTCGTTACCGACTTCACCAACAGTAGCGCGGCAGTCGATATGGATTTTACGCACTTCGCCGGAACGCAGGCGGACTTGCGCATACACACCCTCTTTTGCCAGCAGCACAGCAGAAGCGCCTGCCGAACGGGCAATCTGCGCACCTTTACCGGGTTTCATTTCGATGCAGTGAACGGTAGTACCGACCGGAATATTGCGGATCGGCAGCGTATTGCCCACCTTGATGGCCGCTTCAGAGCCTGAGACCAACACAGCACCGGCCTTGATACCGCGCGGCGCAATAATGTAGCGGCGTTCCCCGTCGGCATAGCACAGCAGTGCAATATGCGCAGTACGGTTCGGATCGTATTCAATGCGCTCCACTTTGGCCGGAATGCCGTCTTTATTGCGCTTGAAATCAACGATACGGTAGTGGTGCTTATGACCGCCGCCTTTATGGCGGGTAGTAATGTGGCCGTTATGATTGCGGCCGGCAGTTGAGTTTTTCTTCTCAACCAGCGCAGCATAAGGCGCGCCTTTATGCAAACCTTCCGTGGTCACGCGAACCATGCCGCGGCGGCCAGCAGAGGTCGGCTTCATTTTTACAATAGCCATTATCCTTACTCCTTATCAGCAGCTGCGGCAGCGGCTTCCAGATCCAACTCCTGGCCGGCAGCCAAGCTCACATAAGCTTTTTTCACATCGCTGCGGCGACCGACGGTACGGCCGAAACGCTTGGTTTTGCCTTTGGTAGTCGTGGTAGTCACAGAAGCAACCTCCACACCGAACAGCAGCTCGACAGCCGCTTTAATCTCGGTTTTCGTCGCATTCGGCAGCACTTTAAAAGTCATTTGATTGCGTTTTTCAGCCAGCAGGTTGCTCTTTTCAGAGACAACAGGCGCCAAAATCACTTTCATCAGGCGTTCTTGATTCATACCCACTGCTCCTCTAACTGCGCAACCGCATCTTTGGTCATCACTACTTTTTTGTAGCGCAACAAGCTGTAAGGATCGATTTGCTGAGCTTCCAGAACCAAAACATTGGGCAGGTTGCGGGAAGACAGATAAACATTTTCATCCAGCTGCTTGGTAACAAACAGCACTTGCTCCAAGCCCATGTTTTTTACTTGCTCTGCAAACGCTTTGGTTTTCGGCGTAGCAGCCGACAACTCTTCCACCGCAAACAGACGCTCGTCACGCACCAGTTGCGACAAAATAGCCGCCATACCGGCACGGTACATCTTACGGTTCACTTTTTGCGTGAAATTCTCGTCCGGCTTATTCGGGAAGGCACGGCCGCCGCTGCGCCACAGCGGAGAAGAAGTCATACCGGAACGCGCACGGCCGGTACCTTTCTGACGCCACGGTTTTTTGGTGGAATGCTTCACTTCGGCGCGCGTCAGCTGGGCACGGTTACCCGAGCGCGCGTTAGCCAAAAATGCAGTAACCAGCTGGTGCACCAGCGCTTCGTTGTATTCACGGGCAAACAGCGCATCAGAGACAGCCAGACTGCCTGACACTTGGCCCTTTGCGTCAATTACTTTCAATTCCATTACGCACCTACTTTCACTGCGGGACGGACAATCACACTGCCGTTTACCGCACCGGGAACGGCACCTTTAACCAGCAGCAGATTACGCTCGACATCAACACGCACGATTTCCAGATTCTGCACAGTCGATCTGGTATTGCCGTACTGGCCGGCCATACGCTGACCCGGAAACACACGACCCGGATCCTGAGCCATACCGATAGAGCCGGGAACGCGGTGTGAACGCGAGTTACCGTGGGAAGTACGTTGGGAATCAAAATTATGACGTTTGATGGTGCCGGAAAAACCTTTACCCTTGGAGGTACCGGTTACATCAACCAGCTGGCCGGCTTCAAAAACAGACACAGTGATTTCATCACCAACCTTCAGCTCGGCAGCTTTTTCAGCAGTCAAAGCAAACTCAACCAAGCCGCGACCTGCCTCCACACCCGCCTTGGCAAAGTGGCCGGCTTCGGCTTTATTGACACGGTTTGCTTTTTTCTGACCGAAGGTAACTTGTACGGCCGCATAGCCGTCAGTATCTTCGGATTTGACTTGTGTGACGCGGTTTGCAGTCAATTCCAACACGGTTACCGGGATAGAACCACCCTGTTCGGTAAACACGCGGGTCATGCCCACTTTGCGCCCAACCAGACCTAAAGTCATGATTATTTTCCTTTTTAATAAAGGGGTCGATTACGATTGATCGGCCATTGGACAAAAGAATACTTGGCATAAAATGCCAAGCACGAAAATATAGCATAAAACGCACGACAGTTTCAAGATTTTTTTGTTTTTAAATCTTGGGTTAGCGTTTTTCCGACTTTACCCGGGCAATGAGTGCGCACGTTCAGATTTCGTGGAAACGTCCGCCCTTGACCGTCAGACCGTTCGGATTCAGACGGCCTGCCAGCCCCCGGTTGCGCAGCGCATGGGTCAGCGCCACCGCCAAACCGTCGGCCGCATCAGGTTGGGGCGTACCGGACAGCCCGAGCATACTGACCACCATATGCTGCACCTGCTCTTTGGCCGCTTTACCGTGCCCGACTACCGCCTGCTTGACCTGCAAGGCTGTGTATTCATACACCGGCAGCCCCTGAACCACCAATGCGGCCAATGCGGCACCGCGCGCCTGCCCCAGCATCAGCGTGGCGGCAGGGTTGGCATTGACGAATACCTGTTCCACCGCCGCCTGCCGGGGACGGTATTGCCGGATCAGCCCGCCGATATTTTCGACAATCACACCGATGCGCCCGGCCAATTCGTCGCCGGGAAGGGTTTTGATGCAGCCCGAAGCCACATAATAGTGATCCCCCCCTACCACATCGATGATACCGAAACCCGTGATACGGCTGCCCGGATCAATGCCCAAAATACGCAGCGGTTGCACCATAAACCGTCCCGTCCGTTTACCCGATAAACAAAAACAGGCCGTCTGAAAGGCCGAAATCCGTATCTTTCAGACGGCCTGCCCCCGGCCGCACCGTCAGCGCGGCGGCAGATACGGCTCAGGATTGACCGCCTTGCCGCTCAAACGCACTTCAAAATGCAGCTTGACCCGATCGGTATCGCTGCTGCCCATTTCGGCAATTTTCTGGCCGGCCGCCACACGCTGACCTTTGGCGACCAGCAGCCGGTCATTGTTCGCATACGCCGTCAGCAGCCCGCTGCTGTGGCTGACCAGCACCATCCTGCCGTAACCGCGCACACCGTCGCCCGCATACAGCACCTGCCCCGCACCGGCCGCATAAACCGGACCGCCGCGCTGCCCGCCGATGTCGATACCCTTATTGCCGCGCCCGTCGAAACGCGCCAGCAACGGTCCGTCGGCAGGCCAGCGCAAACGTGCAGCCGAAGCCGCCGTTTGCTCTGCGCCGCGCACCGCCGTTTCGGGGCGCACCCGCAACAGCTGGCCGACTTCGATTTGCGCGGGATCAGCCAGATTGTTCCAACGCGCCAACGTGGCGGCACTTTGATTGAAACGCAGACCGATGCGGTAAAGGTTGTCGCCGCGCTCGACACGGTAATATCCGTCTGCAACAGAACCGCCCGTCTCCGACGGCACGGACGATGCACAGGCGGCCAAAAACAATACGCCCGCTGCGGGAAAGACGCGGGCAGTCAGGAAAGCAATAGCGGTTTTCATGAAGCCAAGCATAGCAAAGTTCGGCTGCCGCTTCATCTTGCAGAGGGCACACCCGGCAGCGCTTTACTTTTTTTTACCCCTTGCTTTACCGTCCGCCCTGCTTGAAAATGCAGGCGGCGGCTGTATGTTGGCTGACGCTTTGCGCCGTACGGGCGCGTTTCACAGATTGAGGATAAACCATGCGTTTTTTCGCCATCGGCTTTCTGGTACTGCTGTTTTTGGAAATCATGTCTATCGTCTGGGTGGCCGGCTGGCTGGGCAGCGGCCCGACCCTGCTGCTGATGATTGCCGGTTTTCTGGTCGGCCTGCTGATGCTGCGCCGCTTCGGCCTGTCCGGCGTGCTGCTGGCCGCTGCGGGCGCGCGCAGCGGCGGCCGTCTGTCGCTGTACCAGCTGCTGTGGCCTGTCCGCTATGCCGTAGCGGCCGTGATGCTGATGAGTCCTGGCTTTATTTCCACACTGCTGGCACTGTTTTTGATGCTGCCGGTCAAAGGCAGGCAGGCGGTTCGGGGCGGTACCGCTTTTCAGGCGGATTCCGCCAACCGGACATTCACCGGCCGCAACCAGGAGGATATTATCGAGGGGGAATTTACGGTGGAGCGCCCCGGCAGGCAGCCGGAAAACACCGGCCGTACAATCAGGCACCGGCGCGGCTGAGACACCGCAGCCAGAAAAAAGGCCGTCTGAAAACCGAAACCTTGGTTTTCAGACGGCCTGCCGTATGCCCGCTTATTTTGCCGAAGAACGGAATTGGTCGGTGCGGCAGAGGAAGTAATGGGAAGTGATTTCGAAACCGTGCTGGTAATAGAGGCGGTGGGCGGCAACGCGGTCGCTGCCGACATGCAGGTGGCCGTTAATCATGACCGCACCCTCTTCGCGCGCGATGTCGGCGAGTTTCGCCAGCAGGCGGGAGGCATAACCCCGGTTGCGCGCCTGAGGTACGGTAACAATATCTTCCAAATCCAGATAGCGGCCGTAAGAGAAATTGTGTGCCAGACGGAAGCCGCAGACGGCCACCGCGTTGGTTTTTCCTTCTTCAAATACACCGAACAGACGGTAAGCCTGATTTTTCTGCAAATCGTGAACCTGCTCGACAAAACGTCCGACATCGGTAATGCCCGGACGCAGCACGCTGAGTGCGGCAAACGCCGTAGCGGCCTGCGCCGCTTCGATTTCGCGGATTTCGGCACGCACATCGGGCGCGGAAATACCGGACGGCTTTTCGGCTTCCGCTTTGGCACCGGCGGGTTCTGCCTGCGGCACAACGGCTTCGGCAGGCCGGCCCGCCTCCGCACCGTCGAGTACGCGCAAATCGTTGTCGGCGGCAAAATCCATCAGGAAACGGAACATGGCCGGATTGATGTCTTCCAGCTGTTTGTCCACCGCCACGCAGCGCACTTTATCGATCAGAATCGGACGCACCCATTCGTGATAGGCCAGGCGGTTGCTTTTGTCGAAAGAAGACAGAATGCCGCACAAACGTTCCGCCCAGTCGCTCGGGCGGAATGTCTTGCCGGCACCGGTCGTGCCGTGAATCACAATTTCGCGGGAAGAATTGCCGACTGACATAGAAAACCTCTTGATGGTTGCCACACGCCGAAACGGCGCGAATGGCGCGGATTATACCCGAAACCCCTATACTTGCGAATCTTTCCCGAGTAAATGCTTCAAACGGGAAAAGCGCACCTACCAACTGATGCGCTGACTGATACCGCCCGCCGCACCGCCGTTTGAAGCATGGAAAAAACCACCCGTACCGGCACAGCCTGCCAATACCAGCGCGCACCACACGGCAAAAATGCCTGTTTTCATACCCGTCCCTTGTCCGAAGGCCGTCTGAAAACGCCTGCCGGCCGCCGACAGGCGGCACGGTGTTTCAGACGGCCTGTTCGATAAACCAAACAGCTTAATGGCGGAAATGGCGCACCCCGGTCAGCACCATCGCCATACCGTGCTCGTCGGCAGCAGCAAACACTTCCTCATCGCGCACCGAACCGCCGGGGTGAATCACCGCCTTGATGCCCTGTTCCGCAATCACATCTACGCCGTCGCGGAACGGGAAGAACGCATCGGATGCGGCACACGCGCCGTTCAAATCGAAACCGCCGTCCTGCGCCTTGCGCGCGGCAATGCGGGTGGAGTCCACACGGCTCATCTGGCCGGCACCAATGCCGTAGGTCTGTCCGCCTTTGCCGAATACAATGGCATTCGATTTCACATATTTGGCCACGTTCCACACAAACAGCAAATCGTTCCATTCCTGTTCGGTCGGCTGCCGTTTGCTCACCACTTTCAAATCTTCGCGGCGGATGCGGTGGAGATCGGGTGTCTGCACCAGCAGCCCGCCGCCGACCCGTTTCAACTCAAAACGGTTCGCACCGTCCGCCAACGGCACTTCCAGCACGCGCACGTTTTTCTTGGCGGCAATCACGGCTTTGGCTTCGTCGCTGAATTTCGGTGCCATCAGCACTTCCAAAAACTGGCCGGTAACCGCTTCCACGGTTGCCGCATCCACTTCGCGGTTAAACGCGATAATGCCGCCGAACGCGCTGGTGGTGTCGGTGGCAAACGCCAGTTTGTAGGCGTTCAGCGGGGTGTCTGCCACGGCCACGCCGCAGGGGTTGGCGTGTTTGACAATCACACAGGCGGGCGCGTCAAACGCCTTAACCGCCTCCCAGGCGGCATCGGCATCGGCAATATTGTTGTACGACAATTCTTTGCCTTGAAGCTGGCGGTAGGCGGCCAAGCTGCCCGGCGCGGGATCTGCATCGCGGTAGAACGCGGCCTGCTGGTGCGGGTTTTCGCCGTAGCGCATGTCCTGAACTTTGATCCAGCTTTGGTTGAACTGCGCGGGGAAAGCGGCGATGTCCGGCTCGCCCGCCAGTTTGTCGTCCGACAGCGCGGTCAGGTAGTTGGCAATCATGCCGTCGTATTGCGCGGTGTGGGCAAAGGCTTTGCGCGACAGGTTGAAACGGGTTTTGTCGCTCAATGCGCCGCCGCTGCTTTCCAACTCCGCCACTACCGCGTCAAAATCGGCGTTGTCGGTGACGATGGCGACGTGTTTCCAGTTTTTCGCCGCCGAACGCACCATCGTCGGCCCGCCGATGTCGATGTTTTCAACCGCGTCTTCCAGCGTGCAGCCGGGTTTGGCGATGGTGGCGGCAAACGGATACAGGTTCACGCACACCAAATCGATGTTGCCGATGCCGTGTTCGGCCATTTTGGCCGTGTGTTCGGGCAGGTCGCGGCGGCCGAGAATGCCGCCGTGGATTTTCGGGTGCAGCGTTTTCACGCGCCCGTCGAGCATTTCGGGGAAACCGGTGTAGTCGGCCACTTCGATCACGGGCAGCCCCGCATCGGCCAGCAGCCTGGCGGTACCGCCGGTAGACAGGATTTCCACCCCCTGCCCGGACAGGGCACGGGCGAAATCGACAGCGCCGTTTTTGTCGGACAGGCTGATTAAGGCACGGCGGATAATGGTCATAACAGGATTCCTTATAGGCAGATTTCGGGTTATCGCAGGTACCGGAACGGGGTTCGGCACCGTTTGGATCGGACAGTATGCGTCAGGTTCCATACTGTGCCGCAAAACACACAAAAGGCCGTCTGAAAACGCAGCAATACCCGTTTTCAGACGGCCCGTATTCAATCTGCGGCCAACAGGCCGTGTTCCAGCAGTTTTTTGCGCAAGGTATTGCGGTTCAGCCCCAACACGGCGGCGGCTTTGCTCTGGTTGCCGCCGCATTCGGCCATCACCACTTCCAGCATCGGCTTTTCCACCTGACACAGCACCATCGCATACACATCGCGTGCAGGCTCGCCTTCCAAAAGGCTGAAATAGCGGGTAAGGCTTTGTGAAATACAGTGGGCAATATCGGTTGGGGTGGACGACATAATTATTCTCGATTTTTCCATTTTTTCAAAATACCGCTGCCGTTCAGACGGCTTCACGGTAATCCGTCGGCCATTCGGCAAGCGGCTGCGCGGCCAGAAACGCCGCCAGCGCATCAGATTGTCCGGCGGCCGACTCGATGCGGTTGAACGCTTTGCGGAAATCTTCGCCGCCCGCCAGCCGCGCGGTGTACCAGCCGATGTGTTTGCGCGTGATGCGCACACCGGCCGTTTCGCCGTAAAACGCGTGCATCTCGGCCAAATGGGCGCAGACGGCCTCGGCGGCCGTCTGAAACGGCAGGGCAGGCGGCAGCACACCGTCGCGCAGATACGCGGCCGTATCGGCAAACAGCCAGGGCTGGCCCTGTGCGCCGCGCCCGATCATCACGCCGTCGGCTCCGGTCTGCGCCAGTACGGCGGCGGCTTTCTGCGGCGACGTGATGTCGCCGTTCACCCACAGCGGCAGGCGCACACACTGTTTCACCTCGCCGATTAAGTCATACGTGGCATCGCCGCGGTACATCTGCTCGCGCGTGCGCCCGTGCACCGCCAGTGCGGCAATGCCGGCATCTTCGGCCATTCGGGCAACCGTGAGGACATTTTTATTGGTGTCGCAAAAGCCCAAACGGGTTTTCAGCGTAACCGGCACGTCCACCGCCCCCGCCACCGCGCGCAGAATATCGCCCACCAGCGCCTCGTTTTGCAGCAGCGCGCTGCCGGCCAGCACATTGCACACTTTTTTGGCCGGACAACCCATATTGATGTCGATAATCTCGGCACCGTTGTCCGCATTGTAACGCGCCGCTTCAGCCAGCTGCTTCGGGTCGCTGCCCGCAATCTGCACCGCGCGCACGCCCGTTTCGCCGTCAAAATCGCTGCGGAACAGGCTTTTTTTGGTGTGGCGCAGCGACGGATCACTCGACAGCATTTCGCTGACGGCATAGCCCGCGCCGAACCGTTTGGCCAGACGGCGGAACGGTTTGTCGGTAATCCCCGCCATCGGTGCCAACGCAACCGGCGGGGAAATCAGGTGGGAACCAATCTGCATACAGCCCGCCGGAAACAGGATTCGGAAGCACCCGCCGCACGGCGGGCAGAAAAGCGGCTTGGCCGCGCTGCCGCGCCCAAACCGCCGGAAACAAAGACGCGATTGTACAATTTTTAGGCAGATTTTCCAATCCGTCCGCAGAAAAAACATGGGAAAAAACGGGTATCGGTGATTCCGCCTGCCGCCGCAGCCGATGCCGCTTGCCGGACAGCTTATCCAACCGGTGCGGCCGCATCAGGCAGACACCAAAGGGGATGCCCCGTTCCTGCCGGATTTCTGCGGTGCAGATTGACATACCCGTATCCGCCCATTCCGCATCGGACGGCACCACAACTGCCGCCGTGCCGATTTAGGTTTCCGGATTGCGGAATCCGTTCCATAAGGCGGCAAACGGGCATTCAGCTGGAACAGGTGATGCAGATGTCGGCCGCCCAAGCGGGGGCGGCCAAATCGGCAAATCCGGCGCGCTCGTCAAACGGGGCGGACAGGCAGCGGTGCAGACGGCCGATTTCGCCGAAGTCCCCGTTTTGCGCCTGCGCGATGGCCTGTTCCAGCAGATAATTGCGCAGAATATACAGCGGGTTGGCACGGTTCATCTGTGCCGTTTTTTCCGCCTGCGGCACGCCCTCCATGCGCAGACGGCGGCGGTAGCGGCCGAACCAGTTATCCAAACGCGGCAGCGGCTCGTCGGGCAGCAGCGCGGCCAAATCGGGCGGCAGCGGCGCGCCATGACGGCTGTCCAGCGCGCTCAGGCGGCGGAAAAACAGGGTAAAGTCCACGCCCCTGCCCTGCAAGGCGGCAAATAAGTCTTCAATCAGCTGCCCATCGCCCGCATCGGCGGTCCGCAAACCGAGTTTGGCGCGCATACGGGCTTCGTAGGCCGTCTGAAAACGGCGCGGAAAATCTTCCAGCACGGCGCGCAAATCATCAGCGGCGCAGAACGGCAGAAAAGCCGCACCGGCACGCGACAGATTCCACTGCACGATATACGGCTGCGCGCCATAGGCATAACGTCCTTCGCGGTCGGAACGGTTCGGCACATGATGCTTGTCGTAGGCATCGAGAAAACCGAACGGGCCGTAATCGATGGTCAGCCCCAAAACGGACAGATTATCGGTATTCAGCACGCCGTGGCAGAAACCGACACTCTGCCATGCCGCCGCCAATTCGGCACTGTTCTGCACCATTGCATCAAATAATGCCAAATCCGGCTGCGGCGCGGCGGCTGCGGCAGGAAAATAGTGCGCCAGCAGAAAATCCAGCAGCGCGCGCAACGGGGCTTCCCGCCCTCGGCGGGCGAAATATTCCAAATGGCCGAAACGGATAAAACACGGTGCCAGCCGTGTCAGCACGGCCGCCGTTTCCTGCCGCTCGCGGTACACCGCGTCGGGACTGCCGACCAGAGCCAGCGCGCGCGTGGTCGGAATCCCCAAGCCGTGCACCGCCTCCGAAGCCAGATATTCGCGTATGCTCGAACGCAGCACGGCACGGCCGTCGGCAAAGCGCGAAAACGGCGTTTTGCCCGCCCCTTTGAGCTGCCATTCCCACACCCGCCCGTCGGGCGCGTCCGATGCGCCCAGCAATACGGCGCGGCCGTCGCCCAACTGCGGCACATACACGCCGAACTGATGGCCGCTGTACACCGAAGCCAAAGGCTGCGGGCGGTAATCGGCCGCGCTGCCGCCCAAAGCCGCCAGCACACCGGGCCGATCGAAAAAATCTTCCGGCAAACCGATTTCGGCGGCCAAAGCGTGATTCTGCGCCACCCAGTGCACTCCGCCCAGCGGTTCGGGGCGGACGCGGGCGTAAAACCCCTCCGGCAGGGCGGCAAAAGCCGATTCGCGCAACGGCAGCATATTCATTTTCACTCTTTTATTTCCCTTTTTATCTGTCGCAACGCCATCAGGCCGTCTGAACGGCATGGCGTTTTCTGCGCGCCAGAAACAGCATCGGGCGGTAGGTCAGCGGTACGGAACGGCCGTCCGAAAAACGGCTGTAGGCTTCGCAAAACGCATTCAGACGGCCTCTGCTCCACACACCGCTGCGGATACCGTTCACACCGCCGCCCTTCAAATGCCGCAGCACCGCAGACGGGCTGTCAAACCGCAGGCACACCGTCTCCTCATGCCACGCCAAGAGTTCGAAATCCGCCGCCAGCCAGCCGCGCCACTGTCCGGCAGAGGGATAGTCCAAACCGCCGCCGCCCGCCGCACGTACTTCGCCCAGATTACCCGGTGCGAACGTGCCGACCAGCAGCAGTCCGTCCGCATCCAGCGCGGCGGCCGCCCGCCGCACAAACGCCTGCGGCTGCACAAACCACTGCACCACCGAAGCCGCCGCCACCAAATCACAGCCCGTCCCGAACGCGATCTGCTCGGCATCGCCCGGCACAAAACGCCACGGCGCGGCAGGCAGCGGGAAATCCGGCAGCAGCGGATTCAAGTCGTTCAATACCCATTCGCGCACATGCAGATGCGTATCCAGCAGACGGGTCAGCCCGCCGGTGCCGCAGCCGATTTCCAGCACCCGCCCGAAACGGCGGCGGCCGTGGGCGGCCAGCATGTGCAGCAGGCGGCGGCACACCAGCCGCTGCACGGGCGTATGCTGCGCGTAGCCCGCCGCCGCAGCGGCAAAACGCCGCCCGACCATCTGTTTGTCTATCCCTGCCATAACTGCTGCCAGTCGCGGTAACGGTCAAAAAGATAATGCGGCGCGTCCGCCGTCCCGACGGCACAACGCGGCTGCCAGTACCGCTGCTGGGCAGACGGCGGAAACACCCGGTCCCGCAGACCGACCAGCGCGCGGCACCACGGCAGCGGTTCGGCCGCCGGTGCCGCCGTATGGCGTACCAGCGCGGCCAACTCGGCAGCCGCACCGTCGAACGGGCGGGCGGCCAGATGCGCCGCAGCCGCACCGCACGATTGGCGGAAAGCGGCATAACGCTGCGGTGTCAGGCGTGCCAGCACGGCATCGAATACCGCAGGCGCAATGCCGAACCGCCGGTCGCGCGGCTTCGGTGTACCGTTTACCGCCACAGCCGACACCACTTCGCCGCACAACAGACCGCGTGCGCGCCAGTGCGCCGCAGCCCGCTCCGCCATCAGGCAGCCCATCGACCACGCCACAATCCGCACGCGGCGGTAAGCGGTCAAATCCATATCGGGCAGGCTGTCGCCGTATGCCCAACAGGCCAGCACATCACAGCCTTCGGGGGCGGCCAGATGGCGCACCGCATCGGGCGTAAAGCTCCAACCGGAAAAATACAGAACGGCTTCCCCGCCGCCGGCCGACACCAAATACTCAATCCGCATCGGACAGACTCCCGAGCGCGGCAGCCAGCACGTCCAGTTCCGCCTCCGTCATGGCGGCGTTGAGCGAAAAACGCACGCCGGCACGCCCCGGCGGCACGGTCGGCGGCCGTACCGGCAGGCAGTAGAACCCCGCCGCCCGCAAACGGTGCGCACACGCCTGCGCACGGGCAGGGTCGCCCAAAACATAAGGGACAAGATGGCTGCCCGTGGCCGCCACCGTACCCGGCAGGCCTGCCGAGGCCGTCTGAAAACGGTGCGACAGCGCGGCCAGATGCCGCCTTCTGTCTTCAAACTGCGGCAGCCGCGCAAACACAAATGCCGCCCACTCGGCCGCAACCGGCGGCAGTGCGGTGGAAAACAGCAGCGGGCGGGCGGTATTGACCAGCCAGTCTTTCACGACGCGGCCGCATACCAGATACGCACCCGATGCCGCCAGTGCCTTGCCGAACGTGCCGACCAGAAAATCGATCCCGCCGATACAGTCCTGTTCCTGCGCCAGCCCCAATCCGCCGCTGCCGCGCACACCGACGGCGTGTGCCTCGTCCACATACAACAATACATTGTCGAAATGCCGTTTCAAATCGACCAGCGCACGCAGGTCGGTACAGTCGCCGTCCATGCTGAAAATACTTTCGGTAACCACCAGTACCCGCGCAAAATGCCGCCCCCGCCCGTGCAGGATTTCCGCCAGCCGCGCGTAATCCTGATGCGGGAAACGGCAGAATGCCGCGCCGTTCTGTACCCGTGCCAGCCGCATACCGTCAATCAGGCTGGCATGCACCCGCTTGTCGGCAACCATCAGCGTATCCCGGTCGGCCAGCGCGGGCAGAATGCCGCTGTTGGCGTGATAGCCGCTGTTGAAGAGCAGGCAGGCTTCGCGGCCGTAACGGGCCGCAATCAGGTGTTCCAAACGGTCAAAAACAGGGTGGTTGCCGCCGAGCAGGCGCGAAGACGATGAGCCGAACACATATTCGTGCTCGGAAAGGGTGTGCAGAAACTGCCGCCGCAAATCTTCATCGGCGGCCAGTCCGAGATAATCGTTGGCCGACAGATTCAGCAGCTTCCGCCCGCCGTCCAGCACATAACGGCCACAGGGCTGCATCTGCGGCAGGGTGCGCAGCATACCCGTTTCCCGCCATGCCGCCATACGCGCCGAGAGGCCGTCTGAAAGCGCTTGGAGCGCGGGATTATGCGCCGTCATGGCAGACGCTTTCCCGACACGGCAGGGGGTACAGATCCAGCTTGTCCATCAGCAGGCGGTCGCCGTCGGTTTCAGGGTTGTCGGTGGTCAGCAGTTTGTCGCCGTAGAAAATCGAGTTGGCGCCGGCGAGAAAACACATCGCCTGAACCGCCTCGCTCATGCCGCTGCGCCCGGCCGACAGGCGAACATAACTTTTCGGCATGGTAATCCGTGCCACGGCAACGGTGCGCACAAACTCCGTCCAGTCCAAATCTTCGGCACCGGCCAGCGGCGTGCCTTCCACTTTGACCAGCTGATTAATCGGCACACTTTCAGGCTGCGGGTCGAGATTGGCCAGACTGGCAATCAGCCCCGCACGTTCGGCACGGGTTTCGTTCATGCCGACAATCCCGCCGCAGCACACTTTCAGACCCGCACTGCGCACTTTGCCCAGCGTGTCCATGCGGTCTTCGTGGCGGCGGGTATGGATAATGTCGTTGTAGCGGTCGGGGTCGGTATCCAGATTATGGTTGTAATAATCCAAACCGGCGTTTTTCAAGTCCTGCGCCATGCCCTCTTCGAGCATACCGAAAGTGCCGCAGGTTTCCAGCCCCAAGCCTTTCACAGCCTTGATGATTTCGGACACGGTTTCCACATCTTTCGGCTTCGGCCCGCGCCAGGCCGCCCCCATGCAGAAACGGCTCGCCCCGCGTGCTTTGGCGGTTTGGGCGATTTTGAGGATTTCGTCCACGTCCATCATCTGCGATTTGCCCAAACCCGTGTTGTAGTGTGCCGACTGCGGGCAGTATTCGCAGTCTTCGGGGCAGCCGCCGGTTTTAATCGACAGCAGAGTGGACAATTGGATTTCGCGCGGATGGAAATGGGTGCGGTGGACTTCGGCGGCCTGATACACCAAATCGAGAAACGGCAGGGCAAACAGTTCTTCGACTTGGCATTTGCGCCAATAGAGGGCGGTGGGGTGCGGCGTGCGCGCACTCTGGCGGCGCAGCGCGACGGGGGCTATATTCATGATTTTCTTTCTTTCAGTTTTCGCAGCGGCGCAATGACGCTGACAAGCCGTAAACCGGCACAATGACGGTTCGGGCTTCCGGTTGGCAACAAAGCGGCCGTCTGAATCAGGCGGCCAACTCGAAAAAACGCAATAAGGCGGCGGGCAGCCAGTTCAGATGGCCTCTCCCGCGCCCTGAAACAAATCCGACATGGCCGCCGTTTGCCGGCTGCAGCAGATACACCTGCGGCGAAACCTCGGCCTCACCGGGCAAAAAACGCCCCGGCAGGAAGGGGTCGTTTTGTGCATTCAACACCAGCGTGGGTACGGCAATGTCTTTCAAATAAGGCTTGGAAGCCGCCCGTCGGTAATAATCGTCTTTGCCGGCAAAACCGTTGAGCGGCGCGGTGTAGTAATGGTCAAAATCGGCCAGCGAACGGATTTTGTGCACCGGCGGCGCACCCGTCCACGCTTCGATTTTGGGCAGCATGGTGTTGAGAAAATAGCGGGTGTACAGCAGCTTGGGCAAACCGTGGGACAAGGCTGCGCCCGCAGCGGGCAAATCCAGCGGTGCCGATACCACAGCCGCCGCACGCGGCACGGCCGCCTGAGACCGCCTGCCCTGCTCACCCAGATATTTCGCCAGAATATTGCCGCCCATCGACACGCCGGCGGCGTACACCGTTTCATAACGCGCCGCCATCAGTTGCAGCATATGCGCCGCCTCGGGCGTGTCGCCGCTGTGGTACATACGCCGGGCGGGTACGCCGCCGCAGGTGGGGAAATGCGCCACCACGCCGTGCCAGCCTTTGGCGCGCACGGCATTCATCAGGGCAACGGCATAATGGCTGCGGCTGCTGCCTTCCAAGCCGTGAAACAGCATCACCAGCGGCGCATCTTGATCGTCCGCGTCGATAAAGTCGTAAGCCACGCGGCCGGTGCCGAAACGGTCGGGCAGCAGCTCGCGCCGGTAAGGCGGTGCGGCAGATTGCAGCGACTTGGCATACAGGGTTTGCAGGTTGCCGCCGGCCAGCCAGTTTAACGGTTCAAACGGCGGCAGCTGCGCCAGCAGTTTCTGTTTGGCGGCCGGTTCGGGCATCGTCGGTTTCATGTGTTCCATTTTATTAGCATCACGACAGTTCAGGCCGTCTGAAAAACGGCAGCAGGCATTTTCGGCTTCGCAAAAAATCCGCCCGACCCGTTTTCAGACGGCCTGAACGCTCAACAGGGCACAACATGTATGGCCAGACCGCCGGTGGCGGTTTCGCGGTATTTCGGGTTCATGTCTTTGCCGGTTTCATACATCGTGGCAATCACTTTGTCCAGCGACACGGCCGACTTGCTGCGCCGCATCAAAGCCATGCGCGAAGCATTGATGGCCTTCATCGCGCTCATGGCGTTGCGCTCGATGCACGGCACCTGCACCTGCCCGTCCACCGGATCGCAGGTCAGCCCCAGATGGTGCTCCATCGCGATTTCGGCCGCCTCCAATACCTGCGCCGGACTGCCGCCCTGAATTTCAGTCAGCCCTGCCGCCGCCATCGAGCTGGCCACCCCCGTTTCGCCCTGACAGCCCACTTCCGCGCCCGAAATCGACGCGTTCATTTTATACAGACTGCCGACCGCGCTGCACACCAGCAGATAACGCATGGTGCTGCTGGCGTTGGTGGGCGCGATATAGCGGTCGTAATAGGCCAGTACCGCAGGGACAATACCGCAGGCACCGTTGGTCGGTGCGGTTACCACCCGCCCGCCGGCGGCATTTTCCTCGTTCACGGCAAAAGCCACCATGTTCACCCAATCCAAAACCTGCATCGGGTCGTTCGACAGGCGCGTGCCTTCAATCACCGCTTTCAGATTCGGCGCGCGGCGCGGCAGGCGCAGACGGCCGGGCAGCACACCCTCGGCATTCATGCCGTTTTCGATGCACTCGCTCATCACCTGCCAAATCTTCGCCGCATACGCGCGCACCTCCGCTTCCGGCCGCAAGGCACATTCATTGCGCAGCATCACAGTGGAGATACGCAGACTCTCGCCCTCGGCGTGTGCCTGCAAATCGGCAGCCGAGCGGTAAGGGTACGGCACATCGGCTTCGCCCTGCTGCTGCGGCGTATTCAGGCCGTCTGCCGTTACGATAAAGCCGCCGCCGATCGAGTAATACGTTTCGGCAAACAGGCACGTACCGCCACCCCACGCTTCCAGCCGCATACCGTTTTCGTGCAGCGGCAGGTTTTCGTTGTGCCAGTGCAGGTCGCCCTCATAATCAAACGGCACTACCCTGCCGCCCAACGGCAGACGGCCGCTACTTTTAATTTCTTCCACCAGTTGCGGCAGGCGGCGCGTATCGGCGGTCTCCGGCATCTCGCCCGCCAAACCGGCGATAATCGCGCTGTCGGTATTATGGCCGCGGCCGGTCAGCGACAGCGAGCCGTAAATATGCACGGCCACGCGCTCTGTCTGCGCCAACAGGTTGCGCCGCGCCAGTTCGGCGGCAAACCCGGCACCGGCCTTCATCGGCCCCACCGTGTGCGAACTGGACGGGCCGACGCCGATTTTAAACATGTCGAATAAACTGATCATGGTGCGGCTTCACATCAGAAAAGCGGAAATTGCGTTAGAATAACGCCCTTTTACGCATTTAGGAATCACTGCCGTGCTGAAAATTATGTCTGCCAATGTAAACGGTATCCGTTCGGCCTACAAAAAAGGCTTCTGCGAATACCTCGCCGCCTCGGGCGCGGATATTGTCTGTGTGCAGGAGTTGAAAGCGCAGGAAGCCGATTTGTCCGCCGACATGAAAACCCCGCACGGTATGCACGGCGTGTGGCACTGTGCCGAAAAGCGCGGTTACAGCGGCGTGGCCGTGTACAGCAGACGGCAGCCCGACCGCGTGCAATACGGCATGGGCATCGAAGAATTCGACCGCGAAGGCCGTTTCGTGCGTGCCGACTTCGGCAAATTGAGCGTGATTTCGCTGTATCTGCCCAGCGGCACCAGCGCACCCGAACGTCAGGAACTGAAATACCGTTTCCTCGATGCGTTTTACCCCATGCTCTCCGCCATGAAAGCCGAAGACCGCGATATTGTGGTGTGCGGCGACTGGAACATCGCCCATCAGAACATCGACCTGAAAAACTGGAAGGGCAACCAAAAAAACTCCGGCTTCCTGCCCCAAGAACGCGAATGGATCGGCAAAGTCATCGCCACATTGGGCTGGGTGGACATCTGGCGGTACCTGTATCCCGACATCCCCGGCTACACTTGGTGGAGCAACCGCGGCCAAGCCTATGCCAAAGACGTGGGCTGGCGCATCGACTATCAAATGGTAACACCCGCACTGGCCGCCAAAGCCGTATCCGCGCACATTTACAAAGACGAGAAATTTTCCGACCACGCCCCGCTGGTAGCAGAATACGATTATCCGTTTTAACATGTTTCAGACGGCCTGCCCCGCCGGTATGCCGTCTGAAAACGCATACCGGCCACCGGCAAGATAAGTCCCGTCTTTCCAATCCCAGCCCGCCACAGCGCAACGGAACCACCATGAACAGCCGAGAACGCGAAGACCTGACCCTGCTGCTGATCCGCGATGCCGCCGAAGCCCCGATGTGGATCGACAACTGGGCGGCCGCCTTCCCCGCCGCCGTCCTGCTCGAAGCGCGCAGCGGCACACCCGAAGCCCTCCTGCCCGCACTGAACCGCGCCGCAGCGGGCAGTCGGCCCTTGGCCGCCGTGGCACACGGTGCCGGTGCTGCCGCCGTGCTCCACTGGCTCTATCAGGCCGACATCCGCACACGCGGCCGTCTGAAAACCCTGATTCTCGCCGCACCCGACCGTTATGCTTTTGACGGCGATGCCGCTAGGGCCGTCTGCCCCTGCCCTGCTGCCGTACTGCACGGCCGCGATGACCCCGACAGCGTCAATATACGCCGCCAGGCCGCCCGCTGGCACGCCGCCTGCCTGACCGCCCCCGAAAACGGCCGCCTGAACGGCCGCCCGCACGGCTGGGAGTGGGGAGCCAAACTGTTGCAGGAAATGCTGCTGGCCTAACCCGGCCGCACATTTTCCAAACCGTCAAAAGATACTGTATTTTTGTAAGCGCAATCTGGTTGGTTTTTGTAAAATGCAAATAACTCTGTATACCGAACAAGCGGCAGAGGTGAGAGAACATTAAGAAAGTCAAACCGATAGCAGAAAACCAAGGGAAGGTTCACTGACAATCGAGATAGATTGACATTCCCCCGCCTGAGGCGGGGGAATGTCAACCAAGTCAGGAACGTTGTCCGTCTGAAATACCCTTATCCCGCATATTCAGACGGCCTTATATATTACAGGCCAAAGAAATTTAACAAAACTTCGCAGTATCTTTCCACGAAAATTCCCGCCCTATCCCGCAAACCGGCCCGAATCCTTTTCAGGCTTGGCAGGCCGGTGCGGCCGGTCAATCAGGCCAACGGTGCCAGCAGTTTTTCAAACGCCTCTTCAAACTGCTTCAATCCCTCTTCCTGCAAACGGGCGGCCAAAACTTCCAAGTCGATGCCCAAACGCGCCACCTCGCTCAACACCGCCTGCGCTTCCGGCACATTTTCCGTCAGCGTTTCGCGCGCCGTACCGTGGTCGATAAAGGCTTTGAGCGTGCCATCGGGCACGGTATTGACCGTCTGCTTGCCGATCAGGCTGTCCACATACAGCGTATCGGGATAGGCCGGATTTTTCACGCCTGTCGACGCCCACAAAAGCTGCACACGGTTCGCGCCCTGCCCGGCCGCGCCCGCAAAGGCTTCGCCGCCGAAAAACGCCTGCCAGTCGGCATACGCGGCCTTGGCCAGCGCGATGGCGGTTTTGCCCTGCAAATGCTCGGGCAGCGTAGCGTCCAATGCCGCATCGATGCGCGAAATAAAGAAACTGGCCACCACGCGGACAGATTCTACCGACTCCCCCGCCGCCAAGCGCGCCGCCACACCGGCCACATAGGCTTCATACGCTTTGAGCGTTTGACGGCGCGAAAACAGCAGGGTCAGATTGATGCTCAAACCGGCCGCCACCAATTCAGTCAGCGCGGTCAAACCGGCATCGGTAGCCGGCACTTTAATCATCACATTCGGGCGGTCAATCGCCGCGTGCAGGCGTTTGGCTTCGGCCACCGTTCCTTGGGCATCGTGCGCCAGCTCGGGCGAAACCTCCAAGCTGACAAACCCGGCCTGCCCGCCGCTTTCTTCATACAGGGGCAGACACACATCGCAGGCCGCCTGAACATCGGCCACCGCCAGCGTTTCATAACGCTGTTTGGGGGTTAAATCCTGCGCTTTGAGTTCGGCCACTTCGTCGGCATACAGCGCATCGCCGGCAAAGGCTTTCTGGAAAATGGCCGGATTGGAAGTCACGCCGCACACCCCCCCGGCCAGCATTTGCGCCAAAGTACCGTCATGCACCAGCGAGCGCGACAGGTTGTCCAGCCAAATTTGTTGGCCTAATGCCTTAACGTCCGATAAAATAGCCATTTTATTCTTTCCTGATGAGTGGTTGAAATAACGGTCTATCCTAACGCGAAATCACGCCTGAGGATAGTCCCGGCAGACAGGAAGCATCATGGACAACACGCAACAGTATCTCGTTTGGGCGCGCGATGTGCTGCGCATCGAAGCCGAAGGTCTGCACGACATTGCACATGCACTGGACGAATCGTTCGGGCGCGCGGTCGGTGCCGTCCTCCGCTGCACCGGCCGCACAGTGGTGATCGGTGTCGGCAAATCCGGCCACATCGGCCGCAAAACCGCCGCCACGCTGGCCTCCACCGGCACACCCGCTTTCTTTGTCCACCCCACCGAAGCCGCCCACGGCGATTTGGGCATGATTACCGACGGCGATGTCGTCATTGCACTTTCCAATTCGGGCGAAAGCGACGAACTGGTTACCATCATGCCCGCCCTCAAACGCAAGCAGATCTGCCTGATCGGCATCAGCTCCCGCCCGCAATCGGCTCTGGCGCGCCACGCCGACATCCACATCACTGCCGCCGTGAAACAGGAAGCCTGCCCGCTGGGTTTGGCACCGACCAGCAGTGCCACCGCCGTCATGGCTCTGGGCGACGCATTGGCTGTTGCCCTGCTGCGCGCGCGCGGCTTCACGACCGACGACTTCGCCCGCAGCCACCCCGCCGGCAGTTTGGGAAAACGCCTGCTGCTGACTGTCGGCCACATCATGCACGGCGGCGACGCACTGCCTGCCGTAAACGACGGCACGCCGCTGAAAGAAGCGGTGGTCGTGATGAGCGAAAAAGGCTTGGGGATGCTGGCCGTAACCGACAGCGAAGGCCGTCTGAAAGGCATCCTGACCGACGGCGACCTGCGCCGCCTGTTCCAGCACCGCGACAGCTTCGCAGGCCTGACCGTCAATCACATCATGCACCCCGAGCCGAAAACCATCACTGCCGACAAACTGGCCGCCGAAGCCCTGAAACAGATGCAGCAGCACAACATCAACGGCCTGCTGGTAACCGACGGCAGCAACCGCCTGCTCGGCGCACTCAATATGCACGACCTGCTTCAAGCACGCATTGTTTAAGGAACCGACATGCCCCCCTTTCCGCCCGACATCATCGAACGCGCCCGCCGCATCAAACTGCTGATTACGGACGTGGACGGCGTACTGACCGACGGCCGCATCTTTATCCGCGACAACGGCGAAGAAATCAAATCGTTCCACACCCTCGACGGACACGGCCTGAAAATGCTCGGTCAGACCGGTGTGCAAACCGCCGTCATCACCGGCCGCGATGCCCCTTCGGTCGGCATCCGCATGCAGCAGTTGGGCATCAACCATTACTTCAAAGGCATTCACGACAAACGTGCCGCCTATGACCGGCTGCGCAGCCTCGCCGGTGTCGCACAGGAAGAATGCGCCTTTATCGGCGACGATGTGGTCGATTTGCCCGTGATGGTACGCTGCGGCCTGCCCGCTGCCGTACCCGAAGCACACGAATTTACCTTGCGCCACGCTGCCTACATTACCCGCCGCCCGGCCGGGAAAGGTGCCGTCCGCGAACTGTGCGATTTGATTATGCACGCCCAAGGCAACCTGGCCGCCGCCCTTGAAGAGTATGTCAAATGAATGGTAAATGGCGTTACGGCTGGCTGTTCCCGCTGGTTCTGGCCGCCCTGCTCGGCGGCCTGAGCGCGTGGCTCGGCCGCATCAGCGAAATCCGCATCGAAGAAGCCGCTCTCAATCCTGACGAACCGCAATACCGTATGCGCGGCATAGACGGCCGCCAGTTCGACAGCAATGGCCTGATTGCGCAACACCTGCGCGCCGAATCGGCGTGGCAGCTGCCCGAGAGCGACGACGTCTCCTTCGACACCCTGACCCTGCAAGTGTATGAAAACGGCCGCCGGATTTATCAGGCCGCCAGCCGTTCTGCCCGATACAATACCGAAAGCCGCCAAATCGAACTGAAAAACCAAGTCGTCCTCGACAAAGCCCCCGCAGACGGCCAAGCGGCAGGCGAGTTAAAAACGGAACACCTGATTATCGATACCGTCGGCAAACTCGCCCGAACCGATGCCGCCGTTACCTACCGCTACGGCGAATCGAACGGCACCGCTCAGGGCCTGACTTATGATTACCAACAAGGGCTGCTCAATCTGCCCGCCCGCGTGAAAGCCACTATTTATGTACCGAAAAACCCTTCCTGAACTCCTGCTGGCCGCCCTCCTGCTGGCCGCCCCCGCTGTTTGGGCATTGGAAAGCGACCGCAGCAGGCCGATCGAAATCGAGGCCGACCAAGGCCAACTCGACCAGCGCAACCAAAGCACCACATTCAGCGGCAACGTCATTATCCGTCAAGGCACACTCAATATCCGCGCCGCCAGCGTCAATGTCGTTACCGCCAACAACGAGCAGGTCATGAAAGCCCTCGGCAGTCCCGTGCAGTTCAGCCAAATGCTCGACAATAACAAAGGCACGGTAAACGGCCGTGCCAACCGGATCGATTACACTTCGGCCGACGGCATGGTGGTATTGAGCGGCAATGCGCGCGTAACGCGCGGCGGCGACAGTGCCGAGGGCGACCGCATCACCTACAACACCCGCACCGAAGTCTATACCGTAAACAGCAATCCCGCTGCCGCAGAAAAAAGCGGCCGCCGTGTCAATGTCGTAATTCAGCCGCAAAAACGCTGAGACGGTACACAACCGGAGCAACCTGCATGGAACATACCGTCAGCGTCCTGATTATGGCGCGCAACGAACAGCACAATATCGAAGACTGCATCAAAAGCTGCACCTTCGCCGATGAAATCATCGTTATTGACGATTTCAGTACCGACGAAACCGCCCGTCTGGCCGAAGCACTGGGTGCGCGTGTCATTCGGCGGCACATGGACGGCGATTTCGGCGGCCAGCAGATGTTTGCCGTCGGACAGGCGCGCTGCCCGTGGGTACTGTTTCTCGATGCCGACGAACGGATTTCGCCCGATCTGGCCGAAGAAATCCGCCAAACCGCACAGCAGTCTCAGGATACTGCCTATTGGATCCGGCGGCACAACCGTTTCCGCCACAACCGGGCCACACACGGCACACTTCGTCCCGATTACGTCTGCCGCCTGCTGCCAGCCAAAGGCATCCGTGTCGAAGGCTTGGTGCATCAAGCCATCGTCCACCCCTACCGCAACGCCCGCCTGAAATCGCCCATGTTCCACTACACCTACGACAATTGGGATCAATATTTCGGCAAATTCAATGCCTATACCCGACTGTCGGCCGAAAAATACCGAGAAGCAGGCAAGCCGGTCGGTTTTTTCAAAGACATCATACTGCGGCCGTTTTGGGCCTTTATCAAAGTCTATCTTTTCGACAGAGGTTTTCTGGACGGCAGAATCGGCTGGATTTTCGCCGTCAATCATTATTTCTACACCATGACGAAATACGTCCGCCTGTATTACCTTTACCGATCAAACGGAAAGCTCTGATGACCGATGTTTCGCTGATTATCACCACCTACAACCGTCCCGATGCCTTGGATTTGGTTTTACAGTCGGCTCTGCGCCAAAGCGTGCTGCCGGCAGAAATCATTGTGGCCGACGACGGATCGGGGGAGGAAACCCGAAAACTCATCGCCCGGTTTGCCGCTCTGTCGCCCGTGCCGGTCAAACACACATGGCAACCGGACGACGGCTTTCGTGCAGCCGAATCACGCAACCGTGCACTGGCCGCCGCCGACAGCAGCTACATCATCTTTATCGACGGCGATATGGTGCTGCACACCGAATTTGTCCGCGACCATTTATCCGTTGCCGAACCCGGCATCCTCGTTCAGGGCAGCCGTGTACTGCTGACCGAACCCGCTACCCGAAACCTGCTGGGTGCACCGCTGCCGCCCGACTACCGCCCGCCCTTTTACTGCAGCGGTATCGAAAAAAAACTCGCCGCCGTCCGCTGCCGCTGCCTCAAAAATCTGGTGGCTGCAAAAACACACCGTAAACTCAAAAACATCAAAAGCTGCAATATGGGACTTTACCGGCGCGATGCTTTGGCGGTAAACGGCTTCAACAATGCCTTTGTCGGCTGGGGGCGCGAAGACAGCGAATTTGCCGCCCGCCTCTACCACAACGGCATCAGGCGCAAAAACCTCAAATTCGGCGGCTTGGCCTATCATCTGTGGCACCGTGAAGCCGGGCGTGCCGCCCTGCCGCACAACGATGCGCTGCTGCGGCAGACGCTGGAACAAAAAAGCCGCCGCTGTGCCGACGGCGTGAACCGTTTTCTGTCCGACTGCAAAAGCGGAACGGATGCCTGAACCGTCCTGCGCCCGCTCTTCTCAGGGCCGAACTTCTTTCGAAACGCTACCCCGATCCCATGACCGGCATACAAAAAAGGCCGTCTGAAATACGCTACACGCTTTTCAGACGGCCTTTTCGGCCAATCAGGTAACGCGGGCAGGAATGGCGGCATACTGCCCGATTCCGGCAACGGAAGCCGTCTGCCGAAACTGCCGAACCGCCGCTACTCGCGGTGGTACGGATGGTTGTTGAGAATCGATGCCGCACGGTAGAGCTGCTCGGTCAGCAGCACGCGCACCATACCGTGCGGCAGGGTCAGGCTGGACAGGCGCAGGGTCAGCCGGGCTTTCTGCTTGACTGCATCGGTCATGCCGTCGGCACCGCCGATCACAAAACAGACATGCTCGCCGTCAAGCTGCCACTGCTTCAAATGTGCCGCCAGAGCCAGCGAAGTGGGGGCTTGGCCGCGCTCGTCCAGCACCACCAGAAACGCGCCCTGCGGCACAGCCTCCATAATCCGCTTTTCTTCGGCCGCCATGCCCTGCGCGGCATTGACGCCCGCACCGCGCTTTTCCGGCTTGATTTCCTTCAGGGTGTACTGAATATCGCGGCCGAAGCGTTTGGCATATTCGGCAACCGCATCATCCACCCATGCGGGCATTTTGGTGCCGACCGCCAAAACCGTAATATTCATGCCGACCTAAATTCAGTCGGCCGAACGGCAGACGGTAACGACCGCCGCGCCGGCGGCAGATGTGTATTCAAATGCGGCTTCCCCGCCCTTGACGTGCCACTCGGTCGGCTTGCCGAACAGGCCCTGCTGTGCCGCATACAGGTTGCCGGAAGCAGCGCGCTGTGCGGCCAGACGGGTATGCGCATTGCCCAGCGACAGGCGGACATGGTCTTCGCCCGCCGGAGAAACGCGCACGGTGGCACCGTTTTCGCAGCGGAAGGTTTCGGCGGGATAACCCTGAACGGCCTGTCCCAAATCCAGACGGCGGGTTTGCGGCTGATCCGCACCGCACGCAGCCAGCACCAAAACGGCAGCGGCCGTCAAACAGAGATTGCGTTTCATGTCGCGTACTCCTTTTCAGTTGTCTGCGGCGTGCCAAGGCTTGGCCGCACCCGCATGATACGACGGCTTTTCGCCGCCCCACAAAGCTTCAATGTCGTAAAAATCGCGCACGGCAGGCAGCATAATGTGTACCACCAGATCGCCCGCATCCACCAGCGCCCATTCGCCCGAATCCTGGCCTTCGCTGCTCAAAATCTCAAAACCGGCCGCTTTCAAGTCCACCGCCACATTGTTGGCCAAGGCTTTGACTTGGCGGGTGCTGTCGCCGCTGGCGATGATCATTTTGGCAAACAGCGGGGTTTTATCGGCGGTATCGAGCACCACAATATCTTTGGCTTTTACGTCTTCCAGCGCATTGACCGCCACGGCGGTCATCTGCTGCATATCCGGCAATTCCTGTTCAATCATGCTCTGTCCTGAAAAATCATTCGTCCGGCCATTATACCCGATTCGGCAATCCGGGCCGTCTGAAATCCGCAGACGGCCGCCACACACCGTCATGCTGTTCAAAAAATTCCGCCTGCGGCAGCAGCGCGGCGGACGGCTATCCGCGATAGAGTCCGTGGCGGCGGATATAGTCGGCCACCGCGGCATCCAGCCATTCGTCTGCCGCCGGGCCGCTTTTCAGACGGCCTCGGATTTCACTGGAACTGACGGGATAAAGCGGTGTCTGCAACAGATGCAGGGTGCCGTTTTCCAGCGCACCGCCCAGCCAGTTCCGCAGTTCGGGCGGGACGGCCGACAGACTGCTTTCCCCTCGGGCGGCCACGGCAATACGGGTTTGGCGCACCAGCATCTGCCAGTTTTTCCACGTGTGCAGTTGCAGCAGGCTGTCCATGCCCATCAGCCACCACAGCTGCGCCTGCGGAAACTGCTGACGGAAAATCTGTACCGTATCGACGGTATAAGTGGCACCCGAACGCACAATGTCGCAGTCGCTCACAGCAAAACGCGCATCGTTCCGTACCGCCAGCTGCGTCATGGCCAGACGGTGTTCGGCGGGCGTACGCGGCGCATCTTTGTGGTAAGGGTCGCCGGCAGGCAGGAAAATCACCGTATCGAGTGCCAATTCATCGGCAAACGCACGGGCAATCTGCGTATGCCCGTTGTGGACGGGGTCGAACGTCCCGCCGAACAGGCCGATTTTCATACCTGTTTCCCCGGCGGCAGCGGACATTCGCTGCGTCCGTCGGCCACCAGCGTCAGTTTGCCCGTGGCCGGATGGATAACCAGCCCGTGTACCGCCACATTGTCCGGCATCAGCGGGTGGCGGCGGATCAGGCTGACGGTGTGGCGCACACTGTCTTCCACATCGTCGAAACCGGTCAGCCAGCCGTCCAAATCGATACCGGCATTGCGCAGCGTCGTGATGCGGTCTTCGGGGATACCGAATGCGTCGGCGTGTGCCAGAAACGAACCGGCATTCAGGCCGCGCATACCGCAGTCGTAATGCGCCACCACCATAATTTCCGTTACTTTCAGTTCGAACACCGCCACCAGCAGGCTGCGCATGACGGAGCCCCACGGGTGGCTGACCAACGCACCGGCATTTTTAATCAGTTTGGCATCGCCGTTTTTCAAGCCCAGGGCGGAAGGCAGCAGCTCGACCATGCGCGCGTCCATGCACGACAGAATCGCCAGCCCGCGTTCGGGGTATTTGTTGGTAAAAAAACGTTCGTAACGCCCTTCGGCGACAAATTTGTCGTTGTAATCGAGAATTTCGTTCAAGACGCCCATGCGTGCTCCGTGCTTCAAGCCAGACTGCCGAAACGGCGGCGGAAATACACCAGTGCCGGATCGCGGGTGGTTTTGCCGTCATGCACGGCAATTTCGTCGATTTCGACCAGAAACACCCAATGCGTGCCCACTTCGTTTTGCGCGGCAAGGGTGCCGTGCAGGTGCGCCAGCGCGCCTTCCACCTGCAACTGGCCGCTTTGCCCCCGGTGCCAGATGTGGTATTCGAAACGCTCTTCGGGCGACAGGGCGGTCATACCGGCAAAATGCTCGGCAACGTCCTGCTGCCCCGCCGACAGCACGTTGATGCACAGCGCGCGGTTTTGCAGCAGCACCGGCACGACGGCCGATTGGCGGTTGATGCACAGCATCACGGTAGGCGGGGTATCGGTTACGGCGGAAACGGCCGTCATGGTAATGCCGTAGCGGCCTGCCGCACCGTCGGTAGTAATCACATGTACGCCGGCGGCACAGGCGGCCATGGCATCGCGGAACGCGGCCTGCAGGGGGTGGGTTTCAGTCATGGCTTTGAATGTTGGATTCAGTATGGCCGCTGCGGCATATCCGCAACGGCCGGTTATGGTGCGGCGGGCAGACGGCGGGAACGGTCAGGCCGTCTGAAACGGATGCGGCGGGCGGAAGGGGCGGAGCGGCCTGCTGCGGTTTTCAGACGGCATCGGCAGGCGGCAGCGGGTGGCGTGCGGTGTGCAGGTCTGACAGCAGGCCGCGCAGCTGTTCCATCTTGCTTTTCCCCATCACGCGCTCGATGGCATCGTAACGTTCGTCCACCCTGCTGCCGATTTCCTGATACAGCCGCTTGCCCGCGTCGGTGAGCTTGATAAACACGCGCCGCTGGTCGTTTGCCGGTTTGAGCCGCACCAGATAGCCGTTTTTTTCCAGCCGCACCAAAATTCCGGTCAGGCTGGGGCGCAGGATACAGGCATCTTCGGCCAACGACTGAAAATCCGAGGTGCCGTTTTCGGCCACCAGCCGGATAATCCGCCATTGCTGCTCGGTCACACCCGCTTCGTTGAGTATCGGACGGAAATTTGTCATCAACGCTTCGCGCGCCTGTACCAGTGCGATATTCATCGAAGCATGTTTGGATACGCCTACTTCCATTTCTCGACTCCTGCGGCCGCTGTGCGCCGTCTGTTATTTTTTATTAAGACTGTACGCATCATAATATGTTTCTTCCGCCCGCCGCAAGCACTGCCCCTTCGGCAGGGGACGCCTGACAGGCAAGAAACTGCGCCAGAGGGTGTGCCTCATCGAGCAGGCCGTAATCGGCAAACGCGGCCAGCGTGGCCAAAAGCGCATCGTTCATCATCTCGCCCGCGCACATTTTCCCAGCCAGCGTTTCCGCATCGAACAGTTCGAATCCGGCCACTTCGCCGTCTTGGTTTTCCGGTGTGGTACCGGCCGGCAGAACGGCGTGATACACGTGCAGGCACTCGCGGTGCAGGCCGCGCGAAACGGTGCGCAGGCTGTCTAAGCGCCAGCGGCACACCAGCGGTGCGAGCAGCGTGTCGGACAGGCCTGCCTCCTCCCAGCCTTCGCGGCACAGTGCTTCGGACACGCTCTCGCCCGCCGCCACACCGCCGCCCACCATATTGTCGAGCTTGCCCGGATCCACTGTCTTATACGGACTGCGCCGCGCAATCCAAAACCGCCACTGCCCTTCGTACCTGCTCAAACCGTTGATGTGGACGGCGTGGCTGTACAGGCCTAGGGGACGGAACGCGGCACGTTCCAAGTCAAACAGTGTTTCGCCGTCCAGCCTCACGCTGAACGCTTCGTTGCGCCAGCCCGACAACTCGCCCGTATCACGCCATACGGCAGCCATGTTCTGCAAACGGTCGCCCATAGCCAGCCAGTCGTCGGTTTCCAGATACACCGCCCTGTCATTGCTTTTCAGACGGCCTGTCCAATCGCGCAGCAGAAGCCGCCGCCATTTGTCGTTCAGATAGCCCAAATGGCGGCCGTTGAGCCGCAATTCGTGCCACCGGCCCGGATCAAACGCAAATACCGCCTGCACGCGCCGCCACAGCGCATCGTGCAGCGCACGGCTCAAAATATGCTCAAACTGCGGCACTTCCATACGCCTTCCTTAATCGTCCTGTTGCGGAAAAAACGGCAGATACACATCAAACCGTGTGGATTTGCCGCCGTAATGATAAGCAGGCGGCTCACCGGCCAGACAGTCGCCCAGCCGCGGCCGTTTGACCACCACCCGTTTTTTGGCGCAGCGGCGTGCCGCCGCCAACAATGCCGCTTCATCACCGGCCTCCGCCGCACCTACCAGCTCGTGAAAATACGCCATTTCTTTTTTGACCGCTGCCGATTTGCGGCGCACCGGATACATCGGATCGAGATACACCACATCGGGGCGTTCCTGCGCCGTGTCCATATATGCCGCCGCATCGGCGTATACCAGTTCGATCCGCGCCGCTGCCGCTGCCGCATCGGGGTCGGCCGCCGCCCGCCTGAGGCCGTCTGAAAACAGAGCAGCCACGGCCGGATGCCGCTCGAACACTTTCACATTCAAACCCAGCGAGGCCAGCACAAACGCATCGCGCCCCAAACCGCCCGTCGCGTCCCACACCGACGGGCAGGCAGTATGGTTCACCGCCCGGGCAATCAGTTCGCCGCCGCCCTGTGTGCGCCGGTGCTGTGCCGCCCCTTCGGCAAACTCGGCACGCACCCGCCCTTTCTCGCCGCTTTTGCACAAACTCACACCGCTGCCGTCGGCCAGCAGATACAGCCCCGTTTCAGGCGGCCTGTCTGTTTCGGCCAAACCGTAATCTTCCACCGGCACCGCATCGGCGGTACGCCAGACTGCAATTTCCGTCATACCCGTCCCTCCCGTTTTCGCGCCCGCAGACTAGCACAGCAATCCTCCGCATGCAAAACCGCGCCGCAGGCCGCCCGAAAAAAAGCGGCACCGTTTGTTTTCAGACGGCATCAACACCGCCCCGCTGCCATATTTCTGTCAAAAAGGCTTTGCTATAATGTTTTTTTCCATCTGCCACCAAGGAACCGGCCATGCCCCAATCCCACCGTCTGCTCTGCCGCGAACAAAGCCTTCTGGAATTCAACCGCCGCGTCTTGGCGCAGGCGCAGGACGAACGCGTCCCGCTGCTGGAACGGCTGCGCTTTTTGTGCATCGTCTCGTCCAATCTCGACGAATTTTTCGAAGTGCGCATGGCTTACCTGAAACGCCGGCACAAACAAAACCCGAACGCCCTGCTCGACAGCGGTCTGACCGCGCAGCAGACCCTGACCGCCGCCGGCGAAACGGCACGCCGTCTGATTCACGAACAATACACACTGTTCAACGAACAGCTCCAACCCGCCCTCGGCCGCGAAGGCATCCATTTTTACCGCCGCCGCAACTGGACGGCCGCACAGCGCGAATGGATTGAAGACTATTTCCGCCGCGAACTGCTGCCGGTGCTGACCCCCATCGGCCTGGTATCCGCCCACCCCTTCCCCCGCCCGTCCAACAAATCGCTCAATTTCGCAGTGGAACTGGAAGGCACCGACGCTTTCGGCCGCACCTCCGGCATGGCCATCGTACAGGCACCGCGCATTCTGCCGCGCGTCGTCAAACTGCCAGCCGATCTCTGCGGCAACGAACACGGCTTTGTCTTTTTATCCTCCATTCTGCACGAATACGTCCACCACCTGTTCCCCGGCATGGAAGTCAAAGGCTGCCACCAGTTCCGCCTGACGCGCGACAGCGACCTGACCGTCGCCGAAGAAGACCTGACCAATCTGCGCACCGCCATTCAGAGCGAGCTGCACGACCGCGAATACGGCGACGGTGTGCGCCTCGAAGTTTCCGAAACCTGTCCCCGCCATATCAGCCGCTTCCTGCTGGATCAGTTCAAACTCGAAGAGAGCGGGCTGTACCGCGTAAACGGACCGGTCAACCTGGTGCGCCTGATGGCCGTCCCCGACATGGTGGCGCGCCCCGATTTGAAATTTCCCCCGCGCAATCCCGGCCTGCCGAAAAATCTGGCAAAAAACAAATCGGTTATCCGCGCCGTCCAGCGGGCGCCCGTGCTGCTGCACCACCCCTACCAGTCCTTCGAACCGGTGGTGCGCTTTATCCGCGAAGCGGCCGCCGACCCCGATGTGGTCGCCATCAAAATGACGATTTACCGTACCGGTTCCCATTCCGAACTGGCCGCCGCCCTGCTCAAAGCCGCACTGGCGGGCAAACAGGTAACGGTCGTGGTCGAACTGATGGCGCGCTTTGACGAAGCCAACAACGTCAGCTGGGCACAGCAGCTGGAAGACGCGGGCGCACACGTGGTATACGGCGTATTCGGCTACAAAGTCCACGCCAAAATGGCACTGGTCATCCGGCGGGAAAACGGCGTACTCAAACGCTACGCCCATCTGGGTACCGGCAACTACCACGCCGGCACTTCCCGCATTTACACCGACTTCGGCCTGCTGACCGCAGATGACGGCATGACCGCCGACATCAACACCTTATTTCTGTCCATCACCGGCCTGGGGCAGCCGCTCAGTCTCAACAAGCTCTACCAAAGCCCGTTTACCCTGCACAAAATGCTGCTGGAAAACATCGCCCGCGAAACAGAACACGCCCAAGCCGGCCGCCGTGCGCAGATTTGCGCCAAAATGAACTCACTGATCGAGCCGGGCATTATCGAGGCCCTGTACGAAGCCTCGGCCGCCGGCGTGGAAATCGACCTGATTGTGCGCGGCATGTGCGCACTGCGCCCGCAGGTACCGGGACTGTCGGACAACATCCGCGTGCGCTCGATTATCGGCCGCCAGCTCGAACACGCGCGCGTTTACTACTTCTATAACGACGGTACCGAAAACGTCTATATTTCCAGCGCCGACTGGATGGCACGCAACTTTTTCCGCCGTATCGAAACCTGCACCCCGATCGAACACCCCGACCTCAAAGCGCGCGTGGTACGCGAAAGCATCACGCTGGCACTGGCCGACAACCGCCAGGCGTGGCTGATGCAGCCCGACGGCAGCTATCTGCGCGCCGAAGCGGGCGAAGACGCAGAATGCAGTATGCAGGAAGCCCTGTGGCAGCAATACGGCAGCTGACCCGCCGCAGACGGGCCGTCTGAAAGCATCCGCCTTTCAGACGGCCTGTTTTTACCCGCCTTATCTGCTTGCCGTACCCGCCCGCCACCCCGCACAAACCCGAAATCCGAATCCGCCCCACGGCTGATATATAGAGTCCGAAGAAGCTTAACAAAACTTCACGGTATCTTTTTTTCAGTTTTATTCAGCTTAAAACACCATCAAATTCAATAGAATAAACACTCTATCCCTCAGCGGACGCTCCGAAGCAAAAAATTAAGATATAAACAAAAACACGCTTTTTTGCCCGTTTTTCGATATTTTGCTGGACATTTGGCAGCATTTTGGTAAAAATGATTCCGCCTGCCGCCTGCTTTCTGCCGGCAGTTTCATATTTCAGACGGCCTGCCCGGCACGCGCAGACCGGTAAAATTTTGTGTACCGCCGGTGCGGTTCACCGCGCCCGAACCAACGGGCGTTCTGCAAAAGGAAATCCCATGGACTTACGCAAACTGAAAAAACTGATCGACCTGGTGGAAGAATCGGGCATTGCCGAAATCGAAGTAACCGAAGGCGAAGAAAAAGTACGCATCACGCGCACCACCGCGCCGCAGGCTGCCGTTTATGCCGCTCCTGCACCGATGGCCGCCGCCCCTGCGCCCGCCGCCGTTCCGTCTGCCGCACCCGCCCCTGCTGCTCCTGCGGCAGCACCTGCGGCCGATTTGAGCAATGCACAACGCTCGCCGATGGTCGGCACGTTCTACCGCGCCCCCAGCCCGACGGCGGCACCTTTCGTCGAAGTCGGCCAAACCGTCAAAGCAGGCGATACTTTGTGCATCATCGAAGCCATGAAGCTGATGAACGAAATCGAAGCGGAAAAATCCGGCGTGGTAAAAGAAATTCTGGTGGAAAACGGCCAGCCCGTCGAATTCGGCGAACCGCTGTTCATTATCGAGTAAACACCTTGGCCGCACATTGTTCAGACGGCCTGCCTGACCGGCCGTCTGAAAACGCCGCTGCCCTCCCTGTTGCCGGACCGTTCCGGCCGTATCTTGAAAGAATGCCATGCTGAAAAAAGTTCTCATCGCCAACCGGGGCGAAATCGCGCTGCGCATCCTGCGCGCCTGCCGCGAAATGGGCATTGCCACCGTGGCCGTACACTCCGAAGCCGACCGCGACAGCCTGCACGTCAAACTGGCCGACGAATCGGTGTGCATCGGCCCCTCACCTTCTCCGCAAAGCTACCTGAACGTTCCTGCCATCATCGCCGCCGCCGAAGTGACCGGTGCCGACGGTATCCATCCCGGTTACGGTTTTTTGGCCGAAAACGCCGATTTTGCCGAGCAGGTGGAAGAATCGGGCTTTGTCTTCATCGGCCCGCGCGCCGATACCATCCGCCTGATGGGCGATAAAGTTTCCGCCAAACACGCCATGATTGCGGCAGGCGTTCCCTGCGTTCCCGGCTCGGAAGGCGCACTGCCCGACAACGATGCGGAAGTACTGGCGATTGCCGACCAAGTCGGTTTCCCCGTCATTATCAAAGCCTCCGGTGGTGGCGGCGGACGCGGTATGCGCGTCGTCGAAAAGAAAGAAGACCTGCTGCGTGCGGTGGAAATGACCAAAGCCGAAGCCGGTGCCGCATTCGGCAACCCGATGGTGTATATGGAGCGTTATCTGCAAAAGCCGCGCCATGTCGAAATCCAGGTATTGGCCGACGAACACGGCAATGCAGTTTATCTGGGCGAACGCGACTGCTCGATGCAGCGGCGGCACCAGAAAGTCATCGAAGAAGCCCCCGCACCGGGCATTACCGAAGCCGAACGCCGCCAAATCGGCGAAGCCTGTGTGGCCGCCTGCCAACGCATCGGCTACCGCGGCGCGGGTACATTTGAATTTCTGTACGAAGACGGCGAATTTTTCTTTATCGAAATGAACACGCGCGTTCAGGTGGAACACCCCGTTACCGAACTGATCAGCGGCGTGGACATCGTGCAGGAACAATTGCGCGTGGCGGCGGGCGAGCCGCTGCAATACCGTCAGGAAGACATCGTTCTCGAAGGCCATGCGTTTGAATGCCGTATCAACGCCGAAGACCCGTACAACTTTATCCCCAGCCCCGGCCAGATTACCACCTGCCACCTGCCCGGCGGCTTGGGCGTACGCGTGGACAGCCACATTTATCAGGGCTACCGCATTCCGCCGAACTACGACAGCCTGATCGGAAAAGTCTGTGTTCACGGCAAAACCCGCGAACAGGCAATGGCCAAAATGCGCGTAGCACTGGCCGAATTGGCCGTTCAGGGCATCAAAACCAACACCCCGCTGCACCGCGACCTCTTCGCCGACCCCGGCTTTATCGAAGGCGGTGTCAGCATCCACTATCTGGAACACTGGTTGGAAGCGCGCAAAGCGCAGCTGTAATCGGAAAATCCGATCAAAATCTGTAATAAGGCCGTCTGAAACAGCAAACACGCGTTTCAGACGGCCTTTTGCCCCGATGGTACACCTGCCGAACCCGATTTCCGCCCCACCAGCTTCATCAGAACCGCCCACGCTGCCGAAAAAGGCAGACGCACACGGAGCGGCTGCGAAATCCGACCCGCGCATCAAAGCACAGCAACCGGATTTCCAACCCCGCCTGCAACCGCAGTCCAGAACCCGATACCGCCCAGATTCACACGGCCTCTCAGGCCAATCAGTCTGACGGCAGCCTTTCCGCCTGCAACAGCACCGTACCGTCCGCCTGCTGCAATATCAGGCGGCCGCCGCTGATGCGGTAGTGCAGATCCGAACGGGTCAGAATATTCAGCAGCGCCGTTTCGGCAGACTGCGTTTCGGGCGGGCAGGCCATACGGGTAGCAGCGGCCGGGCCGAAGCGCAGCGCGGGCGGCAAAGCCTGATAAGACGTGTTGATGCGGTTGCAGCCTGCCGTCGCCGCCAGCCGTTCCGCCTGAGGGTCAAACGCCAGCACCGCCCCCTGCGGTGCGGCAGACTGACCCAACATCCGTATACGCCACTGTCCGTCCAAAGGCATATCAGCCCCAACCGGCGGCGTAACCGCCGTACACGCCGCCAACAGCCAAACTGCCGACAGATACCCTATTTTTTTCATCATCTCTTTCCTTCCATAACCCCGACAGGCCGTCTGAAAACGGCGCGGTACGCCGTTTCTGCAAAGCTAAAACGGGCGAAGCGGGTTTCTGCTAAGCCAAAACAGCGTACCGTACCGTTTCTACACCCCGAGTGCAAACCCGCACAGCCAAACAGTCAAAGCCGTTACAGAACAAAATACCCGAACGGGAAACCAACCCACAGCAGGTATGGCAACGCTCCTGCAAAGCGGCAAATCCGATCCGAAGCGATCGGCAAAACCGCAGCCCGCCCCCAAAAAATAACCGGCACCCAATATCGCAAACTTATCCGCCGTCCAAACGTGCCAAAACAGCCAGCGGCAAAGCAATCTGCCACAACATCAGCAGCAACCCCTGTATCACTACCACATGGCTGCGCTGCCTGAGTGCCAGCAAAACGGCCGCCACCGCCACCAATGCACCGGCAAACAGAAACAGCACGGCGGCAAACGCCGCATAACTGATACCGCCGCCGTGCCGCCAGATCAGCAGCGATCCGGTTACGGCGGTGAAAACCGTCAAGTTACGGTAAAACGCGGCTTGGGCAAACCATTTGCACTTCATCATCGGGAAACCTCCTTTGCGGCCCGCAGCCGCATCTCTGCTTTGGCGCGCTGTCCGGCATAATCGATCAGCGGCGGCGGATAGCCGAATGTATTAATCCCGTTTTTCACCGTCCAAGGAGCGTGGACGGTATTTTTGTCCAGATGCGCCAATTGCGGCAGGTGGCGGCGGATAAAGCGGCCATCGGGATCGATTTTCCGCGACTGCAACACCGGATCGGGCGGACGGAAAGCAGGCAGACCCGCCGCCACACGCCGCCAGTTTCCGGTATTGGCCGCCCGGTCGAAATCCAACAGCTGGCATGCAAACCAGTCGGCACCCGCGCGCCAGTCAATCAACAGGCCGTGTACCAGAAAAGAAGCACACAACTGCCGCAGACGGTGGTGCATCATGCCCGTCTGCACCAGATGGCGCATGGCCGCATCCACCAGCGGATAACCCGTTTCACCGTTTCGCCAGCGCACCAGACCGGCGGAATGCCGCTCCTGCCCTGCCCCGGCGTACCCGCCCGCCTTATCGGGGACATGATAAAAAAACTGCCGGAAAAATTCGCGCCGGATCAGTCCGTCCAGCCAGATGCTGCCGCCATCTGCCTGCCGGATCAAACCGGCGGTATGGCGGACCGACAACGTTCCGTAACGCAAATATACGGAAAGCTGCGATGCCCCTTTTCTGGCAGGAAAATCGCGGTTTTGCGCGTAACCGGCCAAATGCGGCAGAAAGCCGGCCAAGGCCGTCTGCGCCGCCGCTTCCCCGCCCGCAAGCGGCAGAAAACCGCCCCCACCCGCCGACGGCAGCGGCGGGGCACAACGCAAACGGTCGGGCAGTCTCTTTTGCAGCTCATACAATGCCGCCCAATCGTCCTGCACCCGCCATGTACCGTACTCCGCATCAAAGCGTGCCAGCCACGCCTCCCGATACGCCGAAAACGCCGTATGCGGCCGCCCGTCCGGTGTCAGCAAATCCGATCGGGCAAATACCGACTGACCACGCACCGCGTGAAACGCAATACGGTGTGCCGTCAGACGGGCAGCCGTACGCCCGTCGCGCGCACGTGCTTCGGGTTCATCCTCTTCACTGCAAAACACCGCCTCCGCACCGCAATACACGGCAAATTCGGGCAATACCTTATCCGCACTGCCCGTCAATACAAACAGCGGCACACCGTGCTGCGCCAAACTGCGCCGCAAATCCCGCACACACTGATGCACAAACTCTGCCCGTCGGCCGCCATCGGCCATCTGCCCGTCCGCCGGACTTTCGGCCACAAACACCCCGACCACCGGCAAACCGCGCCGCACCGCTGCCTGCAACGCACCATGATCAAACACGCGCAAATCATGCCGGAACCATACCAAAGAACAGGGCTGCATCATAAAAAGGCCGTCTGAAAATTGCCGGAAAGCTATTGTAAAACCTTTGCCCGCCCACTGTCAGCGTCCCAAACAGCACCGCCCCGGGCCGACCGACGAAAAACTATTGCCAAATGAGAATAAAAATGCCAAACTTCAAAAAAAAGACAAAATTACTGTTATTTAATAATATATTATTAAACAGAAAATCCAAAAACAGCAAAAACCAAGCAATTTTATACCAATCAAGGAGTACGCCATGGAGAAACCCACCCCCAATTATCTCGCCCGCGAAGCCGACGAAAACGGCCGCATCGACTACCCGCCTGCCGAACACGCCGTCTGGCATGATCTGATTGTCCGCCAACAGGCCAACCTGCCCGGCCGCGCCTGTCAGGAATATCTCGACGGGCTGGCCAAACTGCAACTGCCGCACGACCGCATACCGCAGCTGCCCGACATCGACGCGGTATTACAGGCGGCCACCGGCTGGCGCACCGCCGCCGTACCCGCCCTGATTTCCTTCGGCCGCTTTTTCGGCCTGCTCGCCGACAAAGCCTTTCCCGTCGCCACTTTTATCCGCCGCCGCGAAGATTTCGACTACATCCAGGAACCGGACATTTTCCACGAAATCGCCGGCCACTGCCCCCTGCTGACCCACCCTGCCTTTGCCGCTTTCAACGAAACCTACGGCCGCCTCGGATTGGCCGCCGACAAAGAAGAGCGCGTTTTTCTGGCACGCCTGTACTGGTTTACCATCGAATTCGGCCTGGTCGGCAGCACGCCGGAAAACCGCCGCATCTACGGCGGCGGCATTCTCAGCTCGCCCTCGGAAACCGAATACGCCCTCAGCGGCCGTCCCGAATACCGTGCCTTCGACATCGGCGACGTACTGCGCACGCCCTACCGCATCGATCGCATCCAGCCGATTTACTATGTCATCGACAACATCGACCAACTGTTCACCGTTGCCGAAAGCGACATTATGGGTCATGTACGCCGCGCCATGCGTCAGGGTTTGTTCGCACCGCACCCCAGCCTGCTGGACAAACAGGCCGTCTGAAAACGGCGCGATGCGCCGTTTATGCGAAGCTAAAACGAGCGAAGTGAGTTTCTGCGAAGCTAAAACAGGCAAAACGGGTTTCTGCGGAGCTAAAACGCAGTTTCTGCGCAGCTGAAATAAACAAAATCCCTTTTGTCGGATACAAGTATCCGACCTACATTAAGTGTAAAGCTACTTCTGCGAAGCAGAAACGGGCCAAGCGGCTTGACTGCGCAACCCAAACCCATCCGGCCCGACATTTTCCACATTCCACCACACAAAGGAGACAAACTATGAGCGGATTATCCCAACAAACATGCGAAGCCTGCCGCGCCGACGCGCCCAAAGTCAGCGATGAAGAACTGGCCGTCCTGATTCGGGAAATTCCCGACTGGCAGCCGGTCGTCATCGACGGCGTGTTGCAGTTGAAACGCGAATTCCGTTTTAAAAACTTCAAACAGGCCATGGCGTTCAGCAACCGCTTGGCCGACTTGGCCGAAGAAGCGGGCCACCACCCCGGCATTTTCACCGAATGGGGCAAAGTAACCGTAACCTGGTGGTCGCACAGCATCGGCGGCCTGCACCGAAACGACTTTATCATGGCCGCCAAAACCGATACGCTGGCCGAAACACCGGCCTGACCGTTCCCCCCCCCCGCAACCCGCAGGATTTGTTTTTCGTTCCGCGAAACCCGCCGACGGCGGGTTTTTACCGTACGGCACTTTACTATGCACTTTTCAGCCGTACACAAACCCTCTGCGCCCGCTTTCCGCGAAACGGACAGCGTCCGTTTTAGCTGCGCAGAAATCGTGCTGTGCACTTAATGTAGGTCGGATACTTGCATCCGACAAAAGGAATTTTGTTTATTTTAGCTACGCAGAAACTGCATTTTAGCTCCGCAGAAACGGCGCACCGCGCCGTTTTCAGACGGCCTGTTGGCAGGCTCGGAGGCCGTTCATCAAACTTCACGGCATCTTCTGTGCGCCAAACACCCTAAGCCGGAATACTGCCGATAAAAAATACCCCGTATCCGCATACGGGGTATTTCTGCTCTGCCCGCCGGCTTATACGCCGCGCAGCAGGTCGTTTACGCTGGTTTTGGCACGGGTTTGCGCATCAACTTTTTTCACGATAACCGCGCAATAGAGGCTGTGGCTGCCGTCTTGGGCAGGCAGGCTGCCCGACACCACCACCGAGCCTGCCGGTACGCGGCCGTAGTGGATTTCGCCGGTTTCGCGGTCATAGATTTTGGTAGACTGGCCGATGTACACGCCCATGGAAATCACGCTGCCTTCTTCCACAATCACGCCTTCGACGATTTCCGAACGCACACCGATAAAGCAGTTGTCTTCGATAATGGTGGGTGCGGCCTGCAAAGGCTCCAACACGCCGCCGATACCGGCACCGCCGGACAAGTGGACATTTTTGCCGATTTGGGCGCACGAGCCGACCGTCGCCCAAGTATCGATCATCGCCCCTTCGCCCACATACGCACCGATATTGACATAAGACGGCATCAATACGGCGTTTTTACCGATAAAACTGCCGTGGCGCACCAGCGCGCCGGGTACGGCACGGAAACCGGCAGCCTGAAAATCGGCCGCCTGCCAGCCGGCGAATTTGGTCGGCACTTTGTCGAAATAGCGGTTGACACCGTCGTCCAGCAAGACATTGTCCTGAATGCGGAACGAAAGCAGCACGGCTTTTTTCGCCCATTCGTTGACTTTCCATTTGCCGGTACTTTCGCGCTCTGCCACGCGCAGGCTGCCGTCGTCCAGACGGCGCAGGGTTTCCAAAACGGCCTCCCTGACTTCGGGGGCAACGTTGGCGGGGTTAATGTCGGTGCGGTTTTCAAACGCGGTTTCGATGGTGTTCTGCAATGACATAATGCGGTTCCTGAAAGAAAAAGGGGGAAACGGCCTGTCTGTTTTCAGACGGCCTGACGGGTAACGGCGTATATTTTAACCCGAAACGGTACGGACGTGGCAGGCGTTCAACAGCCGTTTTGCGCAATGGTACCGCGGCCGATCGGGGATACCGGCGGGCGGGCGTTTTCGCGGCGCAAGGCCGCCTGAAATTCGGCAAACGGTATGGCCTGCGCGCCGAAGCGGCGCATATGCGGTGTATCCTGCTGGCAGTCAATCAACGCGATGCCGCAGCGCGCCAAATACGGCACGGCGCAGGCAAAAGCGGTTTTCGACGCATCGGGCGCGGCGGCAAACATGGATTCGCCGTAAAACACGCGGCCGATCTGCACGCCGTAGAAGCCGCCCGCCAGATATTCGCCGCCCGCACCGTCGGGATAGCGGCACTCGAAAGAATGGGCATGGCCGATTTGGTGCAGATGCGTATAGGCCGTCTGAAATTCGGGTGCGATCCAAGTGCCGTCCTGACCGGGACGCGGCGCGGCGGCACAGGCGGCAATCACGGCAGAAAAATCCAAATTCACCGTGATGCGGTAGGAACGGTTGCGCAGGGTTTTGGCCAGAGAACGGCCGATGTGCAGCCGGTCGGGGAAAATGACGGCGCGCGGCGCGGTGGCAAACCAATAGAAAAAGTGTCCGTCGGCATACCACGGAAAAATGCCCGCACGGTAGGCCGAAAGCAGGCGGCCGGAATCCAAATCGGCACTCACGCCGACCAGGCCGTCATGTTCGGCCAAGGCGCGGGCGGGGTCGGGAAAGCGGTAGTCGCCCTCAGGCAGAAAGGGAATCATCGTGCGGCGGGAAAACGCTTTCAGACGGCCTTCGAGGCCGTCTGAAAACATCCATCAGCGTTTTTCCTTTTTACGGCAGTTGCTGCACACACCGTACATATACAACGCATGATCGACGATGCGGTAGCCGTTTTCTTCGGCGATTTTTTCCTGCAAAGCCTCGATTTCTTCGTTGTGGAACTCGGTGACATGGCTGCATTTGACACAGACAAGATGGTCGTGGTGGCCGCCCTGATTGAGTTCGTACACCGCCTTGCCGGTTTCGAAATGGTGGCGCAGCAGAATGCCCGCCTGCTCGAACTGGGTCAGCACGCGGTAAATGGTGGCCACGCCGATTTCTACACCTTCATCAAGCAAAATGCGGTAGACATCTTCCGCACTCATATGTTCGCCCGGGCGCGATTCGAACAAATCCAGAATTTTCAGGCGCGGGCCGGTTACTTTCAAACCGCTGTCTTTCAATTGGGCAATATTACTGTTCATGGCACTTTCCTACCGCAAGATGATGATTGCCGATATAATACGCAAATTTGGCGGCTTTGCCCACTATCGGATGATAAAGGTTTTCAATTGCCGTGTGCCTGTGCCATACTGCCGCCGTCGCCAATCCGCCAATGAGGTGTCATGTGAACAAAACCGTCATTCTGCTGGCCGCCGCACTGGTGCTGAGTGCCTGTTCGGCCGACCGCATATCCAACTTTCCGTCCTACAAACTCCAAGTGATTCAGGGCAACCAACTGGATCCCTATGCCGTTGTGTCGCTGCAACAGGGCATGAGCCGCGATCAGGTGCAGCTGCTGCTCGGCACCCCGATGCTGCGCGATCCCTTCCATGCCGACCGCTGGGACTACACCTACGAAATCAGCCGCAACGGCATCGTGGAAACCGAAGCCTCACGCTATCTGACCTTGTGGTTTGAAAACGACCGCCTGGCACGCGCAGAAGGCAACGCCATCGAATACGCGGTAGCAGAAGTGAAACGCCGCCAGACAGACGGCCGGTAAACGGACGGGAACAGAACATGAGCCAATTGAAAATCGCCATAGCGGGTGCAAACGGCCGCATGGGCAAAGTGCTGGTGGAAGCGGTAAACAACCACCCCGACACCGTTTTGAGCGGCGCGCTGGAACACGCCGCCTCGCCTGCGCTGGGCTTGGACGCAGGCTATGCCGTCGGCCTAAATACCGGCATCAGAGTCAGCAGCGACATCGATGCCGTGCTGGCCGCCAGCGATGTGCTGATTGATTTCACCCGCCCCGAACCGACGCTGACCCATCTGCAAAAATGCGCCGAAGCGGGCGTGAACCTGATTATCGGCACCACCGGTTTCGACGATGCGGGCAAAGCGGCGATTGCGGCGGCAGCCGAAAAAACCGGCATTGTGTTTGCCGCCAATTTCAGCGTGGGCGTGAACCTGACTTTCCATATCCTCGACACCGTCGCCCGCGTATTGAACGAAGGCTACGACATCGAAATCATCGAGGGACACCACCGCCACAAAGTCGATGCCCCCAGCGGCACGGCCTTGCGTATGGGCGAAGTGGTGGCCGCCGCGCTCGGTCGCGATTTGAAAGAATGCGCCGTGTACGGCCGCGAAGGGCATACCGGCGTGCGCGACCCGTCCACCATCGGTTTTGCCACCGTGCGCGCGGGCGATATTGTCGGCGACCACACCGCCCTGTTCGCCACCGACGGCGAGCGCGTGGAAATCACCCACAAAGCCAGCAGCCGCATGACTTTTGCCGCCGGTGCCGTGCGTGCCGCCGTCTGGCTCGGCGGGAGGCGCGGCCTGTTCGATATGCAGGACGTATTGAACCTGCGCAACCGCTGACCACAGGCCGCCTGAAACGGTGCACCGCGCCGTTTCAGCGCAACCCAGAACTGTTTCTGCATAGAATCAGGCAAAGCGGAAAAATAACGGCCTGTCTGCACAGTTGCAAATCATCCAAGCGGATTCCCGCGTGGCCAAAAACCATTCAAAATGCGGGTTTGCGCCACTGAAACGGGAACATTGGCTTCTGTACCGAAACCCATCCGTTTTCCCGCTCCTGCCGTTTTCAGACGGCCTTGCCCGACAAGTGCTGCCGGAGCCGTCCGTATCGGCAGACAGCACACAGGCCGTCTGAAAATCCGGTATTGTTTCGGCTGTGCAGAAACACTTTTAGCTTCACAAAAACCTGCTTCGTTCGTTTTAGCTGTGCAGAAACGGCGCACCGCGCCGTTTTCAGACGGCCTTTTGCACCGCCGCCGTTAAAGGACTCCCAATCATGTGGCAAACCGTTTACCGCGCACTGTGGACGATGGCACCGGCCGCAGCAAAATATTACCTGAACCGCCGCGCCAAAACCGATGCCGCCTATGCCGCCCACTGGGACGAACGCTTCGGCAGACCGCTGCCCGATGCGCGCACGGGCGTGCTGTGGATACACGCCGTTTCCGTGGGCGAAACCCGTGCCGCCCAACCCTTGGCCGCCGAACTGCGCCGCCGTTTTCCCGACACGCCGCTGCTGGTAACACAAATGACCCCCACCGGCCGCGCCACCGCCCAAGCCCTGTTTCCCGATGCGCAATGCCGCTATCTGCCTTACGACAAGCCCGAATATGCCGCACAGTTTCTGCGCGAACACCGCCCGCTGGCAGGCATTCTGATGGAAACCGAAATCTGGCCGAACCTGATGCACGCCTGCCACAAAAACGGTGTGCCGCTGTTTCTGGCCAATGCGCGGCTGTCGGAAAAATCCCTGCGCGGCTACCAAAAAATCCGCGGACTGGTCGCCCCCGCACTGGCCGGGCTGAGCGGCTGTTTCGCCCAAAGCACCGACGATGCCCGCCGCTTGGCAAAACTGGGCGCGCGCCGCATCGAAGTGTTCGGCAACACCAAATACGATGTCGAACCGACTGCGCAACAGCAGCAGGCCGCCGCCCTGTTCCGCCGCCTGACCGGCACGCGCCCGACCGTCGTATGCGGCAGTACGCGCCACCATCAGGGCGGAGACGAAGCGGAAAAACTGCTGCATGCCTGGCGGGACTATCGGGGAAACGCGCTGCTGGTCATCGTACCGCGCCACCCCGAACGCTTCGGTGCTGCGTATGAAACCGCGCGCAGATTGGGATTCCGCGTCCAAAAGCGTAGCAGCGGCACACCCATAGCGGCCGACACCCAAGTCTGGATCGGCGACAGTATGGGCGAATTGGCGGCCTATTATGCGGCGGCCGATGTCGCCTTTGTCGGCGGCAGCCTGGTGGACAGCGGCTGCCAGAACATCATCGAACCGATTGCCGCCGGTGTGCCGACTCTCTTCGGCCCGTCCACCTATAACTTTGCCGCTGCCTGCGCCGCGGCCCTGAATGCCGGTGCCGCCATACAGGTAGCCGATGCCGCCGGATGGCGCGCGCAAACCGAACGCCTGCTCTGCGACGCGGCCGCACGGCAGGACATGGCCGACCGTGCGGCAGGCTGGATACGGCAGCACCAAGGTGCCAGCCGCCGCACCGCCGAAGCCGTCGCCGCCCATCTGGCCGCCATACGGCAGGCCGTCTGAACGGCTGTATTCCGTTTGCAAAACCCACTTGGCCGATTCCTGCCGGACAAGCCGTGTGGGTTGGGCTGTGTCTCCGTTCCGCTGAAACCATTCCGTCCGTTTTGCCGCACAGAAACCGTACCGCACTCCGTTTCCGCTCCGCAGAACCCGCTTTACCCGTTTTAGCTTCGCAGAAACCCGCTTTACCCGTTTTAGCTTCGCAGAAACCCGCTGCGCCCGTTTTAGCTTCGCAGAAACCCGCTGCGCCCGTTTTAGCTTCGCAGAAACTCGCTGCGCCCGTTTTAGCTTCGCAGAAACTCGCTGCGCTCGTTTTCAGACGGCCTTTGTGCGCGGCTTTGCGCTATAATTGCGTTTTCTTTCCGTCTGTTCCGAGCCATCATGACCCCACGCAAAATTCTCGTTACCTCCGCCCTGCCCTATGCCAACGGCAGTATCCATCTCGGCCATATGGTCGAACATATCCAAACCGATATCTGGGTACGCTTCCAAAAACTGCGCGGCCACGAATGCCACTACTGCTGCGCCGACGACACGCACGGCACACCCGTCATGCTCGCCGCGCAAAAACAGGGCATCACGCCCGAAGCCCTAATTGAAAAAACCCATGCCGAACACTTGGCCGACTTTACCGGCTTTCTCATCGGCTACGACAACTACTACTCCACCCACTCCCCCGAAAACCGCCAACTGTCGGAACAGATTTACCTCGCACTCAAAGCAGACGGCAAAATCGAAAGCCGCACCATAGCCCAGCTGTACGACCCCGAAAAACAGATGTTCCTGCCCGACCGCTTTGTCAAAGGCGAATGCCCCAAATGCCGTGCCAAAGACCAATACGGCGACAACTGCGAAAGCTGCGGCACCACCTACTCGCCCACCGAACTGATTAACCCCTATTCCGCCGTTTCCGGTGCCAAGCCCGAACTGCGCGAATCGGAACACTTTTTCTTCAAACTGGGCGAATGCGCCGACTATCTGAAAGAATGGACAGCGGGCAGCACCACGCTTTCAGACGGCCGCATCCGGCCGCACCTGCAACCCGAAGCCCTGAACAAAATGAACGAATGGCTGCACCCTGACGGCAACGGCGAAGGCGGCTTATCCGACTGGGACATTTCGCGCGACGCGCCTTATTTCGGCTTTGAAATCCCCGACGCGCCGGGCAAATATTTCTATGTGTGGCTGGATGCGCCCGTCGGCTACATGGCTTCGTTTAAAAACCTGTGCGACCGCATCGGCGTGGATTTCGACGAGTTTTTCAAAGCCGGCAGCCAAACCGAGATGTACCACTTTATCGGTAAAGACATTCTCTATTTTCACGCGCTCTTTTGGCCGGCCATGCTGAAGTTCAGCGGCCACCGCGCGCCGACAGGCGTATTCGCCCACGGCTTCTTAACGGTTGACGGCCAAAAAATGTCCAAATCGCGCGGCACCTTCATCACCGCCCGCTCGTATCTGGAACAGGGTCTGAACCCCGAATGGATGCGCTACTACATCGCCGCCAAGCTCAACAGCAAAATCGAAGACATCGATTTGAACCTGAACGACTTCATCGCCCGCGTAAACAGCGATCTGGTCGGCAAATACGTCAACATCGCCGCCCGTGCCGCCGGCTTTATCCACAAACGCTTTGACGGCCGTCTGAAAGACGTTTCAGGCAGCCCGTTATTGAAACAGCTGGCCGAAAAATCAGAACACATTGCCGAAGATTACGAAAACCGCGAATACGCCCGCGCCCTGCGCGAAATCATGGCACTGGCCGACACAGTAAACGAATATGTCGATGCCAACAAACCGTGGGAACTGGCCAAACAGGAAGGGCAGGACGACAGGCTGCACGAAGTATGCAGCGAGCTGATTAATGCTTTTGCCATGCTCACCGCCTACCTCGCGCCCGTCTTGCCGCAAACCGCGCAAAACGCCGCCAAATTCCTGAATTTAGACGCGATTACCTGGACAAACACCCGCGAACCCCTGCCTGAAAACCATACCATCAACCCATACCGACATTTAATGCAGCGCGTGGAGCAAAAACAAGTGGACAACTTAATCGAAGCCAACAAACAAAGCATTCAGAGTGCGCAGCCTGCCGGTGGTACGACCCCAGCCGAAACCGCCTCCGCCGAAACTCCGGCCTACGCCCCCGTAGCCGAACAGGCAAGTTTCGACGACTTTATGAAAATCGATATGCGCGTGGCCAAAGTACTCAACTGCGAAGCGGTCGAGGGCAGCACCAAACTGCTGAAATTCGACCTCGATTTCGGCTTTGAACAGCGCGTGATTTTCTCCGGCATCGCCGCCAGCTATCCCGACCCCGCCGCGCTCAACGGCCGCATGGTCATCGCCGTCGCCAACTTCGCCCCGCGCAAAATGGCCAAATTCGGCATGTCCGAAGGCATGATTCTCTCCGCCGCCGGTGCAGACGGCAAACTGCGCCTGCTCGACGTACACGAAGGTGCACAGCCGGGCGATAAAGTGGGCTGATTGTTCAAACCGCTGAAAACAGCCGACAAGGCCGTCTGCAAGGGTTGGGTTAAGTTTGCGGTTTGGTTGGGTTTGGCAACCCAAACTGCGTATTGCTCAAAAATCACACAGCTCAATTTGCTAACGGGATCTGCCAAACAAATAAACCAAGCCGTCGGTTAAGGCATATTGCCAGACGGCATAGTCGTGGCCGCCGCTGTATTCCCGATAGACGGCATCATGCCCTTGCGCAGTCAGCACATCGGCCAAACGGCGGCTGCCGGCGGCAATGCCGTCAGCGGGATCTTCGCCGGTACGTGCGGTTTCGTAACTGCCGGCAGCGATAAACCAATGTTGGGGCGGAAGTTTTTTTGCGGCGACTTGGTCGGCCAGCTTCTGTCCGTTATTGTTTTTGTGCCAGAACGAGCCGGAAAGCGGAATGGCATTGCCGAAAGTTTCCGGCCTGCGGTAGGCAGCATAGGCAGCGGCCAATCCGCCATAGCTGCTGCCTGAAACAACGGTATGCTGTGGCCGGTGGCGGATGGCGGTATGTTGTTCGACAAAAGGCATCAGCTCTTCGGCGAGCATATCGGCAAAATCGGGATTGGCCGGTAATTCGGCGCGTCTGTCGGCATTATCGATAAATACCACGGCTACGGGCGGCAATCTGTTTTGGCGCCGCAGGCCGTCAAGTATCGGTACCAGGCGGGTTTCGTAGAGATACTGCCAACCGTCGAACAAATACAGCACCACAGGGTCGGCAGCTTGCGGGTCGGTTTGGTAAATCCAGATACGGCGGGAGTTGCCGAGTTTTTTGCTGTGGAACGCATAATTTTTCAGACGGCCTCGCGGTGCAGCGGCTGCTTGGTCGTGCGGCTCAGCCAAATCGACCAGCGAGAATTCGGCAAAACGGCGGCGGTTGAGCGGGTCGGGCATCAAAACCGATAATAGGGCACGGCGACGACGGTAAGCATCGGCACCGTATGGCGTGGGAATATCGGGTGCCAAACGATAGCTCAGCCGCAAATCGTTGCGGACTTTAAATGTTTTATACCACACGCTGCTGCCGGGCAGTTTCTCCAGCCATTCGTGATCATTCGACGGCCCGCCGAGCAGGCGCACGTTGTGCGCGGCGTTGCGGTAAAGAAAAGTGAGCAGGCTGTGCCCGCTATCGGCTTTTTCCACCAAAGGTGCGCCCTGCCGGCGGATTTCCGTCCAAAACCGCTCTTCGGCACGGCTGCCTTGCCGGGCAATTTCCCGCTGCAACTGCTGCAAACGCGGGCTTTGCGGCACTGCGTTTTCACGCACCGTTTCATCGTAATGCGCCGCACTCTGTTTCAGGGTGAGCCGGTAACACATACGGCGGTTGTCCGGTGCGCTCAATTTCAGCCAAACGCGGCTGCCGTACGGATACCACAGTAAAAAATCCTGCGGGTTGGTTTGGTCGCCGAACAATTTGCGTTCGGGTGCGGTGTCGGAAACCGCGCTCAGCGACACGCCGCTGCGGGAAAAGTCAAGACGGCTGAATTCGATGTTTCCTTCAATATAACGGCCTTCAGTTAAATCAACGGCAATCCGATCTTCGGCACGGCCTTTCAGACAGGCCTGCCGTACCGTATCGGCAGCGGCCGCGAGCGGCGCGGCGGTTAAGACCAAAGCAAGCAAATATTTCATTCGGCCTGCCCTTACCAACGATAGCCGCCGGAAAGCGTCCAAACACGGCCTTTTCCATAGAAACATGAGACGCGGTTGGCGCAAGAGGCTACATATTGTTTGCCGGCGAGATTCTGCACGTTCAGCTGCACTTGCGTGCCTTTCAGCGCGGGAACGGCGCTGCCGGGTTTGTAGGCCAGTTTCATGTCCCAAACCGTATAGGCGGGCACTCGGAAGGTATTGGCGTTATCGCCCCAGGTTTTGCCGGTATGGCGCAGACCCGTGCCGATGCTCAGGCCTTTGAGCGGGTTTTGGCTGCCGAAGCGGTAATCCAGCCAAAGCGAAGCGGAGTGTTTCGGTACGCCCCATTGTGTGGTGCCGACCAAGGCGGGATTGCTGTCCTCGCGCACTTTCTTGTCTAAATAGGTATAGCTGCCGCTGATGCCCCATTGCGGCGTGATGTCGCCCTGTACTTCGATTTCCGCACCGCGTGTACGGACTTTGCCGACCTGCGTTTTCTGCCAGGTTACCGGATCGTACACCGACAAATTGGATTGATTGATGTTGAACAGTGCGCCGGTCAGCAATACCCGCGGCGTCGGCCGGTATTTCACACCCACTTCCACCTGATTGGCGGTAGTCGGTTTTAAGCTGCCGCCGTCGGCCGAGATGCCCGCTTCGGGCAGAAACGAAGTCGCATAATTGGCGTAGGCACTGAGGCCGTCTGAAAAACGGTAAACCGCGCCTGCCCGCCAAGTGAATTTATTGTCGGAATGGCTGTTGGATGTTGCCCTGAACCTATTCTCCTGCGAAGTACCGGCCATATCGTAACGGCCGCCGAGCAGGAAGCGCCAGTTGCCCCATTCGATCCGGTCTTGCAGATAAAGGCCGGTTTGGCGGACACGGCTCTTTTCGTCGCCGCTTAAAGCCGGAGTATCGACTGCCACACCGTAAACCGGTTTGCGCCAGTCAATCGGCGGCGCATCGCCCAAATAGCTTTTCAAACCGCTGCGGCTGTCCTGGTAATCCGCGCCGAACAGCACCGTGTGGCGCAAGGCATCCGAACCCGTTTTCCACACCAGCCGGGTATCTGCCTGAAACTCACGCCAGTTTTCATCAAAAATGCGTGCCATGCGCCGGACATTGCTGCCGCCGAGCGAGTTCCACACCACCAAGGATTTCAGATAGTTGTTATAGGCACCGTAACGCAGGTTCTGCTGCAGGCTCAGATTGTCGTTAAACTTGTGTTCCAGTTCGTAGCCGATTTGGTTTTTGGTATTGTTCAGATTGTGGTAGTCAGGGTCGCCGCTGAAAAAGTCGAGCGGAATACGTTGCCTGTCGACGGGAAACAGCGTTCCATCGCTAATCAGAAAATTGCGATCGCCTGCCTCCGGCTGCCTTTCGTAAAGCCCTTTCAATACCAACTTGGTGCGTTCCGTAGGCCGCCACATCAATGAGGGTGCGAGCGTCAGGCTGCGTTGGCGCGTCTGTTTGCCCGCCTGCCAGTCCACTTGTTTGGCATTGGCCACCAAACGGTAGGCCAATTGTCCGTTCCATTCTTTATCTATATCCAAACCGATTTCCGCGCGGTTTCCGCTTCCTGTTTTCAGCACGATTTCACTTTCGTTGCTGCCGGTGGCCTGTTTGGTCATCAGGTTGACAATGCCGCCCGGATTGCTCTGCCCGTACAGCATGGAAGCCGGACCTTTCAGAATATCGATGCGGTCGATGATGTAGGGATTGATTTCCAGCGAAGCACCGTAGCGCAAACCGTCCCAAAACGTCGGCTGGCCGCCGCCGTTGCTTTTGCCGCCGATGCCGCGCACCGACATTTCGATATGCGTATTTTCACCGCGGTAGCCGCCCGACACACCCGAAGTATAAGCCAGCGTTTCCGCAATATCCTGCGGTTCGCGTTCATCCAAATGGCGGCGCGTAACCGTACTGGAGGATTGCGGAACATCCATCAGCGAACCGTCGGTTTTGGCGGCAGTGCGCGTTTGCGCGGAGTCGGACACATATTCGTAACGCGCGGCATTACGCGTGCCGTACACATCAACCCTTTCCAATTCGGCCTGCTCGGCGGCAGAGGCGAATGCAGCGGCAAACAGCGCGGGCAATGGCGCGAGGCGGAAAATCAAACGGCTTGTTTTCATCACGGATACTCCTTAGAATTGAGAACTATTCTTAGATTTATTATATGATTAACCGTTACCGCACGACCCGAAAAATCCGCAACAATACCCCTACCGCAACAAAATGATTCATACCGCCCACCCCGTCCGCCTCTCTCACCAACACGGCACCGTCAACACTTATTTCATGCTCGGCGGCCTCGACTTGAAACACAGCGAACTCACCACCCTGAACGGCACCTGCCGCGAAAGCGGCCGTTTCTATCCGGCGTTACGCCTTATTTTTACGTTGGAAGGGCAATCCCATCTCCGCTTCGGCAGCCGTGAAATCAGACTGCAGGCAGACAGCAGCCGCTCGGCGGTCTGCCTGCCAATCAATACACCGGAAGAAGGCTGCAAAATCTTCCATAGCGGCTGCCAGCGCGAACTGGTTTTATTGTGCAGCAATGTTTGGCTGGAAAATATGGGCTGTCCGCCCCACATTCTGAAAGCCTTACGCCGGGCCCATCTCCAACCGCATTATCTGGAGATTACCCGGCCTTTGGCCGAGAAAATCCGCAGCCTGATGCAGACTTGCCGCCGCCCCGCACCGTGGCGCGCACTGCACCAAACCATGCAGAGCATGGCACTGGCCGCAGAAGTTTTGCAGACCCTGTTTCCCGACCACTGTGCCGAACCGTTGTCTGCGCGGCTGCAAAAACTGCTCAAACTGCTGCACGACCCGGCGGCTGCCAATGCCTGCCTGAACACATTGGCCAAAGCCTGCCACAGCAACCCCACCACATTGCAGCAGGAGTTTCAGACGGCCTTCGGCATCAGCATCGCCCACTACCGCCGCGAATACCGCCTGCAACTGGCACGCAACGCACTGCTGCAAAACCACAGCGTCGGCGAAGCGGCGGCGCTGGCCGGATACGGCAATCCCGAGTGTTTCAGTAAAGCCTTTAAAAAACTGTTCGGGTGGCCGCCAAGCCGCTACCGCCCGCAAGCGGCATGAGCGGTTTCCGGCAGATTTGTTTGCTTTCGGGCAGTTTGGTTTGCTGAGCCGGACATCTTACATCCGCATATCAGGTGCAACATTCAAATGCCTGCGGCAAGGCCGTCTGAAAAGATTTTCAGACGGCCTTGGATTTTCAACCGTTCCTACACATCAAAGCCATGCAGAAAATACGCGCTGCCGCTGCCCCAGCGAACCAAATGGTCGCCCTGTCCGAGCAGGTGTTCCGCGCCGGTTTCGTCCAGAATGATTTTCGATTCTGTGGACTTCTGCACCTTCAGGGCAATGCGCGCAGGCAGGTTGGTGCGAAGTGTACCGCTAAACGTTTCGGCATCGGGGCGTTGGGTACTCAAAACCAGATGAATGCCCGAAGCGCGTGCTTTTTCCGCCAACATTATCAATGGCTTTTCCATATTGTTATGCTGTTTGAGCAGATTGGCCAACTCGTCCACCACAATCACGCGGTAGCGCGGGCGCACCGAATCGGGCAGCTCCTGCAATTTCTGTACGCCGTATTGCTGCATCAGGCTGTAACGGCGGTCGGATTCAGCAACGCTGTCGCGCAAAAATTGATACATTTCGTCATAATCGTCCAGAATCCGCTCTTCATAGAGGTCTTCTTCGTCTGCAAATATCTGATAATCGATTTTTTTGACATCGAGAATGGCCACTTCCAATTTGTCCTGCCCTCTGCACAAATCAAACAGGCTGCGCAGCATCGTACGCACCAAAACCGATTTGCCCGAACCGGTGCTGCCGCCGATCAGCAGATGCGGCGCGCGGGCCAAGTCCTGAAAATGCGCTTTGCCGTATTCGTCGATGCCGATGCACACAGGCAGGGCAAAGTCGTCCTGATACGACTGCATGGCTTCTCTGAATTTCTGCGCCCCCAGTTTGTGCCAGCTTGACTCATCGCGCAGCAGCTCACATCATAAGCATGGCTGCCGTTGTTGTAGCTGGGCACAATGTGCAGCGATTCCGCTTTCACGCCCAAGGCCGAACATAAAGCCTGATGGGATTTTTTCACATCTTTATATTCACTCAAACGCAAACGGTAAATATCGTAACGTGCACCGGCATGGCTGAATGCCAGCTCGGCCACGGGAATATTCATTTGGCTGAGTGCTTTGCGCAGAGACTGTTTGCGGTTTTCCGTTTGTGCCGTATTTCCGGGGCCGTCTGAAACGGAGGCAGACGTGCCGGTGCCGGCATTTTTTACCGCCAAATCGGTCAGCTCATTCAAAAAAGTCTGCCGTGCGGCCAATTCATCGTCAGGCTTAAACCGTTTACATCCTTCCCAAGATTTTTCCAGCTCCACCGCGCCGGTGTGCCATAAGTTCTGAATCAGCGTATATAAATCGTCTTTGGTGACGGCTTTGTCGGGATTGAGACGGAACAATGTATCGCTCAACATCACCAGCCACAGGCGCGAATAGCTCTGAAAACAGGTTTGGAACGAAACAATTTCCGTCCCTTGTGTGTCGGGCGCGGGAATCAGCCTGCCCGCGCTGTCGGCAAAGCCTCTGGCCAAACAGTAGCCGATGCACAGCATCGCCCAGTCGTAATGGCCGTCAAACGGGGGCAGTGCGCCCGCATCATGGAGACGGGTGCGGATCTGTTTGGCGGCTTTGCTGGAAAAAATCCGCTTTTCGCCCATCAGGGTGTGGAAAAAGTCGGTGTCCCAACCTTTATCGGTATGTTCCAATTGGTACATGATGTTTTCCTGTATATTTCAGACGGCCTGTTATTCAAAATATACGTCGGCAGTTACCTGCGAGCGTGCACCGCCGCTCATCAATGATTCGGCCTTCACCAGATAGGTACGGCTGATATGCGGCTCCAAACGGCGGTACACTTCGGATGTGATTTCCGTATCCTGCGACAACAAAACCACTTGCTGCCTTAAACCGGCCCAGTGGTTAAACAAGCCCTCACGGTGGCCTTTGTCCAAACGCGCCAGAGGCGTGTCAATAATAAATGGGGCTTGATAGTGCGTCACTTCCGCCAATGCCGACACCAGCGACATAATCAAAATCTGCATTTGCCCTGCCGATGTATCGACATGGGTTTCATAACCGTCATAACCGAACAGACTCATTTGCCCGTTAGCTTTAATACGGATACGGTCGATACGTTTGTCGTGGGCGATGTCACGGTTAATCCGTGTAGCAGCTTCTCCCACAGCGCCAACTTTCTGTTTCAGCAATTCTTCAATCAGGCGTACGATGACGTTATCCACCTCTCCTGCACGGCGCGATTTAAGCAATTGAGGATTGCTGTCGCTGATTCTGTTCTGTAAATCAGAAACTTCATTGCTCAAACGTTCCTGCTGTTTTTGGGATTGAATCAGATTGCTTTTCAAACGGCCTGAACGCTCTTTGTATTTATCGGTTTCTTGGTTGGCTTCTTTCAGTTGCCCGACAAGCTCGTCATTATTAGTACCTTGCAGATTCTCGATTTCGGCAATCACCCGTTTGCGTTCCGATTCGCGTTTTTCATTTTCCTCCAGCCATTTGCCGATTCCGCCTTGCGGAATGCCACTTAATCTACTGATTTCATTTTGAATCTCCGCATGGGCATTGACTGAAAGATAATTGTGTTCGATTTTGTCCGCACAGTTCTCAGGTAGCGGGTAAAACAGCTTTTCCCAGCAGTCTTTGACCGCCTCTTTCAATACGGGCTGGTTGAAAATGGTGTCTGCCATGGCGCCAAATGCCTGTCCGACTTTTTCGCTGGCAACAAAAGCCTGCCAAAAATCATCCACTTTGTCGGCAATCTGGTCTTTGCCTGCTTCGTGGTTCAAACGGTTTTTCTCGCGCTCCAATTGCACCTGTAAATTTTTCAGACGGCCTCTGGGGAGAAAAGCCAGCGGCATGGCTTTCACAGCAGCTTTGATATGGCTCTGAAACTCCTCCATTTCTTTTTCCAGCTTTTCACGCTGAGCCATCAAATCTTGCGAAGTACGGATATCGCTGCCGCCGCCGAGCTGCTGCATCAAACTGTCGCGTTTTTCCGTCCAATGCTGCCATTGTGCCTGGGCATCTGCCAGCTCTTCATTGGACACCGCCAAAGCAGCTTGCACCTGTTGCAGCTTACGTTCGGCTTCTACCAAATCTTTCTGCATTTTATCGCTGCTGTTCTGAGAAATATTTTTGGTGCGGTAGTCTTTTAAACTGACGCGCAGCTTTTCCAGCAAAGTCACACCCAACAAGCCTTTCAGAGCCTGATTCAGCCACACTCCAGCGCCGCTTCCTTCAGCGGTTTTCACAATTTTTTCTCCGTCGAAAAAGAAAAACGGTGCATAGTCTATCGGCAGCGCATATGCGTTCAGATACTTGTCCGCCATATCTTCGTCAACCAATTTGTAATTGTCATTTTTAGCCAACTCAATGATGACCGAGTTGTCGGCAGGCTGGTATTTGCCGTTACTGTCGAAATACCATTTACGCTTGATGCGCAAACCGTATTTCCTACCTTGATAGTGTTGCCGGATTTCCAACTCCAAAGCCATTTCACTGCGGCCGTATTTGATTTCGGCCTGATGGTGCAAAGCCGATTGCAGAAAATCGGCATAACCTTTTCCCCTGCCGTTCAAACCCGCCCGTTGCAGATGGCTGACCGCATCCTTGTCATACAGACACAGATAAACAGCTTCTAAAAGCGTGGTTTTACCGTGGCCGTTTTGTGCACTGATTAATACGATATTGCGCTCACCGTCAGATTCCGGAAAACTGAAAAACGCATTGTCGTAAGACTTAAAATTACGCAGGCGGATTGAATGTATCCACATGATTTATTTCCAGTAGCTTTTATTTTCAAAAATTTCGTCAAACATTTCCGTCATACCGCGCCGGCGGACACGTTCCTGCTGGTCGCGCTCCCACGCCACCAATTCGGCCAATGCTTCAACGGATACGCCGTGTTCGGCGGCAATTTCGGTCATCAGCTGTTTGGCTGCGTCATCACTCCACAGCAATAAATCGGCTACTTTTTCTTCTGCTTTGCTCATACTTTTTCCTTGTGTAGGTCTGAATGACATCTTCCGTCCAGATTTTTTTAATCATGTCGACTTCTTCCTGTGAAATCAGTTCGCCGCCGTAGGCCGTCTGAACAGCCAGGAGTCTGTCCAAAATCATCTGCCGCGCTTCCAGCGTAAACGGGCCGGGAATGTGTCTGCCGCCTTTGATGGTTACCGTGCCGTTGCGCCGTTCGACTTGGCGGTATTCCGGCCTGTTGCGGATTTCAACCAGCCAGTCGCGGAAATCCAGCAGCGGCTGAAATTCGGTTTTTCCCGCATCGACAAAGCCTTGCAGGCTTTTATCTTTATTGACGACGGTACACGTCCAGCAGCCGAAGCGGCTGGAATTGGTACCGCAGCCGGGTGCTTCTTCCCGAGAAAGGACAATCGGGCATTCGCCGCCGGCCGCTTCGCGGTAGAGACGGATTAGGGCATCATGCGTGCCGCCCCACGGCGGGGTGTTGGCGGCAAGAAATTCCCATACATCGTCGGTGGTCAAATCGGCAATCGGGCGGTAAACAAAAGCGTTGGGCAGGCCGGTATGCGGCGTGAGATTGGAGTTTTCCAGATTTTGATGGTTTTCGATGCTGGCTTTGCGCGTGGCCGACTCGTCTTTGCGCACGCCTAAAATGATGATGGCCGCACCGTTGGCATTGACGGTTTCTTTGACAAATGTGCTGGTCGGTTCGATTTTCAGTCGGTCGGTGCACCAGCGCATAGAGCGGTTGGGCGAGGGATAGCCTTTACCGATCAGCAGCGTCCAAAAGGTTTCAGACGGCCTCGGCGTGGTGATGTGTCCGCTGACCGGCAGTTTCAGGATGGCAGCGGCCGTTTCGATCTGTTTCAGTACTTCGCGCATATGCCGCACCACCAGTGGGCTTTCCACCAGCGTATCGTTGGACACGAAATAGAGCTGCCGCCGCCTCAGGCTGGGCGGCAGTTCGAGCAGGGCTTCAAACACCAGATGCGCCACCAGTGTGCTGTCTTTACCGCCGGAAAAGGTAACAATCCACGGGTAGTCTTGCACGCTGCTGAGGTATTCGTCGATGATGCCGTTGCGGATCCGGTCGAACGGTGTTTCTAGGCAGATGGGAATCGCAGTCATGGCCTGAGTATTAAAATGGTGTTGCACCCAAAACAGGTGCAACAGCTATTGTACCTAAAATCGGTGCAATGGCCAATCTGCGTCTTTCCGTCCACTCCGCCGAGCATCTGCACCTGCGGCAAATTCTGATTCAGCGCCGGCTGGAACTGGGTTTGTCGCAGCGTGCTCTGGCCGACCGGCTGAATGTGATTCATTCGTTTGTGGGCAAAGTGGAAACCGGCGACAGGCGTTTGGACGTTTTTGAATTTGCGGCATACTGCCGGGCATTGGAATGGTATGCCCCCGATGTGCTGGGCAATTTCATTGAGAAACAAAACCTGCCATATTGACTGTCTGAAAGTTTTCAGACGGCCTGACTCTTCCCGCGCCATACCCAAACAGCGTGAATGGCGGTACAATCCGCTGTCTTTGATTTTCTTGCGGCAGGCATTATGAGCGCACACATTATCGCGGTTGCCAATCAAAAAGGCGGGGTCGGCAAAACCACGACCGCCGTCAATCTGGCTGCGTCGCTGGCACAGGCGGGCAAGCGTGTGCTGGTGGCGGATCTGGATCCGCAGGGCAATGCCACTACGGGCAGCGGTGTCGATAAAAACACCATCAAGTCGGGGGTGTATCAAGTGCTGCTCGGCGATGCGGCCGTGCGCGATGCGGCCGTAGCCAGCCCGCAGGGCGGTTATGCCGTGCTGGGTGCCAACCGTGCGCTGGCCGGTGCGGAAGTGGAGCTGGTGCAGGAGCTGGCGCGCGAGATGCGCCTGAAAAACGCGCTGGCCGAAGTGGCCGGCGATTACGACTACATTTTAATCGACTGCCCGCCCACGCTGACCCTGCTCACGCTCAACGGTCTGGTGGCCGCGCGCCATGTGATTGTACCGATGGTGTGCGAATATTATGCGCTTGAAGGCATTTCGGATTTGGTGGCCACGCTGCGCAAAGTGCGTCAGGCCATCAATCCGCAAGTCGATATTCTGGGCATTGTGCGCACCATGTACGACAGCCGCAGCCGTTTGGTGCTGGAAGTAAACGCCCAGCTGCAACAGCATTTCGGCCGCCAAATATTCGATACCGCCATTCCGCGCAACGTGCGGCTGGCCGAAGCCCCCAGCCACGGTATGCCCGCGTTGGTTTACGATGCCAAATCCAAAGGCGCGCTGGCCTATCAGGCATTGGCACAAGAAGTCCTGGCGCGCACCGCCGCTTAGGCATCGGACCAAAAAACGCCCGACCAATCGGGCGTTTTTCATTTGCGGATACCGGTGTCATTCGTAGTGGAAACGGAACTGCTGGACCACATCGGGGTGCAGGCTTTGGGCAACGGGGCAGGTATGGGCGGCAGCCTCCAAAATGCGGCGGCTGCGTTCGTCCAAATCGCGGCTCAGGAAGAAATCGATGCGCACGGCGGCCACGCGGCGCGGATCGGCCGCCATTTCTTTCGCTACTTCGGCACGCGCGCCGGTCAGCTCCACGCCCAAACCGGCAGCCTTGATGCCCATAATCGTCATCGCACAGGCTGCCAGTGAGGCGGATAATAAATCGGTAGGCGAAAAGGCTTCGCCTTTGCCCTGATTATCGACGGGCGCGTCGGTGCTGATGGTGCTGCCGCTGGCCGAATGGGTCAAATCGTTGTGCAGACTGCCGCAGTAGCGGACGGTGGCAATATGAGACATGGCTTGCTCCTGTCGGGTTGGAAATGGTCTTGCCGTCAGCGTCGGGATTCTGTTTGCGCTGTTTGCCGTTGCAGCGGCGGAATCCGCTTCGGTCTTTCCCGTTCCGCACAAACCCACCGGTCCGTTTCCGCTTCGCAAAAAACCTGCTTCGCGCGTTTTAGCTTTACTGCAACTCGCGTTGCGCGTTTTAGCTTCACAGAAACCCGCTTCGCTCGTTTTCAGACGGCCTCTAATTGGGCGAACCGGGTGTCCAAATCTTTGATGCCCTGTTTGCCGAAATTGATGGTCAGCCGCGCCGTGCCGCCTTTGTCCAGCGCATCAATAATCACACCCGTACCGAATTTGGCATGGCGCACGTTCTGTCCGATACGGAAGCCGCCGTACTGCTGTGTTGCGGCAACAGTAACCGCCGGGCGCGGTTTGGCCTTGGGCGGGGCGGCAAAATTAGCGGAAAACTGAGATGCGGGCGACAGGCGGTGCAGCACTTCTTCGGGAATTTCTTCGACAAACCGCGATACCACGCCGAAATGGGTTTGGCCGTGCAAGAGCCGCTGTTGTGCCGTACTGATATAGAGCCGTTTGCGGGCGCGGGTAATGGCCACATACATCAGACGGCGTTCTTCTTCGAGGCCGCCGCGTTCGGCCAAACTGTATTCGCTGGGAAACAGCCCCTCTTCCATACCGGTGAGGAAAACGGCCTCAAATTCCAATCCCTTGGCCGCGTGGACGGTCATCAATTGCACCGCTTCGCCTGTCGCGGCCTGATTTTCTCCGGATTCAAGCGCGGCGGCACTTAAAAATGCCAGAACGGGAAACAGCGGGTGTTCCGCCGCATTTTCGGGCAAAATTTCAAAATTGCTTTCAGACGGCCTGAACGCCACAGCGGCATTGATGAGTTCGTCCAGATTGTCGAGACGGTCCTGATGGTCGCCTTTCTGGTTTTGATAGTATTCGATCAGGCCGCTGTCGCGGGTGGCCGCCGACACCATTTCCGCCAGCGGCACATTCGGTGCCTGTTCGCGCAAACCGTCAATCAGGCGCACAAACGCGGCGACTTTGGCGGCTTTCGCGCCCATGCCGCAGGCCGCCTGCCACAGTGAAACGCCCTGCTCTGCGGCAGCGGCCTGAATGTTTTCCACGGTGCGGGTGCCGATACCGCGCGGGGGAACATTAATCACGCGCAGCAGCGCGTTGTCGTCGTCGGGATTGACGGCCAGCCGCAGATAAGCCAGCGCGTGTTTGATTTCCTGCCGTTCGTAAAAGCGCAGGCCGCCGTAGATTTTATAGGGAACGGCGGCGGCAAACAGTGCCTGCTCGATGATGCGCGATTGGGCGTTGCTGCGGTACAGCACGGCGATTTGGTCGAGCGGGCGGCCTTCACGGTGCAGCATCTGCGCTTCTTCGACAATAAAGCGCGCTTCGTCGAAATCCGTCGGCGCGGTGTAGAAACGGATTTTGTCGCCCTTGTCGGCATCGGTGCGCAGGTTTTTGCCCAAACGGTCGGCATTGTGGGCAATCACGGCGTTGGCGGCGATCAGGATATGGCCGTCTGAACGGTAGTTCTGTTCCAGTTTAATCGGTGCTTCGATACCGAATTCGCGCATCAGGGCGGTCATATTGCCGACGTGCGCACCGCGGAAGCGGTAAATCGACTGGTCGTCGTCGCCCACGGCAAACACGGCGGCCGTATCGCCCGCCATTAGTTTGAGCCACGCATATTGCAGTTTGTTGGTATCTTGAAATTCGTCCACCAAGATATGGTTGAAGCGGTTTTGGTAATGGCGGCGCAGCGTTTCATCCGCTTGCAGCATTTCATAGCTTCGGAGCATCAGCTCGGCAAAATCGACCACGCCTTCGCGCATACAGGTTTGGTCGTAAGCGGCGTAACATTCAATCAGGTGGCGGGTATGCGGGTCGGGCGCGGTCAGCTGGCCGGCGCGCAGGCCGTTTTCTTTCTGCGCATTGATAAAGCCCTGCAAGGCGCGCGGCGCAATCACTTCTTCGGCGATATTGAGCTGTTTGAGCAAGCGTTTGATTAAGGAAAGCTGGTCGCTGCTGTCGAGAATCTGAAAGGAGGACGGCAACCCGGCCGCTTTGTGGTGCAGGCGTAAAAAACGGTGGCACAGGCCGTGGAACGTGCCCAGCCACATCGCGCGCACGTTCACGGGTATCATCACGCCCAAGCGGGTCTGCATTTCTTTGGCGGCTTTATTGGTAAAAGTTACGGCCAGAATGCTGTGCACGCCAGCCTGTCCGCTTTGCAGCAGCCACGCGATGCGGGTGGTCAGCACGCGGGTTTTGCCGCTGCCCGCACCGGCCAACACCAGCGCCGACTGCGGCGGCCACGTCACGGCAGCGAGTTGTTCGGGATTCAGGCCTTCAAGCAGAGACGCGGGAGCAGATTCGGCAAACACGGGCGGCAGGGTTCAAAAATCAAAACAGCCTGATTGTAACACTTAGGCCGTCTGAAAACGCAGTTTCTGATAAACCCGGACGGCAGGAAACGCAACATGCGGCCAAACGCACCAAACGGCTGCCGTGTTAAGATTCGCCGATGGACGGAATACGGCAAAACGGCGGCGCGGCCGAAACCGGCACATGGAGCGTTTATCTGCTGCTGTGCACCAACAGCGCACTTTACTGCGGCATCAGCAATGCGCCCGCGCGGCGGTTTGCCGCCCACTTATCCGGCAAAGGTGCGCGGTTTACCCGTATGCACAAGCCGCTGGCGATGCGTCTGGCCGCTTCGAACCTTTCCCGTTCGGCCGCCGCGCGCATGGAGGCGCATATCAAAACCTGGCCGAGAACGCGCAAAGAAACCTTGTGGCACAGCCTGCCCGATTTTCCCGTCGGCACCGGCCAGCCTGCTTCATGACCTTGGTCCGCACCGCAGGCCGTCTGAAAACGGCGCGGTGTGCCGTTTCTGCGGAGCAGAAAATATGCGCCATACTGCGGCAACCATGCCGTGATGCCGTCTGAAACGGGAATGCAAGCCGGATACCCGCTATCCGGCCATGCCGTTTGCCGAGTTGTCCGAATCCGACATGGCCGGTTGGCAGCAAAGGAAGGAATCAGGCTGCCGGTTTGTATCCGAGCAGACCAATCCTGCCGCCCCGGTACCACCATCGGCAGGCTCAGCCATTGCCCCATCGACAGACCAAGCGTGCGCAGGCCGAGGTAGTCGTCGGGCTGGCGGAAATATTTGGCAATAAAGCGGGATACGCCTTGACCCGCCAGAAACATTGCTGCGTAGCAGAAGCGGGCGCAGCCAAAACAAACGCCGTGTGTTTCAGACGGCCCGATATCGGGAAGCCGCCGCGCTTCGGGCCTGTCGGGCGCGGTGTCCTGTGTTGCGGCGGCGAGGCGGTTTGTGCTGCATCAAAGAAATCCGGCACACCGGTTGAATTTTGGTTCAAACGGGATTAACATTTATTAAATAAAAACTGTTATCATTATCTTTAAATTGTGGCAGGAGGCAGACTGCCGGTATCAGCCGCTGTCTGTCCGCTGCCGTTTGTTAAAACCGATTGATGAGGTAAAACCATGAAACCGACCAACCGTATCGCATTATCCCTGCTGCTGGCTTTGGGCTTGGCCGCCTGCCGTCCCGCTGCCGAGCAAAGTCCGTCTGCCCCTGCTGCGTCTGCCGCATCGGAGGCCGGCGGAGGCATGGTTCAGACGGCCTCCGATGCCACTATGGCAGATTTGGCGCAGCCGCTTTCCGACTATAAGGTTTATGTGCAGGCAGAAGCAAAGGCTTTGGTAGCCAAAACAGCCGATTTTGCCGCTGCCGTGAAAGCGGGCGACGTGGAAAAAGCCAAAGCCCTGTATGCCGATACCCGCAGCCATTATGAGCGCATCGAGCCGGTGGCCGAACTGTTCAATGAGTTGGATCTGGCCATTGATGCGCGCGAGGACGATTATAAAGCCGGGCCGAAAGACCCGGAGTTTACCGGCTTCCACCGCATCGAATACGCGCTGTGGGTGGAAAAATCGACTGCGGGTGTGCAGGAAACGGCTGATAAGCTGGTGGCCGACGTGAACAAACTGCAAAGCGAAATCGATGTGCTGGATTTTCCGCCGGAAAAAGTGGTCGGCGGTGCGGCCGAGTTGATTGAAGAGGTGGCGGCCAGCAAAATCAGCGGCGAAGAAAACCGTTACAGTTCGGTGGATTTGAGCGACTTCCAAGCCAATGTCGAGGGTGCGCAGAAAATCTTCGAACTGTTCCGCCCGCAGATTGTTGCCAAAAATCCGCCATTGGCCGAACAGATTGATGCCGACTTCAAGCAGGTAAACGAAGCCTTGGCGAAATACCGAACCGATGGCGGATTCGCACCCTACAACCAGTTGTCCGAAGCCGACCGCAAAGCCATGCAGGCGCCGATTAACGCGCTGGCCGAAGGATTGGCACAACTGCGCGGCACACTCGGTTTGAATTGACGGGCACGGGCGGCCGCATTTCAGTCTGCGGAAACCGATTTTCTGTTTGGTTGGTGCAAGTCCATATTTTTAAGTGGGTTTTTATCATACGGAAATGCGCGGAACGCCTGTTTTGGACTCCACAGAAGCCCACTCCGCCCGTTTAGCTTCGCAGAAACTGCGTTTTAGCTTCGCAGAAACTGCGTTTTAGCTGCGCAGAAACTGCGTTTTCAGACGGCCTGGTTTTCGGCAGGCCATCTGACATATCGGGCGGATGCAAGAAAGATGTAAAGGAAACGACATGACCGATTCAAACGCGCCCGAGCAACCTGCCAGGCGTACCCTGTTGAAAACCGCGCTGGCCGCCGGTGCGGCCGGTGCTGCATCGGCAACAGGCGGCTGGGTTTTGGGGCGGCGGCAGGGCGCAGCTGTGCAGGCGGGCGTGCAGGCGCAACATTCCGCACAATCCTATCCCTGCTACGGCACGCATCAGGCCGGCATCACCACGCCGCACCAGCCGTTCGGCATCATGACTGCATTCGATACCGTTGCTGCCGATGTCGCAGATTTGGAACGGTTGTTCCGCATCATCACCGCACGCATCGAATTTCTCACCCAAGGCGGCGAACTCATCGACGGCGATGCCAAACTGCCGCCCGCAGGCAGCGGCATACTGGGCAAAACCGTTCCGCCCGACGGGCTGACGGTCACACTGGGCGTGGGTGCGAGCCTGTTTGACGGCCGTTTCGGCCTGTCCGGCAAAAAGCCCAGACATTTGCAGGAAATGACAGATTTCTCCAACGACCGTCTGCAAGCGGCCTGGTGCGACGGCGACATCAGCCTGCAAATCTGTGCCTTCTCGCCCGAAACCTGCCAAAACGCCCTGCGCGACATTATCAAACACACTGCCCGCCTGCTGGTTCCCCGTTGGAGCATGGAGGGCTTTCTGCCCAAAAGCGCGCCGGGTGCGGCCGCACGCAACCTGTTCGGCTTCCGCGACGGCACTGCCAATCCCGATGTTGCCGATCCCGATACGGCCAAACGTGTTTTGTGGACGGGCGTGGCGGAAAACAGTCTGGACGAACCGGCATGGACCAAAAACGGCAGCTATCAGGCCGTGCGCCTGATCCGTCAGTTTGTAGAGTTTTGGGACAGAACGCCGCTACAGGAACAGGAAGCCATTTTCGGGCGCAATAAATACAGCGGTGCCCCTTTAGGCAGAAAAAAAGAGCATGATACGCCCGATTATGCCGATCACCCCGAAAGCGGCACCATTCCGGATGACAGCCATATCCGTATGGCCAATCCGCGTTCGCCGCAATTCATGCGCAAACACCTGCTGTTCAGACGACCGTTCAACTACTCGCGCGGTTTGGCCAAAAGCGGCCAGCTCGATGTCGGGCTGATGTTTATCTGTTATCAGGCCAATTTGGCCGACGGTTTTATTTTTGTGCAGAAACTGCTGGATTTCGAGCCGCTGGAAGAATACATCAGCCCGTTCGGCGGCGGTTATTTCTTTATCCTGCCGGGGGTGGAAAAAGGCGGCTTTTTCGGGCAGGGGCTGCTGGCGGCCTGAGCAGCGGTGTATCCGGTTTTGAGGCCGTCTGAACATTGGGGGACGGTTTTCGGACGGCCTTGTTCAGCCGGGTGCAATCGCCATCTGTTTGATTTATATGCAGGAGTATCCTGCTTTGCGTTCCGCCGCTGTTTGGACGGCCAAAGAAAAACCCCAAGCCTAGGCTTGGGGTTTTCAAAATGCTGGTGGGTCGTGAAGGATTCGAACCTTCGACCAACGGATTAAAAGTCCGCTGCTCTACCGGCTGAGCTAACGACCCGAAAGCGTGTATTATAACGCGCTTTCGGGCAGTGTCAAGCATTTCGGGTTGAAAAACGACCGCTGCCGTATGCAGCATATCGGAAGACGGATATTTTGCGTTATAATCGCACATTCGGCAGTATGCTGCCGTTTTTTTGTAACCGAAAGGAAGAACGATGAAAAATATCTGGATTGCTGCGGCAATGGCATTGGCTTTGGCTGCCTGCTCGCAAGAAGCGAAACAAGAAACCAAAGAAGCTGCCCAAGCTGTGGCTTCCGATGCGGCCGATGCAGCAGGTGCGGCGGCTTCCGCCGTTGCCGGTGCGGTTGAAGGTGCCAAAGAAGCGGCGGCTTCTGCTGTGGATTCTGTCAGCAGCGGTGCCGAAGATGCCGCCAAAGGTGCTGCCGATGCAGCGAAAGATGCAGCCGACGCGGCAAAAGATGCAGCCGGCGATGCAGTGAACGCGGCCAAAGAGGCGGCTCAGAAAGTGGAAGAAGCCGCTGCCAGCAAATAAGCATGATGCTTGTTTAAGGCCGTCTGAAAAGCGCGTGTCAAACCGTTTTTCAGACGGCCTCTTTGCGTATCTGCACGGCAGCTTGGTGTATAATGGCCGCCGTTTATGACTGTCGACACAGGAAGCCGAAACATGATCAATCCGATTGCCGCACTCTCGCCGCTGGACGGCCGCTACGGCCGGGCCGTTGAAGCATTGCGCCCGATTTTTTCCGAATACGGCCTGATGAAGGCGCGCGTAAAAGTGGAACTCGAATGGCTCAAAGCACTGGCTGCCGAGCCGAAAATTGCCGAAGTGCCGCCGTTCAGCGATTTTACGCTGGCGGAAATCGATGAAGTGATTGCCGGTTTTTCCTTAGACGATGCCGCCGCAGTCAAAGCCATCGAAGCGACGACCAACCACGATGTGAAAGCCGTCGAATACTGGCTCAAAGAACGTTTCGCCGGTGTGCCCGAAGTGCTGGCGGTCAGCGAATTTATCCACTTTGCCTGTACCTCCGAAGACATCAACAATCTGTCGCACGCCCTGATGCTCAAAGAAGCGCGCGAAACCGTGCTGCTGCCCAAGCTGGCCGAAATCTCGGCCAAATTAACCGGCATGGCGCATGATTTGGCCGCCGTGCCGATGATGAGCCGCACCCACGGCCAACCGGCCACGCCGACCACTCTGGGCAAGGAAATCGCCAACGTGGTGTACCGTCTGCAACGCCAGACCGGCCAACTGGCCGCACAGCAGTTCTTGGGCAAAATCAACGGCGCGGTGGGCAACTACAACGCCCACATGGCCGCCTATCCCGATGTCGATTGGGAAGCGCACTGCCAAAAATTTGTCGAACATTCGCTGGGGCTGACCTTCAATCCCTACACAATTCAGATCGAGCCGCACGACTATATGGCCGAGCTGTTCCAAACGCTTTCGCGCATCAACACCATTCTGATCGATTTCAACCGCGATGTCTGGGGCTATATTTCGCTGGGCTATTTCAAGCAGAAAGTCAAAGCTGGCGAAGTGGGCAGTTCCACCATGCCGCACAAAGTCAACCCCATCGATTTTGAAAACTCCGAAGGCAATCTGGGCATGGCCAACGCCGTATTGGCCTTTTTGGCCGAGAAACTGCCCGTTTCGCGCTGGCAGCGCGATCTGACCGACAGCACCGTCCTGCGCAATATGGGCGTGGCTGCGGGCTATACCGTCTTGGGTTGGACGGCGCACCTGCGCGGCCTGGACAAACTGGAAGCCAACCCCGCCGCGCTGGCCGCCGATTTGGACGCCACTTGGGAACTTCTGGCCGAGCCGATTCAGACCGTGATGCGCCGCTACGGTGTGGAAAACCCGTATGAAAAACTGAAAGACCTCACACGCGGCAAGGACGGCATTTCGCCCGAAGTGCTGAAACTCTTTATCAACGATTTGGCCATTCCCGACGAAGCCAAACAGCAGCTGGCCGCGCTGACCCCCGCGCTGTATGTGGGCAAAGCCGAAGCATTGGCGCGCCGCATCGGATAATGCGGCTCGGTGCGCAGTATCTGTCCGCCTCTGTACGCAATCAGGCCGTCTGAAACGGGAAAAGCCCGTTCAGACGGCCTTTTGCTGCCTGTTTACACTTTCTGCCTTTTTATGCTTTAATCGGCGCAGTGAAACAGGGGTGCTGCGCTTTGACCGGCGCGGCTGAGAAAGACCCTCAACACCCGATCAGGACAATACCTGCGTGGGGAGTGTTCAGCGTCATACCGTTTTCAGACGGCCTGTGCCGGTTTGGCAGGCCGTCTGAAAATATACCGGCCGCTCCTGTTTTCCCTATAAACGAGAAACAGGAGCATTTTTCATGGCTGCCAAAACCACCGGCCGCGAAGCGGCGCAACTGGACGCGCTGTCCCAAGATTTGGGTATCCGCTTTGCTTATCCCAATTCGCGCAAAATCTATCTGACGGGCAGCCGCCCCGATATACGCGTCCCCCTGCGCGAAATCAGTCAGGACGACACCATAACCGACCGCGGCCGCGAGCCGAACCCGCCCATTCCCGTTTACGACACGAGCGGCGCATACGGCGACCCGTCTGCCGACATCGACTTGAAGCGCGGCCTGCCGCCGATCCGTCAGACGTGGATCGCCGAACGCGGCGACAGCGAAATCCTGCCCGCCCTGTCGAGCGAATACGGCCGCGAACGTGCGCACGACCCGAAAACCGCCCATCTGCGTTTCAACCAAATCACCAGGCCGCGCCGCGCCAAAACCGGCCGCAACGTTACCCAGATGCACTATGCCCGCCGGGGCATCATCACGCCCGAAATGGAATTTGTCGCCCTGCGCGAGCGCATGAAGATGGACGAGATTTTCAGACGGCCCGAATACGCCAAACTCATCAAACAGCACGCGGGCGAGGCTTTCGGCGCAAACCTGCCCGCCGGCCCCGACGACATCACGCCCGAATTTGTGCGCCGCGAAATCGCCGCCGGACGTGCGATTATCCCCGCCAACATCAACCACCCCGAGTTGGAGCCGATGATTATCGGGCGCAATTTCCGCGTCAAAATCAACGGCAATCTGGGCAACTCGGCGGTAACGTCCAGCCTGACCGAAGAAGTGGAAAAGATGGTGTGGTCGCTGCGCTGGGGTGCGGATACGGTGATGGATTTGTCCACCGGCGCGCACATTCACGAAACGCGCGAATGGATTATCCGCAACGCGCCCGTACCCATCGGCACCGTGCCGGTTTATCAGGCTTTGGAAAAAACGGGCGGCATTGCCGAAGATTTGACGTGGGATTTGTTCCGCGACACCTTAATCGAACAGGCCGAGCAGGGCGTGGACTATTTCACGATTCACGCGGGCGTTTTGCTGCACTATGTGCCGCTCACCGCAGGCCGTCTGACCGGCATTGTGTCGCGCGGCGGTTCGATTATGGCCAAATGGTGTCTGGCGCATCATCGGGAAAACTTCTTGTACACACATTTCGACGAAATATGCGAAATCATGAAAGCCTATGATGTGTCGTTCAGTTTGGGCGACGGGCTGCGTCCGGGCTGTGTCGCCGATGCCAACGACGAAGCACAGTTCGGCGAACTGCACACCTTGGGCGAGCTGACCGCCAAAGCATGGCAGCACGATGTGCAGGTGATGATTGAAGGCCCCGGCCACGTGCCGCTGCAACGCGTGCGCGCCAATATGGACGAAGAGTTGAAACGCTGTTTTGAAGCCCCGTTTTACACCCTCGGCCCGTTGGTGACCGACATCGCACCCGGCTACGACCACATCACTTCGGGCATCGGCGCGGCCAATATCGGCTGGTACGGCACGGCCATGCTCTGTTATGTGACCCCGAAAGAGCATTTGGGTCTGCCCGACAAAGAAGACGTGCGCACCGGCATCATCACCTACAAACTGGCCGCCCACGCCGCCGACTTGGCCAAAGGCTGGCCGGGCGCGCAACTGCGCGACAACGCCTTGTCCAAAGCGCGTTTCGAGTTCCGCTGGCGCGACCAGTTCCGCCTCGGTCTCGACCCCGAACGCGCCGAAAGCTACCACGATGCCACCCTGCCCGCCGAAGGAGCGAAAACCGCCCATTTCTGCTCGATGTGCGGCCCCAAATTCTGCTCGATGAAAATCACGCAGGAAGTACGCGACTATGCCGCAGCACAGCAGGGATTGCAGGAAAAAGCGGTAGAATTTGTGCGTCAGGGTGCGAAGATTTACCGGTAAGGAAAGCCCGCCGTACCAAGGCCGTCTGAAATACGGCTGCGCTGTTTCTGTGAAGCTAAAACGCAGTTTTTGCCAGCAAAAGCCGCTTACATGCGGGCTTTTGCGAAACCGAAACAAAGCGCAGCAGGCTGCTGCCGGTGAACAAAGCTGCCGGAAAAGGCGGTTTGAAGAAGCAGAAAAAAGCCGCTACGCTGCTTCTGCAAAACGAGAAGAAACAGTGTACCGGCATTTCAGACGGCCTCAGGGAAAGTACGGTCAAACGGCGGGCGTTTGCGGTGCCAGGGTTTTCAGGTAATTCAGGCCGACAAACCGTTTTTCTGTATCCAAACCGCTGACCGACAGCAGGATTTTGGTGCGCGGCAGTGTGTCGAACGGGATACCGGCGGCGCGGGTTACCAGCGGCAGGCCGCTGATGCGTACCAGATCGTCTTTCAGCAGTACGGCCTCGGCTTCTTTCCAATCCTGCTGCTGCATATAGACCAAGCTCCAATAGGCTTCCATTTCGCGCTGGAAATCGTTGTAGGCGGCATAGGCGGCCTCGAAATCGCGCAGCGCGGCAAACAGCATGGAATCGCCCGTTTCAAAGCGCGGGGCGGCGGTTTCGTCCATCAGGCTGATTAACTGTTTCTGGTTGATACAGTCGGCGGCACGGCGCAGCGGCGAGGTAAACCAGCCGTAATGCTGCACGCCCATGCCGATATGCGGTTCGGATTGGGTGCTCATGCGCACCTTGCCCAAGGCGGGCTGCACGCGGAACAGGCCGGGCAGGCCGTTTTCATGCAGCATCTGTGCCCAAGTGCTGTTGGCCAGAATCATCATTTCGCTGACCACGGTATCGATCGGCGAACCGCGCTCGCGCACGCTGACCGATACTTCGCCGTTTTCGCCCAGTTCGATGCCGTAATCGTATTGCGGCGCACGCTCCGGCTCGTATTTGCCGCGCTGCTGTTGCAGGGCGCAGGCGAAACGGTAGAGCCACGCCATATCGTGCCGGTGGGGAAAGGTTTCCGCGCCGCTGCCGTCCAAACCGGTTTCGCGGTTGAACAGCGGCTCGATCTGCTGGATACGCAGATTGTTGTCGATCATCACGCGCTCAATGCGCTGTCCGGCAAACGTCGCCCGCCATTCGGCATCGACATTGAAATAAATACTGGCGGCAGGGCGCGCCGCGCCTTCGTCCAAACTGAACGCGGCAATCCAATTGTCCGGCAGCATGGTGATTTTGCCGCCGGGGAAGTAGGCCGTACTCTGGCGGCGGGAAACGGCCTGCTCGACGGGGCTGCCCGCCTGAACGGCCAAGGCAGGCACGGCGATGTGGATACCCACGCGCACCGTGCCGTCGGGCAGGTGCTGCACGGAGAGGGCGTCATCGACTTCGTTGGTCGATTCGTCGTCCACCGAAAAAGCGCGCACACCCTCGGCCAGAGGCAGCTCGGGCAGTTCAGGCAGGTCAATATCGGCCTGATACGCGCCGTGCGGGTAATTTTTCAGCTCGAAACCGTCTTGCAGATATTGCGGCAGCGAGGCCACGCCGCCGGTTTGGCGCGCCAAATCGTAGAGTGTGCATTTTTTGGCATCGGCCGCTTTGGTAAAGGCTTTGTAGGTTAAGGCCTGCTTGTCGGGCGCGTGCAGAATGGTTTTCAGATCGGCGGCCACTTCGGCAGGCAGGCGGCCTTCTGCCAGCTCGGCGGCCCATGCTTCGATTTGTGCTTCCTGCTCCTGCTTGCGTGCCAGTGCGGCCAGGGCCTGTTTGAGCGTTTCTTCGGGGGCGGCTTTGAAAATGCCTTTGCCTTTTTTGTAGAAATACATCGGCGCGGCATACAGCGCGATGAGTACGGCGGCCAGTTCGTTTTTGGCCGGAGGGCGGCCGAAATACTCTTCGGCAATGAAAGCGGCATCAAATTCGTCTCCGCCGCACACCTCCCATAATAAATCGGTGTCGATTTCGGCCGCTTGGGCTTCGGCTTCGGCCAAAAAAGCGGCCGCATCGCCGTCGAACTCGGCAAACACATTGTTGGCTTTGACTTTGGTGCGTTTGCCGTGCGGGGTGTCCACTTGGTAGGTGGCATCGTTTTTCTGGACCACCGATGCTACTTTGAACCGGCCGGATTCTTCGTAAAAAATATTCATGGGGCGCTGTCTGTTTTTATCGTGGGCGGATTTTAGCAGAAAAGCATTTAGGCCGTCTGAAACCCGCTGTGTCTGAAAAACCCGCTGTGCCCGTTTTAGCTTCGCAGAAACCCGCTGCGCTCGTTTTGGTGTGTCCCCAGTAGGGCTAATTTCATCTTAGATTTTCTTTGGGTAATAGACCACCCCAAATTCTTCACAGACGACCAAACTATCTTCGGTAAAGGCCGCACCGTCTGCTGCCAACCACTGACTAAAAACCTTCCAATGAATCTGACGCCAATAGGCCAGGCTGCGGTTGCCCTCACCCTCCTTGTAGGCATGGTCTGCCGATACCTCCTTAAAGGGCAAAATGGTTACCTTGGTCGTCTTGATGATACAGACAGGCTCATTTTGACTATTGAGAACCACGCTATATGGATTGTTGGTAACGCTTGGTAGCGGTTCATCATGAATTAGATACGCATCATAAGCTGACGCAGTTGCTGTTTTTTGACCTGTTACGACTAATTGAGCCAGTTCATCCGGCATTATGCCAAACTGCCAAGCCTGTATCTGGCTGGGGCAGTCGGGGTTGATGACTTGGTAGGCTTTGATAATCTCTTCTATTGTCATCATGTCTTGTTAACTTCAAACTCCAGTTAGCTCCGCAGAAACGCACAGGGTTCGTTTTAGCTGCGCAGAAACCCGCTGCACTCGTTTTAGCTTCTCAGAAACGGTACACCGCGCCGTTTTCAGACGGCCTGCGGTGCGGACCAAGGTCATGAAGCAGGCTGGCCGGTGCCGACGGGAAAATCGGGCAGGCTGTGCCACAAGGTTTCTTTGCGCGTTCTCGGCCAGGTTTTGATGTGCGCCTCCATACGCGCGGCGGCCGAACGGGAAAGGTTCGAAGCGGCCAGACGCATCGCCAGCGGCTTGTGCATACGGGTAAACCGCGCACCTTTGCCGGATAAGTGGGCGGCAAACCGCCGCGCGGGCGCATTGCTGATGCCGCAGTAAAGTGCGCTGTTGGTGCACAGCAGCAGATAAACGCTCCATGTGCCGGTTTCGGCCGCGCCGCCGTTTTGCCGTATTCCGTTCATCGGCGAATCTTAACACGGCAGCCGTTTGGTGCGTTTGGCCGCATGTTGCGTTTCCTGCCGTTTCCGCTGCGCAGAAGTCGTACCGTGCACGATTTTAGCTTCGCAGAAACTGCGTTTTAGCTTCGCAGAAACGGTGCTGCACACCGTTTTCAGACGGCCTTGGTTTGAGCAGAAAATCTAAAGAAAGAAAACCTCCAAAACAGATTGATGTTCTGATGATGTGCAGGATTTTGAAATTTGCCTGCGCCTGCATCCAGAACAATACACCGTTCGACCCCGAACGGCACAAGCATAAAATAACAGACGGCAGATTTACACCTGCCGTCTGAGTCGGTTAAATATACTCTATCAACTCTGCTGCTTGTCAGTATGCAGAGTTATTTGCGTTTTACAAAAATTAACCGGATTGCACTTTACAAAAAATACAGTATCTTTTGCCGGTAGCGGCGCAGCAAAAAGTCCGGCGGCGGCCGGACTCTGAATAGAATGGATACGTTTATCCGTGGACTTTCAGCAGTTCCACTTCAAATATCAGGGTGGCATCAGGCGGAATTACGCCGCCTGCGCCGCGCGCGCCGTAGCCCATTTCGGGCGGAATGGTCAGCTTGCGCTTGCCGCCTTCTTTCATGCCGTCGAAACCCTTGTCCCAACCGGCAATCACCTGCCCTACGCCCAGAGTGATGGTGAGCGGCTGGCGGCGGTCACGGCTGGAATCGAATTTTGTGCCGTCGGCCAGCCAACCGGTGTAATGCACGGTGATTTCCCTGCCTTTTTCGGCCGGTGCGCCTTGGCCTTCCGCCAAATCTTCAATGATCAAGCCCATATCGTTCGTTTCCTTTCTGCTCGCGGTTTAGCGTTTGATAAAGCCCTGCCGGTTCAAATAGTCCAGCATAAACGGGCGCACGGGGCGGCACAGGGTGTTGCGTACCTGCTGTGCCCAATCCAAATCCTTGCCGCTGCGTTCGCGGTAATAGGTTTTCACTTCTTCGTTATAGTGTTCCAGCACTTCGGGCGCGGCGGCCTGATAGCGGTTTTCCGATACCAGCGTATCCAGCGGCAGACGAGGGCGCGGCAGCGGGTCTTGGTCGGGGTGGCCTAAGCACAGGCCGAACAGCGGGACAACGTGTTCGGGCGTGCCCAGCAGCGCACCCAACTTGGCAATGTCGTTGCGCACGCTGCCGATATATACCGCGCCCAAGCCCAGCGATTCGGCCGCCAGCACCACGCTTTGTGCCAGAATCGCCGCGTCCACCGCGCCGATCAGCAAGACTTCCGCCCAATCGGTTTGCGCTTCGGGCGCGAGGGCTTTGTGGCGCGCCGCGTCCATGCAGAACACCAGAAATTCGGCGCAGTGCTCGACATAGGCATGACCCGCCCCGCCTTCTCCCGCACAGATGGCGCGGATTTCACGGCAGATTTCGCGGTCGCTCACGCGGATAATGCTCGCGTTTTGCAGATAGCTCGAAGTGGATGAAGCGCGTCCGGCTTCCAAAACGGCGGCCAGCATCTCGGGCGAAACCGGTTCTTCGGTGAAACGGCGGATCGAACGGTGGTTCAGCGCGGTTTCCAAAACGGGCAGGCTGTTCAGACTCATTGCATTTCTCCATATGGCAAAACGGGTTTACTTTATCAGCTGCGCCGGTTTTGCACAAACGGCAAATCGGTTATGATGCAGCCTGTTTTCCGCGCGGCGCGCCCGCTTATCCGACTTTCCGCCATCAGGAAAAGAACCGCCATGAATCCAGAAATCCACATCGTCGCGCTCGACCGCGATTCGCTGCACCGCGCCCCGTTTGCCTTCGACTTTCCCCACCGCCTGACCGAATACCCCAACACGCAGCCGCACGAAACGGCAGGCCGTCTGAAAACCGCCGATATTGTGATTACCAACAAAGTCGTGATAGATGCCGGACTGATGGCCGCCAATCCGCAGCTCAAAATGATTGCGGTGGCCGCCACGGGTTACAACAACGTCGATACCGAAGCGGCCGCGCGGGCAGGCATCACCGTATGCAACGTGCGCGCCTACGGCAACGAATCAGTGGCCGAACACGCCTTTATGCTGATGATGGCGCTAATGCGCAACCTGCCTGCCTACCAGCGCGATGTCGCAGCGGGCTTGTGGCAGCAGTCGCCGTTTTTCTGCCATTTCGGCGCGCCGATGCGCGATTTGAACAGCAAAACGCTGGCCGTTTTCGGCCGCGGCAATATCGGATCGATGCTGGCGCAATACGCGCGCGCATTCAAAATGAATGTGGTTTTTGCCGAACACAAACACGCTGCCGCCGTGCGGACGGGCTATGTGCCGTTTGCCGAAGCCGTCTCTTCTGCCGACGTCCTGTCGCTGCACTGTCCGCTCAATGAAGAGACCCGCCATTTAATCGGCGAGGCCGAATTGCAGGCCATGAAACCCGGCGCGGTATTAATCAATTGCAGCCGCGGCGGACTGGTGGACGAAAAAGCCCTGCTGGCCGCCCTCAAATACGGCACGCTGGGCGGCGCGGGTTTTGACGTACTCGGCGAAGAACCGCCCGTGAACGGCAACCCGCTGCTCAATGCCCGCCTGCCCAATCTGATTGTTACCCCGCATATCGCATGGGCCAGCCGCGAAGCCGTGCAGCGGCTGTTTGAAATCCTGACCGACAACATCAACGCCTTTGTGCGCGGGCAGCCGCAAAACGTCGTCTGAACCGGAACCGCGCCGGAAATCTTTCGGCTGCACGGATTGAAGCAGCCCGGATGCCGAATCCGACTGATATTCGGGCTGACGGCACCGGCAGATTGACGCAGGTCGGATTCTTGGATCCGACAGACATTCATACAGGCCGCATCGGCGGCGCATAGTCGGCCCGATACCGGCAACGCACAAAGGCGCAAGCAGAGTAAACAGGCAGCCCGTGCCGCTCAAACGGGAACGTTAGATCAGGTTAGGCCGCTGCAAAGGGCGGGCGCATTCTGTTATATTCGCCCCTGATGTCGATTCAGGCCGTCTGAAATCTGCCGATACCGCAGCAGCCGCTGCGTCCATATGCAGCTTTCAGACGGCCTCACCCCCAGATACGGAACCCTTTATGACCCGAACCGCCCTCCTGCGCCACACACTGTCCGCCCTTGCCGCTGCCGTTCTGGCCGCCTGTACAACCAAACCGATCCAGCCGGACGGCACCCCGTCCGTTTCCGCCGGTGTACCGCTCCCCGCAGGCGAACGCATACCCGCAGGCACCGTGATTGCCCCCTCAGGCAGCAGTGCAAGCTATAAAAGCGTCGATTTCTCCGCCCTGCCGCAATGGCCGCAGCAGCAGTTTGCCGAAAGCCTGAAATCCTTTCTCAACAGTTGCAGCCGCCTGAAAAACCAGACCGAATGGCAGAACGTCTGCACACAGGCCGCGCAAACCCCGCGCACCCCTGCCGCCGCACGACAATTCTTCGAGCGTTACTTTACCCCGTGGCAGGTCAGCGGCAACAACCGCCTCGACGGCACGGTAACCGGCTATTACGAACCCGTCATGCGCGGCGACACCCGCCCCACCGCCCAAGCGCGCTTTCCCGTTTACGGCATACCCGCCGACTTCGTCAGCGTACCGCTGCCCGCCCACCTGCGCGGCAGCAAAACCACCGTCCGCATACAGCAGACCGGCACCAACAGCGGCCAAATCAGCCCCGTCGGCAACCTGACCGCCGACCTCTCCTCCTTCCCGCTGAACGAACGCAGCAGCGCACTCAAAGGCCGCATTGCCGGCAGCCGCTTCGTTCCCTACCACACCCGCAACGAAATCAACGGCGGCGCATTGGACAACAAAGCCCCGATATTGGGCTATGCCGACGACCCCGTCGAACTCTTCTTCATGCAGGTGCAGGGCTCCGGCCGCATCCAGACGCCCGACGGCCGCTATATCCGCCTGGGCTACGCCGACAAAAACGACTATCCCTACACCTCCATCGGCCGCTACATGGCCGACAAAGGCTACCTGCCCCTTGCCCAAACCACCATGCAGGGCATCAAAGCCTATATCCGGCAAAACCCGCAGCGCATGGCCGAAATCCTGGGCCAAAACCCCAGCTACGTCTTCTTCCGTATCCTGGAAGACAACAACGACGGTCCCATCGGCGCCTTGGGCGTACCGCTGACCGGCGGTTACAGCGGTGCCGTCGACCGCCGCTACATCACCTTGGGCGCGCCGATATTCGTCGCCACCACCCACCCCGAAACCCGCTACGGCCTCAACCGACTGATGATAGCACAGGACACCGGCTCCGCCATACGCGGTGCCGTACGCGTGGACTACTTCTGGGGCTACGGCGACGAAGCCGGCCGCACGGCGGGCAAAATGAAACACACCGGCTACGTGTGGCAGCTGCTGCCCAACGGCGTTCCCCCGCAATACCGCCCCTGATACACCTAACGGCAATCCCGTGCACCGGCACACAAAAATACCCGACAAAATTTGTTAAACTCCTTCGCACCTGCCATATATTAAGGCCGTCTGAAAATCGGCATTTCCCGATTTTCAGACGGCCTTATCCAAATACCTTACTGCTCCAGCAAGCGCCTCAGCAAATCAATTTCACGATCCTTCTGCGCCAGCATCTCACGGCAGTGCTTCAACTCCTGTTTCAGCAAATCCAGCCTGCCCGCCATATCGCCCGAAGCACAAAGGGCAATATCGCCACCACTGTCGCCCTCGTTAATCTGCAAAACCAATCCGCCGTTGCCCGATTTCAGCAAATCCCACATATCCACCTTGAAAACCGCGGCCAACTGCTCCAAACGCGGCAGGCTCAACTGCGTTTCACCACGCTCGATTTTCGCATACCCGCCCGCCGACATCGCCAGCTTCTCCGCCATATCTTCTTGCGACCACTTATTCAATTCGCGCATCAGGCGGATTTTCTCATGAGTTTCCATAATTGAACTTTCCATCCGGTTTCTTGAACTTCGGGAATAGATTTTAAATTTTTGCTCGCTGGTTAAGCAAATTTATTTTGCTTAAAATTTTTACACGCTTTACCTATTTAAACAAAACGCAAACAAATTAAGGAAATCCCATGAAAAAATCCCTCATCGCCTTGGCCACCCTTGCGGTTTGCGCCACTGCTTTTGCCGGCAACAACCGCTTCACCGCCAGCACATTCGAAACACCCAGCGGTAAAAGAACCAAAGTAATGTCAAACACCAACAGCGACGGTTACCGCCTGGTCGTTGCCTGCGCCAACAAAACAATCGGCAATGATTTTTCCGGCAAAGGAAAAATTCTGTTGGTTGCCCAAGACTGGGATGTCGTTACCCATATCACAGCACTTGGCGGCAACCGCATACAAGTCGCCACCCGCAACGGTTGGGACAGTGTTTTCAAAGCGGCATCCATTCCGAAGTGTTGATTAATCAAGTAGGTATTTTATGAAAACTATTTTTGCAATTCTGTTATTGGCCGCCTCTTTCTCGGCACAAGCCAAACCTGCCCAATGCCTGATTGAAAGCGCTGGCGAAATTTTATTCAAAGGTACTTGTAACTTCTCTGCAGGAAAAAATGGCTCTTTCACATTAGAAAACATCAATAAGAGAGGGAATTTATTCGGCGATACGGCTATGGTAAGTGTTTCCATCATTTCTCCGAGTGTCGCAGAAGTCAGAGGATTCACTCTTTGGGGAAACAGTTCCTATTGGGGCGATGTTAAACGCTCTAGAACTCAGCGGGCCTGCTGGGCAAACAATGAAGTAAAAATTTGCGCCTGGTAAACCTGAAAATATTAGAAAAGGCCGTCTGAAAACCGCAAAATATCGGTTTTCAGACGGCCTTTTCCAATCCGCTCTACTCCTTCGGCGCAGGCGGCTCAATCTGCTCTTTCCAGCCGCATTCTTTTTGCGGGCAGACTTTTTCCACACCCCAGCGTTTGGTGGTTTTGACGGTTAAAACCGGCCATTGGCATTTGGGGCAGGTTTCGGACAGGGGCGGGTTCCAAGTGGCGTAGTTGCAGTCGGGGTAGGTGGCACAGCTGTAAAACAGTTTGCCGTAGCGCGATTTGCGCTCGACCAGATGCCCTTTTCTGCACTGGGGACATTCGACGCCGGTGTCTTTGGGTTTTTCCAGCGGTTCGACGTGTTTGCACTTGGGATAGTTGGCGCAGCCGATGAATTTGCTGCCGGTACGGCTGTGTTTGTATACCAGACGGCCGCCGCATTTGGGGCATTCGCGCCCGTCCAGTTCGGCCTGCTCGGCCGCTTCTTTGGCCTGCCGTTCGGCGGCTTCTTCGGCGGTTTCGTTCGTGTTGCGGGTATAGCCGCATTCGGGATAGCCCGCGCAGGCAATGAAGCGGCCGTTGCGGCCGAATTTGATTTGCAGTTGGTGGCTGCCGCATTGCGGACAGGTTTCGTCCAGCGATTCGGTGGTCAGTTTGGCGCGTTCGATGCCTTCTTTTTCTTCAATCTGTTTATGGAAGCCCTGCCAGAATTGATCCATGACGGGCACCCAGCGGCGTTTGCCGCCGGCAATTTCGTCCAAGCGGTCTTCGAGTTTGGCGGTGAAATGGTAATCGACATATTGGGCGAAGTGTTCGGTCAGGAATTTATTGACGATTTCGCCAGTGTCGGTGGGCATAAAGCGTTTTTGTTCGAGGGTAACGTATTCGCGCTCTTTTAGGGTGGAAATAATGCTGGCGTAGGTGGACGGGCGGCCGATGCCGTATTCTTCCAATGCTTTAACCAGCGTGGCTTCGTTGAAGCGCGGCGGCGGGCTGGTGAAATGCTGTTCGCCGTAAAGGTCGTCCACCGGCAGTTTTTCGCCGCTTTTGAGTTCGGGCAGTTTTTTGTTTTCATCATCGCCGTCTGCATCATCGGTGCTTTCTTCGTAAACGCTTAAAAAACCGGCAAACGTCTGCACTTGGCCGCTGACGCGGAACACGCCTTCGCCGACATGGATGTCGACGGTGGTCTGGTCGAATTTGGCCGCCGCCATCTGGCAGGCCACGGTGCGCTGCCAGATCATTTGGTAGAGCTTGAACTGGTCGGCACTCAAAAACGGTTTCACGCTGTCGGGCGTGCGGTAAACCGATGTCGGGCGTATCGCTTCGTGCGCCTCTTGGGCGTTTTTCGATTTGGTTTTGTACTGCTTGGCCGAAGCGGGCAGGTATTCTCTGCCGATTTTGTTTTCGATGTAGTGGCGGATTTCGGTCAGGGCTTCGTTCGACAGGGTGACGCTGTCGGTACGCATATAGGTAATCAGGCCGACTGCGCCTTGGCCGACATCGATGCCTTCGTAGAGCTGTTGGGCGGTGCGCATGGTGCGGTCGGTGGTCATGCCCAGTTTGCGGACAGCGTCCTGCTGCATGGTGGAGGTGGTGAACGGGGCGGCGGGGTTGCGGCTGCGCTTTTTCTTTTCGATGCCGCCGACCAGCGCGTCGCGGTCTTTCAGGGCGGCCACAACTTCGGCCTGTGCGGCTTCGTCGGGCAGGGCGAACTGTTCCAGCTTTTCGCCGCGATACTGCACCAGTTTGGCGGTGAATTTGCTGCGCGATTTGTGGCTGTCCAGATGTACGGTCCAGTATTCCTGCGTTTCAAAGGCGCGGATTTCGTTTTCGCGTTCGCAAATCAGGCGCAGGGCGGGACTTTGCACGCGCCCCGCGCTCAATCCTCGGCGGATTTTTTTCCACAGCAGCGGCGACAGGTTGAAGCCGACCAGATAGTCGAGCGCGCGGCGCGCCTGTTGGGCATCGACCAAGTCCTGCTCGATGCCGCGCGGGTTGGCAACGGCTTCCAGAACGGCGTTTTTGGTGATTTCGTGGAACACCACGCGCTGCGGATTGATGTTTTTCAGGCCGCGTTTGGATTTGAGGATTTCCAAAAGATGCCACGAAATGGCTTCGCCTTCGCGGTCCGGGTCGGTTGCCAGATAGATGTTTTCCGCTTCTTTGGCGGCGGCAACGATGGCATCGACGTGTTTGCTGTTGCGCGTTACCAATTGGTATTTCATGGCAAAGCCGTTGTCGGGATCCACGGCACCGCTTTTGGGTACCAAGTCGCGCACATGGCCGTAGGAGGCGAGGATTTCAAAATCGCCGCCCAGATATTTTTTCAGGGTTTTGGCTTTGGAGGGGGACTCCACCACCAACAGATTCTTCGCCATTATCGTTCCCTAATCCGATTCGTCAATTACCATACGGTTTTCAGACGGCCTTTGCCGCCGACAGAGGCCGTCTGAAAAAGGCCTGCCGTTTTTTACTGCATGACGGCCCTGCCGTGCAGCGCCATCATTAAATCGTCGCCCACCAAAACGGGCAGCTCGGCTTTTTGCGCCCACAAGACCAAAAGCGTGATGACCTTGGTCAGATCCGCACTCAACTCTTCGGCGGGCAGATTCATCAGCGCGTGAATCACAAACTCGCGCTGGACATCGTTCAGAGCACCGGCCTGATGGAGAAAATGCAGCAGGCCGCGCACGTCGTTGGGCAGCCAATCCGCCTCTTCCGGCCAGTAAACCCGCATCGAACCGCCGCCGGGGGCCTCGCTCTGCCATACCGATTCTTCTTTCAACACTTGCACCAGCATCAGCAACTGGCCGATTTCCTGTTCGCCGAACCCTTCTTCTTCCAACAGTTCGCCCAAATCCTGCTCCGGCGGGCAGGCATCAAAATCATGAAAATGTTCGATTAAAAAGGCAATCAATTCTGCCATACCACAGTTTTCCCTTGTGCTGCGGGCATCGGCCGGACGGAAACGGCCGAACCGGCGACAACCCGTTCATCTGTCACACAGTCAGCCGGTACGCTGGTAACGGCCGCCGCCCGCCGCCGCCACCCTGCCGGCCAACTCCAATTCCAGCAATCCGGCATAAACATCGGCTGCGGGGCGGTTGAGACGCTCGGCCAGACTGTCTGGGTGTACCGAATCAAAGCCCATCGCGTCCAGCAGCCCGTCCCCGTCGCCGCCGCTTCCGGCCGTCTGAAAAACGGCCTGCGGCCGCTCTGCCCCGCCGCCATCGGGCGGCGCGTTATTTTTTATAGCATATGCCGAAGATCGGGCGGTTTGCAATAGCCCCGGACACTCTATCAGAATATCTTCCAGACATTCGGTCAATTTTGCGCCGTCTTTAATCAGCTTGTGGCAGCCTTTGCTGTGCGGGTTGTCGATGGAACCCGGCACGGCCAGCACTTCTCGGCCCATTTCGGCGGCCAGCCGCGCAGTAATCAGCGAACCGGATTCGACGGCCGCCTCCACCACCAGTACCGCCTGCGCCAAGGCGGCGATGATGCGGTTGCGGCGCGGGAAATGCCCGGCCAGCGGCCGCGCGCCGAGCGGAAATTCCGACACAATCACGCCCGATGCGGCAATATCGTGTGCCAGACTGCGGTTGGCGGCGGGGTAAACGCGGTCGATGCCCGTCCCCCACACGGCTGCGGTTCCGCCGCCGCCCGCCAGCGCGCCCTGATGGGCGGCGGTGTCGATGCCGGAAGCCATGCCCGAAACCACTACTATCCCCGCTGCCGACAAAGCCTGCGAAAAGTCGCGCGCGATACGCAGAGCCTGCGGCGTGGCATGGCGGCTGCCGACTACCGCCAGCGCGGGGCGGTGCAGCATCGCTACATTGCCGCGGACAAACAGCAGCGGAGGCGGGGTGATGCCTTCGTGGAGCATGAGCGGAAAATCGGGGTCGCAAGAGAGCAGCAGGCGGGCGTTTTCGGTTTCGCGCACCCAAGCCAGTGCCGCTTCGGCCGCAGCTTCGGCTTCGGCGCGGCGGTTGCGCCAGGCTTCGCGCGCCGCGCTGCGCGGCAGGCAGATTTCCGCTTCGCCAATCCCTGCGCGCCATGCCGAACGTGCCGAACCGAAATGTGCCAGCAGACGTGCGAACGTATCCGCCCCAACCTGCGGCAACAAAGCCAGACACAACCACGCATCACGTTCTTCCTGCTGCATAACACTTCCTTTTTCAGACGGCCTGCCTTGAAGCGGGGCGGGTCTGCCATCAATTCCCCTGCCCGCCCAAGCGCGGTATAATCCCATCGGCACACACGCGACACCCGCGCCGTTTTACCACAGAGAATAGCACAATGGCATTATTAAGTATCTTACAGTATCCCGACGAACGGCTGCACACCGTGGCCGCACCGGTGGCCGAAATCGACAGCCGCATCCGTACACTGGTGGCCGATATGTTCGAAACCATGTACGAGGCGCGCGGCATCGGCCTGGCCGCCACGCAGGTGGACGTACACGAGCGCGTGGTGGTCATGGATTTGAGCGAAGACAAAAGCGAGCCGCGCGTATTCATCAACCCCGTCATCACACACAAAGACGGCCAAACCACATACGAAGAAGGCTGTCTGTCGGTGCCGGGCATTTACGACACCGTTACCCGCGCCGAGCGGGTAACCGTCGAAGCGTTGGACGAAAACGGCGAAGCCTTCACGCTGGAAGCCGACGGCCTGCTCGCCATCTGCATCCAGCACGAGCTGGATCATCTGATGGGCAAGGTGTTTGTCGAGCATCTCTCGCCGCTCAAACAGAGCCGCATCAAAACCAAACTGAAAAAACGCCAGAAGCAGTCATAAAGCCGCAGGCCGTCTGAAAACCGTGCATACCGGTTTCAGACGGCCTGCGCCCGATAGCGGAAGATACCATGAACCTGATTTTTGCCGGTACGCCCGAATTTGCCGCCCAGTCTCTCGAAGCACTGGCGGCAGCGGGTTTCCGTATCCCGCTGGTACTCACCCAGCCCGACCGCCCCAAAGGACGCGGTATGCAGTTGCAGCCGTCCCCCGTCAAACAGACGGCCTTGAAGCTGGGTTTGCGTGTCGAGCAGCCGGCCAAACTGCGCGGCAACAGTGAAGCACTGGCGCTGATTCAGAGTGTGCAGGCCGATGTGATGGTGGTGGCCGCCTACGGCCTGATTCTGCCGCAGGACGTGCTGGACGCGCCCGTTCACGGCTGCCTCAATATCCATGCCTCACTGCTGCCGCGCTGGCGCGGTGCCGCGCCGATTCAGCGCGCCATCGAAGCGGGCGATGACGAAACCGGCGTGTGCATCATGCAGATGGACGCGGGTTTGGACACCGGCAATATCGTCAGCGAACACCGCTGCCCCATCGCGCCGCACGATACGGCCGCCGACGTGCATGACGCGCTGGCCGCCATCGGCGCGCGCGCCATTGTCGCCGATCTGCACCGTTTGGCCGCCGAAGGCCGTCTGAACAGCACCCCCCAGCCCGAAAACGGCATCACATACGCCGAAAAACTCAGCAAAGCCGAAGCACGCATCGACTGGCAGGAATCCGCCGCCGCAGTGGCGCGCAAAATCCGCGCCTTCAACCCTGTTCCCGGCGCGTGGACGGAGTGGCAGGGCAAGCCGCTGAAAATCTGGCGCGCACAGGAAACGGCGGGCAGGGGCCGCCCCGGCGAAATCCTGACCGCCGGTTCAGACGGCCTGACCGTCGCCTGCGGGCAGGGTGCCGTCCGCATCACCGAACTGCAACCGGCCGGCAGCAAAAAAATGAGTGCGGCCGCTTTTGCCGCCGGGCACGCCCCCGCACAAGGAAGCTGCTTATGAGTATGGCCCGCGCCCAGCAGCTGGCCGCCGATGCCGTTGCCGCCGTATCGGACGGCCGCAATCTGCAAGATATATTGGTGCAGATCCGTGCGCACCACCCCGATTTGAGTGCGCAGGAAAACGGCACATTGCAGGATTTGGCCTACGGCACGCTGCGTTATCTGGGCAGTCTGCGCGCCATGTTGGGCAGGCTGCTGACCAAACCCATCGGGCAGCGTGATTTGGAAAGCCTGCTGCTGGTCGCCCTCTACCAGCTCAACCATACCCGCAATGCGCCGCATGCCGTAGTAAACGAAGCCGTACAGGCGGCCGGCCGCATCGGGCGCGGCCAATTCCGCGCCTTTGCCAATGCCGTTTTGCGCCGTTTTCTGCGCGAAAAAGACAAACTCAATGCCCAGCTGCGCCACGATGCCGCCCGCCACAATTTCCCCCAATGGTGGCTCGACTATCTGGCGCAGGCCTATCCCAAACACTGGCACAATATCGTTGCCGCCGCCAACGGCCGCCCGCCGCTGACGCTGCGCATCAACCGCCGCCGCAGTAGTGCCGACGATTATCTGACGCTCTTGGCGCAAAACGGCATCGCGGCGGAAAAGCTCGGCGATGATGCGGTGAAGCTGGAACAGGCACTGCCCGTTGCCCAAATTCCCGGTTTTTCAGACGGCCTCGTTTCAGTTCAGGATTTCGGCGCGCAGCAGGCCGCCGCCCTCATCGCGCCGCAGGCCGGCGAACGCATTCTCGATGCCTGTGCCGCGCCCGGCGGCAAAACCGGCCATCTGCTCGAAACGGCCGATTGTCATGTCGTTGCGTTGGATATCGATGCCGCACGGCTGGCGCGCGTACACGACAATCTGAACCGGCTGAATGTGTCCGACCGCGCCGAGCTGCACTGTGCCGATGCGCAGGATACGGCGGCATGGTACGACGGAGAACCGTTTGATGCCGTACTGGCCGACGTTCCCTGCACCGCATCGGGTACGGTCAAGCGCAATCCCGACATCAAATGGCTGCGCCGCCCTAACGATGCGGCCAAAACCGCCCGCCAGCAGGAAGCCATGCTCGACAGCCTGTGGAGCGTACTGAAAAGCGGCGGCAGAATGCTGCTGGCGACCTGCTCGATTTTCCACGAAGAAAACCACGGCCAGCTGCAAAAATTCCTTGCCCGCCATGCCGATGCCGAATGTACCGAATCACACACCCTGCTGCCGAATGCGAACCAAGATGGCTTTTATTACGCACTTATCCGCAAAAACTAAAACGGCGGCGGCTGTTTTGGCCGTCCTGCCGCTCGTCTTTCTGCCGCATATGGCGGCGGCAGAAAGCATTACCGTCGTGCGTGCGGCCGGCACCGTTACCCCGTCCGGCCAAATGGATGTCGGCAGCCGCTTCCAAACCGCCCTGCCCGAAAGCCTGCAAACCGCGCTGCGTCAGGGCGTGCCGCTGCACTTTACATTGGACTACCGCCTCAGCCGCCCCACCCTGCCTGCCTACCGTTTCCGCCTGGGGCAGCTGGTCGGCAGTGATTACAGCGTGGCCTACCGTTTGAGCTACCACCCGCTGACCAACCGCTACCGCGTGACCGTCGGCACTTTTTCCAGCGACTACAACAGCCTGGATACCGCCCTGCGCGGCATCGGCGCGATTGCCAACTGGCGCGTCCTGCCGCCGGACACACTCTCCGGCTATGAAACACGGCGGATCAAAGCCGAAGTCCGCCTGTCACTCAGCACGGCCCAACTGCCCAAACCGTTCCAAATCAACAGCATCACAGCGCAGAACTGGCAGTTGGATTCCGGCTGGAAAGCCCTGAACATCAGCGGGAACTGAATCATGCGCCTCCTGTTAGCCGTTTTAAGTGCCGCCGCCGTGTTCGGCTTCTTTATGCTGATTTCCGCTGCGGGCAACGACGGGCTGTTTGCACCGTATTACTGGTGGATTGTGACCGCCTGCGGCCTGTTGATGCTGATCTTGCTGATTGTGGTGGTGCGCTATACGGTTCTGCTGCGCCGCGACAGCCGCCACAATATGCTCGGTTCGCAAATCGCCCGGCGGCTGGCCGCGATGTTTACACTGGTGGCTCTGCTGCCTGCGGTTTTTCTGTTCGGCGTATCCGCACAATTTATCTCGCACAGCATCAATTCATGGTTCGGCAACGATACCGCCCAAGCACTCGACAGCAGCCTGAATTTGAGCAAATCCGCGCTGAATCTGGCTTTGGACAACAGTGTGCGCCGCGCCACCGCACTGCAAGTGGAACTCATCAGCGCGGGCGCGCTGGCACAAGATGCGCGGATGACCGTACAAAACAGCCGCATCGGCAGCAATTTCGAACAATTGGCGGTATATCCGCTGGCAGACGATCGGACAGCGGAAAACCTGCGCAACCCGCAAAACCTGCCCCTGCCGCCGCTGGAAAACGAACAGCGGCAATTATTGGAGCAGTCCGGTTCCGTACGCTCGGTGGAAAGCGTAAACGGCACGCTGTTCGCCCAGGGCTGGCTGATTCTGCCCGCCCGCAGCGGCAGCCCGGACGCGCTGTTTTTCCGGCAGGCCATTCCCGCCAATGTGGCGCGCGATGCCGAGCTTATCGAGGCGGCACGCAGCAAATATGCCGAACTGAGTTATGCCAAGCAGGGACTGCAAACTTTCTTTCTCATTACGCTGCTGGTGGCTTCGCTGCTGGCCGTGATGCTGGCCTTGGTGGTGGCGCTGTATTTCGCCCGCCGCTTTATCGAACCGATTCTATCGCTGGCCGAAGGCGCGCGTGCCGTGGCACAGGGCGATTTCAGCCAGAAACGCCCGATCTACCGCAACGACGAGCTGGGCCGGCTGACCAAACTGTTCAACCACATGACCGAACAATTGAGCATCGCCCGGGCAGCCGAAGCAGACAACCGCCGGCAGCAGGAAACCGCCCGCCGCTATCTGGAAACCGTATTGGAAAGCGTAACCGCCGGTGTGATGACGCTGGACACCGCAGGCCGTCTGAAAACCCGCAACCACCGCGCAGACGACATCCTCGGACTGAGCTTGGACACCCTGGCCGGCCGCAACTGGCGCGACTGGCCGGATGAGTCGCCCCGGTACGCGCCGGTGGCCGAACTGCTGGCCGCCGTCCTGCCTTCCACCGAAACCGGCCAGGCCGTTCAGACGGCCTACACCGGCTCCGGCGAAGCGCATATCCTGCTGGGCAAAGCCACCTTCCTGCCCGACAGTCAGGGAACCGTTGTGGTATTCGACGACATCACCGCCCTGGTTTACGCACAAAAAGAAGCCGCATGGGGCGAAGTGGCCAAACGTCTGGCACACGAAATCCGCAACCCGCTCACGCCGATACAGCTGTCGGCCGAGCGCATGGCATGGAAACTGAAAGACAAGCTCGCACCCGAAGACGCGCAAATCCTCACCCGCTCCACCGACACCATCGTCAAACAGGTGGCCGCCATGAAAGACATGGTCGAGGCTTTCCGCAATTACGCGCGCGCACCGGCACACAAAACAGAAACCCTCGACCTGAACACACTGATTGCCGAAGTGCTGGTGCTCTACGAGGGCAGTCCGTGTACATTCCGCACCAATTTCAGTAATATACCCGTATTCATATCGGCCGACGGCGGTGCCATGCGCCAAGTACTGCACAACCTGCTGAAAAATGCCGCCGAGGCCGCCGAGGCCGCCGAAACGCCCGCCGTCGAAGTGGAAACCGCCGAAAACGGCCGCGAAGTCCTGCTCAGCGTGTGCAACAACGGCCGCAGTTTCAGCAAGGAAATGCTGCTGCACGCTTTCGAGCCGTATGTAACCGACAAAGCAGGCGGTACGGGCCTGGGGCTGCCGGTGGTACGCAAAATTATCGACGAGCACGGCGGGAAAATCCGTCTGGCCAATCAGAGCAGCGGCGGTGCCTGTGTCCGCATCAGCCTGCCTTTATCAATGGAACCCGCATGAGAAGCAGCGACATCTTGATTGTAGACGATGCCATCGGCATCCGCGAAAACATCTCCGACATTCTCCAAGACGAGGGCTACACCGTTGCCGTTGCCGAAAATGCGGAAGAGGCACGCCGTCTGCGCAACCAAACCCGTCCGGCCATGGTTTTGCTCGACATCTGGATGCCCGACTGCGACGGTATCACCCTGCTCAAAGAGTGGGCGAAAAACGGCCAGCTGAATATGCCCGTCGTGATGATGAGCGGCCATGCCGACATCAATACGGCCATGGAGGCCACCAAAATCGGAGCGATGGATTTTCTGGCCAAACCCATCAGCTACGAAACACTCATCAAAGCCGTGGACCGCGCGCTCAAATACGGAGAAATGCAGGCCGCCGCCGGATTGCAGCTGGACAAACTGGGCAACAGCCCCGCCATTCAGGAACTGAACCGCCGCCTGAAAGCCGCCGTCAAAGAAAGCGGATCCGTCCTGCTCGTCGGAGAAACCGGCTCGCCCTTTGAAACGGTAGCACGCTATTTCCACAAAAACGGCACACCGTGGGTCGAACCCGGCCGCACCGAACACATTGTCGATACGCCGGTCGAACTGCTGCAAAAAGCGTCCGGCGGCATTCTCTATCTGGGCGACACCGCCCAATACAGCAAAAACATCCGGCAGGGCATCGGCTTTCTGATGACTCAGTCCGAACGGCAAAACGTGCGCATCATCTGTGCCAGCAGCGCGCCCGAAGCATTGCCCGGCCGTTCGGATCAGGACGGCAGGCTGACGGCCGGCCTGACCGTTACCATTCCGCCGCTGCGCAGCCAGTCTGAGGATATTGCGTTTCTCGTCAATAAAATTGCCGCCGATCTGGCCGAAACGCAAAAAATCGCGGTGGTCAAATTCAGTCCCGAGGCTCTGGTCCTGCTCGGCCGGTACGGCTGGCCGGGCAATTTCGACCAGTTGCGCGACACGGTCAAAAGTCTGGTGCTGACCGCCGAAAACAGCGAAGTCGGCGAAGAGGCCGTACAGGCCGCGCTGAACCGTCTCGCGCCGCAGACACCGCCCGCACCCGCCGCCGGTTTCAATTTCGATATGCCGCTGCGCGAGCTGCGCGAAGAGCTGGAACGGCGTTATTTTGAATACCACATCGCGCAGGAAGGGCAGAACATGAGCCGCGTGGCGCAGAAAGTGGGCTTGGAGCGCACCCATCTTTACCGCAAGCTCAAACAGCTCGGTATCCAGTTCGCCCGTCGCGGCAGCAAAGCAGAAGACGAAGAATAACCTACCCTTTCGCCGCCCCGAGGCCGTCTGAAAACACTGTCCCCTTTCAGACGGCCTTTTTCCCGTACTGCCCCATAACCTTATCCGGCCTATTTTCAGACGGCCTGACGATATACAGACTGATCATTACAGACTCGAAGAAGCTGGGCAAAACTGCACAATATCCTGGATTCACAGGCATGGTTACCGGCATCAGTCCGGTTCGGACTCCTTGATTTACCGTCCGTTAGCATCAAAGGCATCCCGCCATGCCTGCCCCCACAGTCCTCTTTTGGCCGCCCTGCCGCTGTGTGCCGCCCATCGGGAAACGGTTCAGCCGCACCGGCTTTGCCCGTTCCGGCATACGCCGCAGGCACAGGCGGCGTTTTGACCCGAAATCAGGCCGTACACCACAAAAAAGCCATGCCAAAGGCCGTCTGAAAAGCACATTCCGCGCTGTTCAGACGGCCTTATCCGTACTGCCGGCCCTTAGAAATCCAATTCGGCTTTGAGCCAGAAAGTACGCGGCATACCGACTACGGCAAAGCTGCGGTCGTACAGGCCGCGCTGTACCTGCCAGTAGTTTTTATTGAACAGGTTTTCCACTGCGCCGCTGACGGTCAGGGCGTTTTTACCGCCCAAACGCGCGGTATAGCGCGCACCTGCATCCACCAGCGTATAGGACGGGAACGCATACGCCTTGTCGGTGCGCTGGTAGGACTTGCCGAAGTGGCGGACGCTGCCGCTGAGCGTCAGCCCTTTGGCAAACGGGGTATCCCATTCGATACCGGCTTTCGCCACCACATTCGGATTGGCCACCTGCACACCGTTGGCCAGCATATCGCGCGAATCGGGGTAATTTTTCACCCGCGATTGCAGATACATGATGCCGAGGTTGGGACGCAGGGTTTGGCCGAGCAGGTTGGCGTAAGCGTTAAACTCCACGCCGCGGTTGCGCTCCATGCCCTGCACATCGCCCGCCTGTCTGCCGGAACGGGCAAAATCGGAATTGCTGCCGTAGGTCAGGCCTCTGTTGTTGCGTGCACCGCGCCAATAGCCGGGGCGTTTGATCTGGAAGGCGTTCAGCGTGGTAACGACATTGCCCCAGTTTTTGCGCACGCCCACTTCAAACTGGCGGCTGACGCGCGGTTTGGCCATCGTGGTATTGCCTGCATCGTCGGTCGCAATATCGGCCGGTTCCAAATCTTCCATATAGTTGCCGTACACCACAAAACCGGGGTTCGGCACCCATGCCGCCATCGCCATCGGGCTGAAACGGGAAGCCTTGCCGCGTGCATTTTCTCTGCGGTCGGTATATTCCACCGCCTGGAATCGGCCGCCCAAGGTCAGACGGTAGCGGTTATCGGCAAAGCCCAAGGTATCCGACAGTGCCAAGCTATTGACGGTAATGGCGGCGTCAAGACTGGGTGCGGCGGCACGCTCGCGCGGGTAGTTGTCGGTAAAGGCCGCCAGCTGTCCGGCAATGTCGCCCTGCGCAGGGTAAACGGTTACATTGCTGCTGCCCGTCCGCGCCCCCTGCCATGTGGTGCGTTTGCGCTTGATGCGGTCGAATGCGGCACTCCAATTGTGGCTGACCGGCCCGGTTTCCACCTCGCCCCTCGCCGTCAGATTCATGCTCAGCGTGCGGAAATATTGGTCGGTCAGGCGCGCCGTGCCGGTTGTGTACTGCTGTGCCGACGCGCAGAGTGCCGAAGCATTGCGGCAGATTGTCGGCGAAATCAGCGTGCCGTAGTAGCGCGCTTTGTTGTAACCGATACCGCCCGTAATCTGCGCGCTGTCGAACGCGTCCCATTCAAAAGTCAGCATATTGGTTTGGCCGACAGTGGTCTGACGGTTCCACGCGGGCAGCAGATTGGTTTTACCGTCGGGTGCATCAAACAGACGGCCGTCTGCATTTTGAATATCCTGCATACGCGCACGGCCGCCTGATGCTTTGCGTTTGGCATAAACGGAATCGAAAGCCACACGCAGCGACTCGCCGCGCCAATCGGTATTCAGCGCAAATTCCTTACTGTCTTCGCTGTAACCCCCGCGCGGCGTGTCGCCGTTGCGCAGCTTGCCGTTCACACGCACGCCCACCGCTTTGTCCGCGCCGAAACGCTGTCCCAAATCGAACGTACCCTGAACGCGGCTGTCGCTGAACCAGGCTGCACCGATTTTGCGGTTGCCCGCATCGGCGGCTTTTTTGGTTTCGATATTGAGCGCGCCGGAAACCGCACCTTCGGGATCCATGCCGGTAACGGCAGTAGACGCGCCTTTAATCAGCTGCGCCGATCCGACCTGAACGCCCGATGTACCCTGCGTGCCGTACATACCGGCCAGACCGTTTACGCTAAACTGGCGCGCGTCCAGCTGGTAGCCGCGGAAATACAGGCCGGTCAGCGTATTGCTCTCCCCGCCGAACTGCCACACGGACGCATCGTTTTTCGCCACCGCATCCACCAGCGTGCGCGCTTCGGTATTGTTGAGGGCTTTTTCATCGTAGTTCACCACGGTAACCGGCGCGGTAAACGCATTGGCCCTGCCCAACAGCCCCAGATTGACACGGTCGCGCAAATCGCCGTCGCTGGCCACGGAAAACGACTTTGCCGCCCGGCCTTTTACCACCACCGTATCGATTTGCGTCTGCTCGGCAGCCTCAGGAACAGTATCCGCATAAGCCCAAGCCTGAACCAGCAGCAGGGGCAGCAGTGCAATTTGATGCTTTTGCTTTTTCATAAAATTTCTCTCTTCGGTCAATTTATCTATCGGCTTAAAAGAAAATTAATTTGATAATTGTCTTCAATTTCATCAATCAGGCGTATTATAATCACAAACCAAAGAAAAATTACCGAAAAGACACAAATTTTTTCGCCGGCGGAGTAATTTAGCTACACCATCACACTCGGAATCCCGGCGGCCGGTGCGGCTTATCCGCCCACAGCCGGACCGATGTGATGCCCAACCCGCCCGAAGGCCGTCTGAAAACGGTGCGCAGCACCGTTTCTGCGCAGCTAAAACGAGTGAAACGAGTTTCTGCGAAGCTAAAACAGAGTTTCTGCGGAGCTCAAATCGTGCACGGCACGATGGCTGCGCAACGAAAACAGCCTGCCCGCCATTCAGACGGCCTCGGGCGCATTTTATCGAATCAATTATGGAAAAATGGCAAATCGAACTCAATGACAGCCCGCTGTGGCTGGTTCAAACCTTGGGCGGCGTACTGGCTGCCTCGGTACTGATGGTTTTTTTGGCGGGGAAAACCCGCTTCGGCCGGCAGTTTTGGCATATTCTGCGCCCCTGCCTCGACAAAAAGAGCGGCATCAAAACTGCGTCGGCCGTTGTGCTGATGATACTGCTTCTGCTGACCGAAATCCGTTTAAATGTCTTAAATACGTTTTTCTACAACGGCTTATACAGCGCACTGCAAGACGTGAAAGCCGAAGCGTTCTGGTTTTTCGCCCTGATTAATGCGGGCGTGGTGCTGATGCGCACGCTCAACGGCATCATCAACGATTTTCTCGATCAGGCGCTGGCAATTAAATGGTCGGAAAAACTCAATGCCGTGCTGACCGAGCGCTGGCTGGCCGACAAAAACTACTACCGCCTGCAAATGCGCCGCCACGCACCCGACAATATCGACCAGCGCATCCAGCAGGACGCGCAGGAATTTATCGCCTCGACCATCGAATTTGTGCGCGGAATGCTCAACTCGGTGATTTCGGCCGTCGAATTTACCATTGTGCTGTGGGGGCTGTCGGGGATTTTGAACCTGTTCGGCGTGGAGATTCCGCGCGGCATGGTGTTTTTCGTGTTCATTTTCGTGCTGCTGTCCACCGCTGCGGCCATGTGGATCGGCAAACCGCTGATCCGCTACCATTACGACAACGAAAAGCTCAACGGCGATTACCGCTATTCCTTAATCCGCGTGCGCGACCATGCCGAGAGCGTGGCGTTTTACAACGGCGAATGGCGCGAAAAACAGCAGCTGTCCGAGCGTTTTGCCGCCATTATCCGCAACCGCTGGCAGATTGCCCGCCAAAGCGTCGCGCTCAACGGCTTCAACGATCTGCTGACACAGGGCGTGCAGCTTTTACCGCTGATGTTGCAGGCACCGCGCTTTTTTGCCGGACAGATTAAAATCGGCGATATGCACCAAACCGTTCAGGCATTCAACCGCTTGCAGCGCGCCTTATCGTTTTTCCGCAATTTTTACGAACAGTTCACCGCCTACCGCGCCCGTCTGGAACGCCTGGACGGTTTCTTGACCAACACCCGCCCCGACCCGCTGCGGCAGCAGCCGTCGGTAGACGGCCGTTCAGACGGCCTCACGCTGGAAAACGTTACCCTGTACCGCCACGACGGCACACCGCTGCTGGACGGGCTGAACCTCCAAGCCCGCCGTGGCGACGCACTCCTGATTCAAGGCCCCAGCGGCTGCGGCAAAACCTCCCTGCTGCGCACGCTGGCCGGGCTGTGGCCGTTCGGCAGCAGCGGCCTGATCCGCCGCCCCGAAGCGCGGCATATCCTGTTTGTGCCGCAACGACCGTACACCCCTCAGGGCAGCCTGCGCGAAGCCGTGTGCTATCCCGACATCGACCCCTTCCACCCCGGACTGGAAACCGCCCTGCGCGACTGCCGTCTGAGCCATCTGGCCGACAGGCTGGACGACAACGAAGACTGGCAGAATCTGCTTTCGCCCGGCGAACTGCAACGTGTGGCGTTTGTACGCATTCTGCTGATGCGTCCGCACATGGTTCTGCTGGACGAAGCCACCGCCGCGCTCGACGAAGACACCGAAGCCGCGCTCTACTCCTTAATCCGCCGCCTGCCCGACAGCATCATCGTCAGCATCGGCCATCGCGGCACATTGGGGGCATTCCACAACCGCCATATGCGGGTGGGCAACGCGGCCTGCTGACTCCGCCTGCCGCCCCTGCACACGGCAGCCCGCAGCAGCAGGCCGTCTGAATCCGGTATGCCGTCTGCCGCGCGTATCCGGCTGCCGAACCCTAAAACAGCAACGCGGGTCCGGCACAGCCGAAACCCGCGTATCCCCTATTCAGACGGCCTTCTCAATAACGGTAGGCCGCCAATTTGCGCCGGATTTCGGGCAAAGCCGCACGCGCGGCTTCTTCGCCCAAACGGATCGCCCGCTGCTTCTGGTCGAAACCGCCCACCGCGCCCAACTCCAACACCGCAGGCCTGATGACCACATCGGCTTTGGCCAGCTCGCTTTGCAGCGCGCCCGTACTCATAATATTCAGCGTCTGGTCCAGATAAGAGAAAAAGCCTTCGGCCGCATTGCTGCTGGGGCGGGCGGAAATATCCACCGCAATCACAAAATTCGCCCCCTGCGCCCGCGCCGCACTCACAGGGACAGGCTGTGCCAGCCCGCCGTCCACATAGCGCCGCCCGCCGATGACGGCCGGCTGGAACACATTCGGAATCGCCGCCGACGCACGCACCGCCTGACCGGCATTACCGTAGTTGAACGCCACCGCTTTCCCGCTGGAAAAATCCGTCGCCACCGCCGCAAATTTCAGCGGAAACTGCTGGATGCTGCGCTGACCGACTTTGCGGTTGATGTAGTCTTCCAGTTTTTGGCCGCGGATAAAGCCGCTGGTGGAAAGCGTCAAATCCACCAAATCGGTTTTCCCCAGAATTTCCGCTTCCAACTCCAAACGGTCGGGCGACATACCCGAAGCATACAGGCTGCCGACAATCGAACCGGCTGACGTGCCGGTCACCACCCGCACGGGGATACGGTTCTGCTGCAACACTTTCAAAATACCGATATGGGCAAAACCTTTGGACGCGCCGCCGCCCAGCGCAATACCGATAACCGCCTGCGGCTTAGGCTTGGGTGCGGGGACAGATGCCTGCGGGGCGGGCTCTTTCCCCGCCGTACCGCAGGCAGCCAGCACCAGCAGGGCCAAAACCGCCGACACGCGGCGGGTCAGAGCATGTTTCATCGCCATTCTCCAATCCGATGGTTCCAACGTACGGGATTATAAGGAAAAAGGCCGTCTGAAAACAGACGGCCTGCATACTGTCCGGCAACGGGGCGGGCGGTCAATAGCGGGTTACGGCGGCCAGCCCGCGCTCGGCGTGTTCGGCTAAGCTGCCGTTATCGACAAATTTCACCCGTCCGCCAGCTGCCAGTACTTTTTCGATGATTTCATCGACAATATCGTCATAAGCGCATTCGCCTTGGGCATCGGCAGTTTCCGTCAGCTTGCGGCCGTCTCCGCTGACTTCGGCAGCAATGTGCAGGTCTTCTTCCACCACCAGCAGCTCGGTACGCCCGTCCACCGCCGCCTGCCACACTTCGTTCAGGCCGCCGGCAAACAGCTGGTTGCCTTTGGCATTGCCCAGCTCGTCAAACACTTTCAAACGCTCTGCGGCCAATGCTTCTTTAACTTGCGGCCAAACGGTCTGACCCAGTTCGTGCGCATTGTCGCTGTTGTGGCCGCCGTGAATATACAGCATCACCTTATCGGCCACCGCCGCCGCACCGTCCTTGAAATGGCCGATATTGCGGTCTACGCCCAACACTGCCAGCGGGGCGGGAATCTGTGCCTGCGCCTCGGCCAATGCCTGACCGACTTCGCGCATTTTGTCGGTAACCATCTGGTCGCGCACATGGCTGATGTCCTGGCTCGGGCCTGCATCGGCCGCCGCATTTTCAATGCTGAACGGGAAGCCGTAGGCTTCGATTTCGTCCAGATTTTCCTTCTGTCCGACAAACAGGCGCGTGCCGTGTTCGCTCAAAACGGTCAGCAGGTACAGCGGGCTGCGGTTCAGGGCGAAAACCAAGTCGCGGGTGAGGAAGTTGTCGGCAATGGTTACGCGCTCCGGTACGCGGAACGGCAGGCGGAACATTTCAGCATATTCGGCACTGGCGAAAATCACCAGGCCGTCCAAGTTCTGCTCGTTATCGACCGAATCGGCCAAACGGTTGACGGCTTCGACAATATCGGCGGTTTCGCGCTTGCCGAATTCGTTTTCCAGCCGGCCGACGGCTTCGCCGACCAGATTTTTCAGGCGGATAACGTCTTTATCGTTATCGGGCGAGGTGCGGTAAGTCGGCAGGGTAATGGTAACACTGGGATAAGACTGTTTGCTCTGCACTTGCTTGATGGTATTCAGATCCATGGAAGACTTCCTTTCGTGATATTTTTCCGTTGTTGTTGTTTTACTGCATGTTTCTACTGCTTTTTTCAGAAATAACACAGCACTACACCACACAGCAATCACGCTTTTTTACATTTGCAAAGCAGCCGCGGCCGCACGCGGCGGATTCAGCTTTCCGGGCAGCTTGGGAAGCCGCCTTCGCGGCCGTTTAACCCAACATCACAAAAGCACAAATAAAATCAGTCCTTACCTTTCTTTACTGCCGGACAAACTGCACGGCCTGTTCGCCCTCGGCCAGCTGCGGCCGTTTGAGGGCATGGCCGAACACGGTTTCCAGCGTGATGCTCAGGCCGTCTGAAAAACGGGGGCGCAGCAGGTCGAGCGCGGCCTGCCCGTCCGACAGGTTCAACGCCTGCCACAGGCCGACGGCCTGCATATCGCGGTACATTACACCGGCATCGCGGTAGTCCAATACCAGCCGTGCCGTGTCCATCACGGGGTCGTAAAAACCGTTGTGGAACAGCATATCGCCCAAATCGTGCATATCCCGCAACAGCGGCGCATCGGTGCGGATACCGTGTTCCGCCCAAAACGTGCGCAGGCCGCTCAGGCTGTCGGCACCGAAATGGGTGAAAAACAGCAGACCGTCGGTTTTCAGCGCATCGGCCCAGCACCCGAATACCGGCACGGCTTCCCGCGCCGTTATCAGGCCGAGGTTGGACCACAGCATATCTGCACCGGCGGCGGGCAGCGGTGTGTCGGCCGCCTGACAGTACTGCACGGTTTTGCGCCGCCCGCCCAAACGCGCCAGCCAACCGCCCTGCCGGGAGGCGGCCGCTTCGGCCAGATAGTCGGCGCGGGCATCAAATTCGCTGAAACGGGCATGGGGATAACGCGCGGCCAGCAGGCGGCGGCTGCAATCGCCGTCGGCACCGGCCAGAAAAATCTGTTCCGGCTCGCGTTTGAGCCAGTCGAGGCGCGCATCGGCCTGTTCGGCCAGATAGCGGTGGATGGTCCATTTGTCTTGCTGCATCATCAGCCTGTCCGAGTGATTGCGGGAAAATGTGTGGCGGAAACGGCAGGCCGTCTGAAAATCATGGTTCGGATGGGGGGCAACCGTTCAAAACTGTGCGGCCATGCGGTTTACACCCGTTTTCAGACGGCCTGCGGCCACACGCGGGTCTGGGCAAAACCGGCCAGCAGCGCGGCAAATCCGTCTGCATGGCTGAGAAACGGCGCATGTGCCGCCTGCCCGATGATTTCCAGCCGCGCATCGGGCAGATGCCGTTGCAGGTATTCCCCCAACCGCACAGGGGTAATCCGGTCTTTGCCGCCGTACACCAGCAGAACCGGCACGCAAATGTCCGCCAGCAGGCCGCGCGCATCGGCGTGTGCCGCACCGTCCAAAGCCGCACGCAAAGCAGCGGGCGCGCCGTCGGCTGTCAGGGCGGGAAACAGTTGCGCCATCACGGCCGCCTGCCGCTCTTTGGCATACAGAAACTGCATCTGCACAAACTGCTGCATATATTTGTGATAGTCTTGCTCGAAGCAGTCGGCCATTTTCACCAATGATGTCGGTGCCAAGCCCTCGGGATAATCTTCGGCGGCGAGAAACTTGGCGAAACTCGCGCACAGACACAGGCCGCGCACTTTCCGCGGGTGGCGCGCCGCCAGAAACAGCGCGGCCAAACCGCCGAGCGACCAGCCCAACACCAGCGCGCCGTCGTCCATCTGCGCGGCCAAACCGTCGGCCGCCGCCGCCACGTCGAATACACCGTCAAACGGCGCACCGCCGTGGCCGGGCAGGTTGAGGGCGGTAATCTGCCAGTCGGCGGGAAAATGCGCCGACCAGCCGTCGAAAATATGGCGGTTCGCCGCCCAACCGTGTATCAGATAAAGTTTTTTGCCGGAGTGTGCCATGTTTTCCGCTTCCTTCCCCCAACGCTTTGCCGCTGCCCGAAACTGTTTATTATGCCACGATTCCCGCGCAGGCTGCGCCGTCTGCACCGCCTGCCTGGCCGACCTGCGCCATCTGGCGCGCCCGGCGGCGCAATTCTGCCCGCAATGCGGCGGACGCGGCAATGGCAGCACGCCCTGCGGCAGCTGTCAGAAAAAACCGCCGCCGCTGGCACACCTGCACGCCTCGTTTTTCTACGAACCGCCGCTGGCAGGTATTTTGCACCAATACAAGCATTTGGGAAAAATCGATCTGGCCGCCGCACTGTGCGGCATGATGCTGGCCTGCCCGCCCGCACACCTAGCCGCTTCGCCGCCCGATGCGGTTTTGGCCATGCCGCTGAGCCGCACGCGGCGCATCGAACGCGGGTTTAACCAGTGCGACCTGCTCGCCGAAGCCGTTTCCCGCCGCTTTTCCCTACCGCTGCTGCCGCACGGAGCGGTTTTCAGACGGCCTGCCCCGCCGCAGAGCACACTGCCCTACGCCGAACGCCGGAAAAACGTGCACGGCATCTTTCGTGCCGAACCCAACGTTAAAAACCGTAAAATCCTGATAATCGATGATGTTTTCACCAGCGGCAGCACGATTTTCGAACTGGCGCGGACGCTAAGGCAGGCGGGGGCTGCCGAAATTTCCGGCTGGGTACTGGCACAGGCCGGAATGCAAAAATCTTGACGGCTGCCGAATTTATCCGCATCATGTCGCGGTTTAAGTGGCTGATTTTTATGTTTACTGTTGTGCTGTACCAGCCGGAAATCCCGCCGAATACGGGCAATATTATCCGCCTGTGCGCCAATACCGGTGCCGACCTGCACCTGGTCAAACCGCTCGGCTTCCCGCTCGATTCGGCCAAAATGAAGCGCGCCGGCCTAGACTATCACGAATTTGCCAGCGTAACGGTACACGAACATTTTGACAGTTGTCTGAACGCCCTGTCCGGCCGGCGCATTTTCGCCCTGACGACCAAAGGCCGCAGCCGCCCCGACCGCACCGCCTTTGAAGCAGGCGATGTATTTTTGTTCGGCCCCGAAACGCGCGGCCTGCCGCCCGAAATACTCGACAGCCTGCCCGAGGCACAAAAACTGCGTCTGCCGATGAAGCCGGGTAGCCGCAGCATGAATTTGTCCAATACCGTTGCCGTGATGCTGTTTGAAGCATGGCGGCAACACGATTTTGCCGGCGGCAGTTGAGGCCGTCTGAAAAACGCCGCAACCCGTTTTCCGGCAAGCAACCGACTGCTGCATCAGGCAGCACAGCCGTATCAGAATAAAAACAGACCCGGCACAACAAGATTAACTCAAGAATTGGAACCCGTTTTGAACCAAGCCAACTGCTACCCTGCTCGCCTGGCCGGCGCCCTGAGCGCCCTGGCCCTCGCTTCCGCCGCGCTCCTGACGCCTGCCGCACACGCCTCCGGCCGCGCAGCCGATGCCGCTTCCGTCAAAGCAGAACCGCTGCACCGCAGTGCCAATCTCAGCTATAAAGTCGCGGGCAAGCGCTACTACCCGAGCAAAACAGTAGAAAGCTTCAGCGAAACCGGCCGCGCCTCTTGGTACGGCCCCGGATTCCACGGCAAAAAAACGTCCAGCGGCGAAAAATTCGACATGAATATGATGACCGCCGCCCACCGCACACTGCCCATTCCGAGCTATGCGCGTGTTACCAATCTGGCCAACGGCAAAAGCGTGATTGTCCGCATCAACGACCGCGGCCCTTTCCACGCCGGCCGCGTGGTCGATGTCTCCAAAGCCGCCGCACAGAAACTGGGCTTCATCAACCGGGGTACGGCCAACGTGCGCGTGGAACAAATCGTGCCGGGCCGTCAAAACGATACGGACACCAAAGCCCAAACCGCCATCTGAGCGCCTGTTTTAGCTGCGCAGAAACGGTGCTGCTCACCGTTTTCAGACGGCCTGTGTATCGGGAAACACCTGACACACAGGCCGTTTTGTTTTGTACAATCGCTTTTTTATCAGGACAATCCCCATGATCAGCCGTCTCACCGGAAAACTCATCGAAAAACAGCCGCCGCAAATCGTCATCGACATCAACGGCGTAGGCTACGAAGTCGACGTTTCCATGCAGACTTTCTACCAACTGCCGCCCTTGGGCGAAACCGTAAAAATCTATACGCAACTGGTGGTACGCGAAGATGCACACCTGCTGTTCGGCTTTGCCACGGCGGCCGAACGCGCCACATTCCGCCAATTGGTCAAAGTAGGCGGCATCGGCGCAAAAACCGCGCTGGGCATCTTATCGGCCATGAGCGCGGAAGAACTGGCACAAGCCGTGGCACAGGAAGACATCAAACGCCTCTCCTCCGCCCCCGGCATCGGTAAAAAAACCGCCGAGCGCATGATTCTCGAACTGCGCGGCAAACTCGCAGCCGCCCCATCCGACACCCTGTCTGCCCCGCAGCCTGCCGATGAAACCGACGACATCATCAGCACCCTGCTGGCCTTGGGCTACAACGAACGCGAAGCGCGCACCGCCGTCAAAGGCATCGCCCCCGGCACCGAAGTCGGCGAAGGCGTGCGGCTCGCACTGAAAAACCTGCTGAAATAATCCCAATCCAAGGCCGTCTGAAAACGTGGTTTCTGCGAAGCTAAAAATAGTGTGGATCACTATTTCTGCACAGCTAAAACGAGTGGAGCACATTTCTGTTTACCCAATCCAAGCAGCACCCCAACCATTACCCGATTTTTTGACTGTCGGATACAAGTATCCGACCTACATCTGCGAGAATCCGGCCTACATCACCACCATCTCTCTGCCCAAATCCAAGGGCTTGCAACACAAAACCGGAGACAGATTCCAACCCACACCGCCGCCTGCCTATTCAGACGGCCTGATACCTGCGCAGGCCGGATTCCCGAATCCGACACCCTGCCCGCACAAAAAGCCATAAACCGGCGGGCTGACCGGCGGTGCCGCCGCCATTATCTATTCGGTATTGCCGGCATCATTCCGTGATGCTCGGATATACAGCCGCCCGAAGGCAAAACACGGTTACGGAGCATCAACAGCAAGCCAAAAAACACGACAGGCCGTCTGAAAACCTGCGGAAAGGTTTCAGACGGCCTGTTTGCCGGTTCAAATATCATGATTTTCCAACCATTATTTCATTCTGCCCTGCAGTATTTCAGTTGCAGCACCGCAACAATCTGCCGTATGCCGGATTCCCGAATCCGACACCTCCTTTGCCCTGCCCGCTCCGCCGACACCATGCGGTATAAAAAAACGCAACCGCCAAACCTATCCAACCACACTGCCCAATACAACGCTGCATCTGTCTGCCCGAAACAGCAACACACCGAACAATGCTAAAATAACCCGTTTCCCGCCGCACTCCTTTTCAGACGGCCTTTATGCTCACCGACTTAGAAAAAAACGCCATCCGCGACCACTACCGCGCCATTGCGCAAAACCTGCCGCAGTTCCGCCCGCGCGCCGCCCAGCGCGAGATGATTGCGGCCGTGGCCAACGCGTTTTCGCGCACGCAAACCCGCACCGAGGGCGAAGATGCACCCAAACGCGAAGGTGAAAGCATTGTCGTGGTGGAAGGGCCCACCGGCGTGGGCAAAAGTCTGGCCTACCTGCTGGCGGGCGGCATCATGGCACAAACGCGCGGCAAAAAGCTGATTGTTTCCAGCGCGACGGTGGCATTGCAGGAGCAGCTGGTCGACCGCGACCTGCCGTTTGTGGTGGAAAAAAGCGGGCTGGAACTCACGTTCGCTCTGGCCAAAGGGCGCGGCCGCTATCTGTGTCCCTACAAACTCTACCAGCTGACGCAAAACAACGCCCAGCAAACGCTGGCCGGTTTCGATGCCCCCGCCGTGCTGTGGGACAGCAAACCCAAGCCCGAAGAGCTGCAAAGTCTGCGCGACATCGCCGATGCGTTTGCCGCCCGCCGCTTCAACGGCGACCGCGACACTTGGCCGGAAAAAATCGACGATGCCGTGTGGCAGAAAGTCAATAACGACAACTACGGCTGCCTGAAAGCCGCCTGCCCCAACCGTGCCGAATGCCCGTTTTATCTGGCACGCGACACGCTGGAAACGGTGGATGTCGTCGTCGCCAACCACGATTTGCTGCTGGTCGATGCCGCCATGGGCGGCGGCGTGATTCTGCCCGCGCCCGAAAACAGTTTCTACTGTATCGACGAGGCGCACCACCTGCCCAAAAAAGCCCTGAGCCGCTTTGCCGCCGAGCATTCGTGGAATCAGGCCGCATGGATTCTGGAAAAACTGCCCGCCCTGACCGGCAAAATCGCCGCGCTGACCGACAAAGCGGATTTGGCCAATCTGGCCGACGAAGCGGCCGCCGCCCTGCTCGAAAGCCTGCACGAATGGCAGTTCCACCTGTCCGAAGCCGCCGAATTGAGGCCTTCCGAACACGGCGAATCCGTCTGGCTGTGGCAGGACGGCAAAATCCCCGAACATCTGGAAACCGCCGTTTCCAATACCGCCGTTGCCGCGCGCAGCCTCTACAAACACGCCAACAGCCTGAACGACGCCCTCTCGGCCGCACGGCGCGACAAAGACCAGAACAGCGCGCAAATCGACCGCCTCAGCAGCGAACTGGGCATGTTCCGCGCGCGCATCGAGCAGATTTCCGCCACATGGGATTTGATCGCCACCGTGCCGCCCGAAGGCGAAGCACCGCTGGCCAAATGGATCAGCCGCCGTCTCGACGACAAAAACGACTATATTTTCCACGCCAGCCCCATCAGCAGCGCGTCTTATCTGGCCAACCAATTATGGCGGCGCGCCGCCGGTGCGCTGCTCACCTCCGCCACCCTGCAATCGCTGGGCAGTTTCAATCTGATCCTGCGCCAAACCGGCCTGCACTGGCTGCCCGAAACCACCACCCTCGCCCTGCAAAGCCCGTTCGATTTTGCGGCACAGGGCGAGCTGTATCTGCCGCCCGTGGCCGCCAGCCCCAAAGACCCCGCCGCCCACACCGCCGCCGTGGCCGAGTGGCTGCCCAAGCTGATTGCGCCCGATGAAGCCGTCGGTACGCTGGTGCTGTTTTCCTCGCGCAAACAGATGCAGGAAGTCGCCCTGCGCCTGCCCGAAAGCCACCTGCCGCTGCTGTTGGTGCAGGGCGAACTGCCCAAAGCCGTACTGCTGGAAAGACACCATCAAGCCGTTTCAGACGGCCGCGCCAGCATCATTTTCGGGCTGGACAGCTTCGCCGAAGGGCTGGACTTGCCGGGATTGGCCTGCGTGCAGGTCATTATCGCCAAACTGCCGTTTTCCATGCCCGACAATCCGGTCGAAAAAACCCAAAACCGTTGGATCGAACAGCGCGGCGGCAATCCGTTTATCGAAATCACCGTACCCGAAGCCAGCATCAAGCTGGTACAGGCCGTCGGCCGCCTGATCCGCACCGAAAGCGACTACGGCCGCGTCACCATACTCGACAACCGCGTCCAAACCCAAAACTACGGCCGCCAGATGCTCGCCTGCCTGCCGCCGTTCAAACGCATCGGTTAAACGGTGTGGCACACCGGCCGCCCCACATGGTTATCCGCACGGGTATTCAGCATTCAGAAACGCAATAAAAACCCAAAGGCCGTCTGAAAAGATCGGTTTCAGACGGCCTGCTTTTTGATTTGATGATGGTGAAGCGTGAAACACCAAAATAGTAGGTCGGATACCGGTATCCGGCATTTCATTTGCCGATCCGTGCCGGATACAAGTATCCGACCTACGGGAACGGATTCAGACGGCCCGAACGTGCCGATTCAGCCGAAATCCAGACACAGATACTTCAATTCCAGATATTCGTCGATACCGTATTTACTGCCCTCGCGCCCCAGGCCGCTCATTTTGATGCCGCCGAACGGTGCGACTTCGTTGCTGATCAGGCCGGTATTGATGCCGACCATGCCGTATTCCAATGCTTCGCCCATCCGCCACTGGCGGGCGGCATCGCCGGTAAAGCAGTAGGCCGCCAAGCCGAATTCCGTATCGTTGGCGGCCGCCAGCACCTCCGCTTCCGTTTTAAAACGGAACACCGGACACAGCGGACCGAACGTTTCTTCCCGCGCCACCCGCATTTCTGCCGTTACGCCGCTCAAAACCGTCGGCTCGAAAAACGTGCCGCCCAATGTGCTGCGTTTGCCGCCCGTCAGGCAGACCGCGCCTTTGGACAGGGCATCGGCAATGTGTTCCTCCACTTTGCGCACGGCATTCTCTTCAATCAGCGGCCCTTGATGGACACCGTCTGCCAAACCGTTGCCCAGTTTCAGGCCGCCCGCCGCACCGGCCAGCCTGCGGCAAAATTCGTCATAAATGCCCGACTGCACATAGGCGCGGTTGGTACAGACACAGGTCTGGCCGCTGTTGCGGAATTTGCTCGCCAGCAAACCGGCCACCGCCTTATCCAAATCGGCATCGTCAAACACAATAAACGGCGCATTGCCGCCCAATTCCAAACTGAGTTTTTTGATTTGCGCGCCGCTGTCGGCAAAAATTTTCGCACCCACCTCGGTGGAGCCGGTAAAACTGATTTTGCGCACGGTTTCGTTTTGCGCGAACACCCCGCCGATTTCTGCCGCACTGCCGCTCACGACGGCAAACAAATCCTGCGGCACGCCCGCCTCATCAGCCAAAACCGCCAGGGCATACGCAGAAAGCGGGGTCAGCGCGGCAGGCTTGACCAGCATCGCACAACCGGCCGCCAGTGCCGGGGCGGCCTTGCGGGTAATCATGGCGGCCGGGAAATTCCACGGTGTGATGGCCGCCGCAACGCCGATGGGCTGCCGGATGACCATCAGTTTCTGGCCGGGCTTCACGCCGGTCAGAATATCGCCGTCGATGCGGCGTGCCTGCTCGGCAAACCAACGGACAAACGAAGCGGCATAATCGATTTCGCCGCGCGATTCGGTCAGGCTTTTACCCTGCTCCATCGTCATCAGCCGCGCCAGATTTTCTTTGTTTTCCCGTATCAGCCCGTACCAGCGCCATAAAATATCCGCGCGCGCCAAAGCCGTTTGCGCCGCCCATTCGCGCTGGGCGGCGGCGGCGCGTGCAATCCGCTCCGCCAGCTCCGCCGCTCCCGTCTGTTTCACAAACGCCAGCGTCTCGCCCGTTGCCGGATTGCCGACCCGGATACTGTCTGCCGATGCAGCAGATCCGACATCGGGGTGTTGCAGCAGTTGTTCGATGGTTTTCATACGGCCTCCCAATCCGCCTGTACCCGCAGCATCTGCCGCAGGCGGTATCACGCAAAAGCGGCCGTCCGGCGGCCTCCCTTTTACAGAACTTTTTCTATATATTAAACATTTGATTCATATATTGAACAATATAAGGACACCCCTGCTGGATTGTCAAACCCTTTTACTGTTCCAATTAAATCCGATGAAACCGGCCAGCATCATTCCCGCGCCCGACAAAACCGTGCGCATTCCCGATATGCCGGCACAAACACCGGCCGGTAGTGCCGACATCGCCAAAACCCCTGCTCTGCCGCGCAGTTCGGTGCATGTGCTGCCGGGCGGCCTGCCACGTCCCGCCGCCCGACTGACGCAGGCCGCAGGCGGGCGGATGCGCTGACGGCGCGCAAAACAGAGGCCGTCTGAAATAGCTGTTCAACCATTCAGACGGCCTGTCTACGGAAACCTCAAATATCTTCGGACTGCGGCTTGATGTCGTGCAGATGCAGACGTTCCGCTTCAATTTCCCGGTCGCTGAGCGGCCGGTCGGCATACGTTACCAAATCGTCCACCGAATTTTCAATCACCAGCTCGCGCTCTTCGGCTTCCATCCCGGCAGCCGGCGTAACGCCGGTGTCATTGTCGTGTTCCGCTTCGGTCATGTTTGGCTCCTTTGTCGTTTATGCCGGAAAACGGGCGGACATACCGTCCGCCAAACCGACTATACCGGATTGGGCGGTCTCTGCCACCCGCCACGTTGCTCAGGCCGTCTGAATCCGACTGTGCCGTTGGCGTAGACGTAGGTCGGATACCGGTATCCGACCTACGGTTAGCTTTCAGACGGCCTGATGTGCATCGATGCTGCCGAAACGCCCGTGTTTGAAATCGTTCAGTGCCTGACGGATTTCTTCGGACGTATTCATCACAAACGGGCCGTAAGCGGCCACCGCTTCGTTTATCGGCTCGCCGGAAAGCAGCAGGATTTTGACATCCCCGCTGCCCGCGTGAATGGAAACGGTATCGCCGCCGTCTTCAAAAACGGCCAGCTGTCCCGCTTCTGCCGTATCCGCTTCGGAAAACCGCACCTGTCCGCGCAGCACCACCATCAAGAGCCGGTGGCCGGACGGAACCGCCAGATCGGCCGTCTGTCCCGCATGGATCTGCACATCCCACACATTAATCGGCGTAAAAGTTTCAGCCGCACCGCTCACGCCGCCATATTCGCCCGCAATCAGGCGCAGGTGTCCGGCACCGTCGGCCAGCGGCACGGTGGGAATCTGCTCTTTGGCCAAATGCTGGTAACGCGGCGGCGTATGTTTAGACGCAGCAGGCAGGTTGACCCACAACTGCACCATTTCAAACAGCCCGCCGCGGCGGCTGAATGCTTCGGAATGAAATTCTTCGTGGACAATGCCGCGCCCCGCCGTCATCCACTGCACATCGCCTTCGCGGATCACGCCCCCGCCACCGGCCGAATCGCGGTGCGCCACTTCGCCGTGATAGGCGATGGTAACGGTTTCAAAGCCTTTGTGCGGATGTGCGCCGACACCGCGCGGCGGACGGGTTTCATTCGGCGCAAACTCATGGGGCGCGGCATAATCGAGCATCAAAAAAGGATCGGTGCCGCGATCTTCGCCCATATGCGAAAACAGGGGCTGCACCCAAAATCCGTCGCCTACCCAATGGCGGCTGTCAGTACGGTAAATCTGTTTGATTCTGCGCATGGTCGTCTTCCTGATTCGGTGTATCGGCCGTTCAGACGGCCTCTGTTGTTTATATCGTCCGGACGAATGTATGGGCTAAAAACCGATAAACAAGAAAAATTGATAAAAAAAGCGAGCGTCCACTTTCGTATGATGATGCGGGGAAAAAGAATGGATAAGGTTTTCATATTAATGCTCTTTTCACACCCTATCCACGATAGCCGGCCGGTCCGGTAAATACAGCAAATCAACCACATCCCCCTTTTTCCATTCCGATAACTCATGTATAAATACCGTTTGCTTTCGTTCTATCTGATGGGTATGCCCTTGATTATCCTGATATTTAAATCCAATCAGCATAGTAGGTTGATCATTCAAGGACTCGCCCGTTATGTCAAACCGTATAATTTCACCCCGTGTTTTTAGCCCATACAGCAACAAACGATTTTTCTCTTCTTGGTTCAGCTCCCTAAAAAAACCTTGCCCTATTTTTCCCAAAAACGCATATATGATAATTCCAATCATCGGTGAGAATACCCAAGGATGAAAAAAGCTTAACCAACGTATGCCATCGCCTTGGCTATAGAGGTGATGAGAGATAATAAATGCCGTAATGCTATAACTTATCGCAATGATTAAAAAAACAATATCTACTGTTTTGTTATAGTTCAATTCTCCACCATCAATAGCAAATGGACAATGTTCTCCACTTTGACGGTTTAAATATAAAATCAGCGTTTTCCCTACTTCGTATCGTCGCTCTTGAGGACGGAGATCCATACAGCTCATTGTGGTTTGGACAGTAGTCCCGGCTAAATTCTCAAATTCCACCACCAAATCAACAACAGCACCTTTTGAAGATTGCTGAGTATGGTTCCCAATAATCCTGGCATTTACTTTTTGACCTTGTTTTGCAAGCGATTGATACAGAAAACGTATTTTTTGGTGCTTACGCATTCGCCTAATAACAACACAGAATAATAGCAACCATAAAAAGATACCCAGTACCAATCCCCCTATAGCCTCAAAGTTACTGTTATGCCATTTTCCTCCATAGTAAAAATACAAAGGAAAAATAAAAGCAAAAAAGTATAAAGCAAGCAACAATATCCAATGGTGATTACTTTTTCTATTAATAAACATACATCCGCCTAATATGACTATTCATAGTCAGGAAGTCTAGCGAGGGGAAATGACATGACTGTGACAGGTTTAGGACTATGGGTTCAATTTAAATACAATTTCTCCTGTCGGGGATTCTGTGAGCATAGGCTCTGTACCAAATTGTTGATAATTATTTAAATCCTGTTGTGCTTGTTGATAAATTTTTTGTCGTTCCGGATTGTGGGGGTCGGCATCTAAGAGATATTTGGTACGACTGATGCGGGATTCCAGTTGCTGAATAAATTCTCTTTGATATTCCACTCGGATATGACGGGCAAATTCACTGTCTCCCGTATTTAAAATCACAAAATACTTAGGATTAGCCGGAATATATTTCACCTCAAATTCTTCACCAACATTTGGATAACGGACAAACTGTCTGGTCGGATACGTTAAATTACCCCTTTGGGTATCAAGAGTATATCCTTCAACCACCCGAAAAAAGGAATGATACGGTTTGCCGTCTGCCTGCAAAATCACATAGTGGAATTGATATGATGCGGTATCCTCACTACTAAGACCTTTGAGGATTTTGGTAATTTTTCCTTTACCAAGCACACCACGTTTGTAAATCAGCTGGTTACTTCGGCGAACCCGAAAATTATAAAGACCAAAGGAAATGAATATTGCCAGTAAATTCAGTGCAAAAAGAATAATTTCAAACGCTCTAAAAAAGTCACGGACAGACTTTATACCGAAAAAATCATAGACAGCTTTATGCTTTTCAAGACTAATGCTGACATAAGATACCAGATTAGATACAAATTTAGATACAAATAACTCTGGAAGAAACAACGGCGGCAGAAACACCAGCATTAATGTACAAACCAACGCAAATATAAAATAAAAATAATACGTTCTTAATAGAAAAAGTTTTATATTCAGCAAAAAATTACTCCTTAACTTGGCTCAGCTTGGCGGCTCAGTCTAGCGAAAGTAAATGGCATGATTGTGACAGGTTTAGGACTATGGATTTGATTTAAATACCAACCCTCTTGAAAATGACTCTACAAGCATAGGCTCAGTGCCAAATTGCTGGTAATTGTATAAATCCTGTTGCGCCTGCTGATAAAGCCTTTGCCGTTCCGGATTATGGGGATCCGCATCTGCAAGGATTTTCGTGTTACTCACACGCTCGCTTAATTGCCGGATAATATTTTGCCGATGTTCCTCTTGGATATGGCGAACAAATTCACTATTACCTGTATTTAAGATTATTGGGTGTTTTTCTAATCCCTTTAAGTATAAGACTTCAAACTTTTCACCGAGTTTGGGATAACGGACAAACTTTTCTTTAGGATAAGTGGGCACTCCATCCTCTTCAACAGCCGTTGGGCTATCGCCAGACTTCAGAAAAAATTTGGTATGTCTTTGTCCAGATGCATCAACAAATGAAAACACATAACGGAAGGTTCGGTCATTCTCCGCACGGATCAGGGGATTGGTAACCTCAGAAACTGTTTCCATAATGGCATTTGCACGTTCGCCATATCGCACGATGGTTTTCCGGCATAGCCTCCGGATAGAGAAAGCAAATATCGAAATAGGTATGAGTATACAAACAGATACAAGAAGTGGACTTTCCTTTGTATATCGCCAAACAAAAAAGGTAATTAAACCATCAAGAAGAAAAACAACCGGCCATACTCGCACAACCAAATGAGCAAAAAGAATTGACAGTATTTTCATACTAATCTTCCACCTACCCAATATGACAATTCATATTCGCTCAGTCTAGCGAGGGTAAATGACACGAATGTGACAAGTTTAGGACTCAGGATTCAATTTAAAATCAGCCATTTTTTAAATGATTTTATCAGTCATAAGCCTTTTACCAATATGCAGATTTTGATACTGCGCCACCCGCCCCCGCCAGGCCATACCGGCAAACCCCGCCCACCACAAGGAATTCTGTACCAACGGCAAGCCGCTAACCGCCGGACGGGCGGTCGTCATACTGCCGCTTCAACCGGCGGTTGCGCGCGCGGATGAATGCCGCCCAAAACAGAAACAGCGTCGGCAGAACCGTGAGAAACACCAGATAAATCAGCATTCTGGCCAACCCCGGCTGTGCCAGCGAAAACATCAGCGTAACAAAAATATAGCCGATTACCACGATATGCCACACCGTCTGCCCCCTGTTGCTCGTTGTCACAAAAAAGCCGATTATAGCCCACCGTACCCGAGGCCGTCTGAAAACGAGCGAAGCGGGTTTCTGCGGAGCTAAAACGGTGCGCAGCACCGCTGCGGCGGAGCAAAAACGACAATAGTGAGTTTCTGCGGAGCTTGAACGAAGCCCGTAGGTCGGATACTTGTATCCGACACGGATAGGCAACTGAAATGTCTGAAATGTCGGATACAAGTATCCGACCTACGCAGCTGTCGGTTGGCGGCACCATCGGATTCAGACGGCCTCCGTGCAGCAAAAAACCGCCGTTCGGTGCATACGGTCGAAGATATCCGGATATGCGCCAAACGGCGGAGCAAGGCGGGCAGCGGTTAAGCGGGGGTGTAGCCCTGAACCTGATCGGCACCGTCGCCGAAAAAGTAGTTTTCCATCTGCTGCGCCAGATACTCGCGCGCGCGCGGATCGGCCAGGCTCAGGCGGTTTTCGTTGATCAGCATGGTTTGGTGGCGCGTCCACGCGTCCCACGCTTCCTGCGACACATTGTCGAAAATCCGTTTGCCCAACGCATTGGGCAGCGGGGCGAATTTCATGCCGGGGGCTTCCTTGCCCAGCTTGATACAGTGAACCATACGGGTCATGACGATTCCTTTTATGCGGTGGATTGACGGCTGCATTGTAAAGGAAAGTGGCGGGCGAATGAAGCCGACGGCGGTAAAACGGTCTGTCGGCAGGCGCATTCTGCATTATCTGAACCGCCGACAGTATCCCGTTTCGGCCGCCGTCAAGCGGATCCGCCGTATTGCGGCACACAGCAAAAAGGCCGTCTGAAACGGCCTGTCTGCTGCTTGAATTACTGCGCTTTCCAGCGCGCCTGCGATTCGCGGATTACGGCTTTGGCCTCTTCAATGCCGCCCCAGTGTTCCACTTTGGTGGAACCCGGTTTTTTCAGGGCTTTGTAGTGGTTGAAGTGGAATTCAATCTGCTTGATGAGCTGCGGCGGCAGATCGTCCAAGCTGTTGTAGGCATTGCCGTTATTGCGGTCATCGGCCGGTACGACGACGATTTTGTCGTCCACTTCGCCGTCATCGACAAATTTCATCACGCCGATCACCCGGCCTTCCATGTAAATGCCGGTGGGCAGCGGGGTATCGGTGATAACCAGCGCGTCCAATTCGTCGCCGTCTTCATCGAGCGTTTGCGGGATAAAGCCGTAGTTGGTGGGTTTGGCGAAAATCAGCGGTTCGACGCGGTCGAGCTTCATGGCGCCCAGTTTGCGGTCCCATTCGATTTTGTGGTTGGAACCGGCGGGGATTTCGATTACGACATTGATGATGCCGCCGTCCACATCGCCGGCATCGAGAATTTGGTTGAAGTCTGCCATCGGAAGATTCCTTGTTGAACAAAAGGGATAAACAGCGGCGATTATAACAAAAAAGGCCGTCTGAAAACGGTGCGCAGCACCGTTTCTGCGAAGCAAAAACGAACCTTGTGAGTTTTCTGCAAAGCAAAAACGAAGTCCTGCGTTTTCGCAGAGCTAAACGAATAAAGTGTTTTTTTGCGGAACTAAAACGAACAAAATGCGTTTTCTGCGGGGCGCAAACAAGCACAGCAAATTTCTGCGGAGCTAAAACGCAACCTGCTTTGCCGCTGTATTCGATATTCAGACGGCCTGCGGTGCCCGATATTCGGTCAGACGGCAAGGCAGGGCGGCCAGACTGCCGAACCGCCGCCACACGGGCGGCTGCCCGTCTGCCGCCCACACAGCACTGACGCTGCATATCCCGATCTCGGCCGTTGCCCCGTGCCACCGGCCGGACGGCGCGCGCAAATGAATGCCCCCGTCCGCCCCCGTACCGATTCCGACCTCGGGCATATCGGCCGGAAATTCACCGCCCACAGCTTTGAGCAATGCTTCCTTTACCGTCCACAAGCGGTAAAAATCATGCGCGGGCCGACGGCTCTGCCGCCACCAATCCCGCTCCCACTCACTCCCTACCCATTCGAGCAAAGCGGCAAAGTCGCGCGGGCGGCGGTATTCAATATCGATGCCGCCTGAAAAAGGCGCGTCCAAAACAGCGGCATAGCCGCAACTGTGCGACAGGGAAGCGGGGTTGTCCGCCCCGTCGAGCAAGGCACGGCTGACCCGCCAGTCGGCACGCCCGGCCAGCTGCGGCGCACGCAGCAGCCTGGCACGGTCCTGCGGCCGCAACCGTGCCGCATCATAATGTACCGCCCAATCAGGACCGGCCAGCCGGCATACCGCGCCCTTATGTTCCGCCCCGCCGCCCGCGATCGCCGCACCGTCCAAACTATACCCCCGTCCAGCGTTTGAAAATCAGAGAGGTATTGACACCGCCGAATGCGAAATTATTGTTCATCACATAATCGGCGGTCAGATGACGGCCTTCGCCGCAGATATAATCGACTCCGCCGCAGCGCGGATCGGGTTCGTCCAAATTGAGCGTGGGAGCAAACCAGCCGCTGCGCATCATTTCGACCGAAAACCAGGATTCCAGCGCACCGCAGGCGCCCAGCGTATGCCCCAGATAGCTTTTCTGCGAACTCATCGGTACAAAGCCGAACAAATCCGCTGTTGCCTGCGTTTCGGCAATATCGCCTTTTTCGGTGGCCGTACCGTGTCCGTTCACATAGCCGATCTGATCGGGGCGCAGTCCGGCATCTTCCAAAGCCAGTTCCATACAGCGGCGCATGGTGTGCTGCTGCGGCTGGGTAATGTGGCTGCCGTCGCTGTTGGCACCGTAGCCGACAATCTCCGCATAAATGTCCGCACCTCGCGCCTGTGCGTGTTCCAATGATTCCAGCACCAGCATACACGCGCCCTCGCCGATGACCAAGCCGTCGCGCCGCACATCGTAAGGGCGGGGCGTATGCTGCGGTTCTGCATTGCGGCGGCTGGCCGCATACAGACTGTCGAACACATACACTTCGGACGGGCAGAACTCTTCGCCGCCGCCGGCCAGCATACTGTCTATCAAACCGTATTTCACGGCTTCATAAGCATAGCCGATGCCCTGACTGCCGGAAGAGCAGGCACTGGAAGTCGGAATGATGCGGCCGGTCAGGCCGAAAAAAATACCGATATTGGCCGCCACCGTATGCGGCATCATGCGCACATAGGTGTTGGCATTGAAATTGCGCGTATTGCCGTGCAGCACCAAATCGCCCAGCGTGCCGACATCTTTGGTGCTGCCGGTCGATGACCCCGCCGCCACGCCCATGCGGCCGTCCCGAATCCGCCCGTCGCCCAGCAGTCCGGCATCGGCCAACGCCTGCTCGGCCGCATCGACCGTCATCTGTGCGCCGCGCCCCATGCTGCGCAGCTGTTTGCGCGTCCAATGTTCGGGCGGCCGGTAACCGGCAACGGGCGCGCCCAGCCGCGCTTCCAGATCGGGAAACCGATCCGCCCAATCCATATACTGCACGGCATTCCGCCCCCGCCGGAAGCAGGCCTGAATGTCTGCCCAGCTGCGGCCGAACGCGCTCACGGCTCCGACTCCCGTTATGACGACCCGTCTCAACACAAACCTCCGTTTACCGCAATCACCTGCCGCGTGATGTAGGCGGCCCGCTCGTCCATCAGAAAGCGTACCGCATGCGCCACTTCTTCCGGCCGCCCCATACGCTGCACCGGCACGGCTTTCAGGATTTCTTCCACCGGCACATGTTCATCGACAATATCGGTGTCAATCAGTCCGGGGGCGACGCAGTTGACGGTAATCTTGCGCTTGGCCAGCTCGACCGCCAGTGCTTTGGCCGCACCGATGACACCGGCCTTGGACGCGCTGTAATTGACCTGCCCGCGGTTGCCGGTCAGCCCGGACACCGATGCCATGCACACAATCCGCCCGCTTTGGCGGCGGCGGATCATCGGCATCACAACAGGGTGCAGCACATTGTAAAATCCGTCCAGATTGGTACGGATGACCTGATCCCAATCGTCGTCTTCAAAAGCAGGGAAAGCATTGTCGCGGGTCAGCCCCGCATTCAGCACCACTCCGTAATACGCGCCGTAAGCGTCCATATCGGCCGTCAGTACGCGGCGGCAGGCTTCCCTGTCGGCAATATCGAATTGCAGCACCCGTGCGGCACGCCCCATACTGCGCACGGCAGCGGCCACGGCCTCCGCCTCTTCACGGCGGCTGCGGCAATGAACCGCAATATCGTAGCCTGCGGCGGCCAAATCCAATGCCACCGCCTTGCCGATGCCCCGGCTCGATCCGGTAATCAAAACCGTTTTCTGCATAATTTTCCTTTTTTCTGACTGTTCCGGCTTCCGTCCGCTCACTGCCCGCCGGACAGGCCGTCTGAATCTGCCTTCGGGCTGTAAACATTCAGCGCGGCCGCCAACACCACGCCGTCCGGCGGCAGCCTGCCCGTCCACGACGGCGGAACAGAAACGCACAGCAGGCGGCAGTCGAACACGCCGAAACCGCTGCCGTCCTGCGTGGAAGCGCGCACTTCGATTTTCAGACGGCTGCCCACCGGCAGCACGTCGGCAAAAACATTGAGTTTCCGGCTGCCCAGCAAAAAACCCAGGCGTACGGGTTCCCCCGCATTGACGGCCCGGCAGCCCGCCAGCGCCGCAATGCCCTGCGCCATAATTTCCGCGCCCGACAGGCAGGGCAGAACCCCCTGTTCCAACAGGATATGGTCCGGCCGGATTTCGGCCTCCGCTTCCAGAAAGTCATCGCCGTAAGCCGTAATTCTGTCCAGCAGTACCATGCGGCCGCTGTGCGGCAGCAGCGGTGCCACCGTTTCGATGGGGCAGACCGGCTTCTTGTTGCACTCTGTCATCACTGTCCTCCGTCCGCGTTTTCGCCGATGACCAACACCGCATTGCTGCCGCCGAAGGCAAACGAGGCACTCGCACCGATACGGCGGCCGTCCGGCCAACGGCTGTCCCCGTCGGTCAGCCGGACAGGCGGCAGTGCCGCATCGTAATCGACAGTACCGAACTGCGGCGGCAGACGGCCTTGCGGATTGAAGCGGCGGCTGACCGCCAGCCACAACAAGGCAGCCTCCAATGCACCGGCCGCGCCCAATGTGTGTCCGGTCAGCGGCTTGGTGGACGTGCAGCAGACCCCGCTGCCGAAAACGCGGTGGACGGCCAGACTTTCCATGGCATCGTTTTGCAGCGTTCCGGTACCGTGCAGATTAATCCAGCCGACAGCACCGGCCGCCAAACCCGCACCGGCCAATGCCGCTTCAAATGCGGCGGCCGCCCCCTCGCCTTCCGGGTGCGGCGAAGACATATGGTAGGCATCACTGCTCGCACCGCACCCCAGCAGCGGCAGGCCGTCTGAAAACAGGGCCTCGCGCGTCATCACAAACGCTGCGGCCGCTTCGCCGATATTGATGCCGTTGCGGCGGCGGTCAAACGGCCGCGCCAAGTCGGGCGACAACACTTCGAGTGCGGCAAAACCGTTAATCGTCAGATAAGACAGCGTATCCGCCCCGCCGCACACCACCGCATCGCACAATCCCGCACGCAGCAGGCGGGCGGCACTGATCAGGGCGCGCGCACCGGACGTGCAGGCCGTGGATACGGTATAGCGCAGGCCGCTCAAACCATACACCTCCGCCACAAACTCCGCCGGCGCGGCCATCAGCTGCTGGCGGTAGTGGAACGGCTTCCCGTGCCATGCGCCGCCTGCGGCAGCATGGCGGAACAAGTCGGCATTTTCATCGGCACCGCTGGTCGAAGTGCCCATCACAACCGCGACACGGTGGCTGCCGAACCGCTCCCTGACCGTTTCAATCTGCGGCTCGATTTGTGCCAGCGCGTGCCACAGCAGGCGGTTGTTCCGGCTGTGGAACGATGCGTCAAGCGACGGCGGAAACGCCCGCAACGCCCCGCCTACGGCACCGAAAAAATACGGTTTCCCCGCCACCCACTGACCGGAAACCGCCAGCGGGCTCTGTGCAGGCGGGCAGTCGAACAGTGCCGCCGCGTGCTGCGCCGCACCGTCGCCCAATGCGCTGACCAATGCAGGCGCGGACAAATAAACATTCTGACGTTCCAACCTCATTCCTCCAAGGGGCGGACCAGCCATCCGACTCCGTCCCCCGCATCAATCCGCCAGCCGCCGTCGGCCGGCCGGCTGCACCATAACAGCACGGCTCCGTCGTAATAGCAGGCAGCCGCACCGTCCGCCTGCCGCCGCCACTGGGGAAAAACGGCCGCACCGTCGGCCGCCAGCAGCGGCAGCAGTGCAGTAAACAGGCGGCGCGCCCCGGCATCGGGCATCACAAAACCGTCGTTGCGCCAGCCCCGCCGCCCGAAAATCTGCCGTGTCTGCGGCACGCCCAAAGCATCGGTCTGTACAAAACGCACGCCCTCCGCACCCGGTTCCACCGCCAACAGGCTCTGCACGGCCGTTTCTGCCCCACGGTACTGCGTCAGTTGGAACCAGCCGCTGCGCGCCAGCGGCGGCACTTCCCGCTTCTGCGGCAGAACGGCACAGGCCGCCAGCAGGCACAGGGCGGCAGGCAACAGTTGTTTTCCCATCAATCATCCTTTTTTTCAGACGGCCTGTGCGGCTTGGCAGGCCGTCTGAAATACGGCGGCGGTCAGGCCGGCTGCTGCCTGCCCACCAGAGCCGCCAGCGCGGCCAGACGCTGCGCGTGTTTTTCCACAAACGGGTTGGCCGTATCCCACGCATAACCCGCCAGAATCGACGAAATCATGCGGCTGATGTCGGGACTGCGGCCGGGCGCGTAAATCACATCTTGGAAACGGGTATCATACCAGCCCGTTACATAAGTGCGGAACGTATCCACCCCCCGCATCAGCGGCACGGCAAACTCGGCCTGCCAGTCGGCCGCGCCGCCGCTGAGCTGCCGGGCCAGCAGGCCGGCCGCCAGTTTGGCCGAATGCATGGCAATGGTAACGCCCGAAGAAAACACCGGGTCGAGAAATTCGGAAGCATTGCCCAGCAGGGCAAAATGCCGGCCGTACAGGGTTTTCACATTGGCCGAATAGCCGCCGATGCTGCGGAACGGAATATCGTTCTCCCACACCGCATCCGCCAGCACCTCGGCCAGCATCGGACATTCCGATGCGGTTTTTTTCAGCACGGTTTCGGCATCGCCCGCCAGTTTGTCGGGCGTACCGACCACGCCGATGGAACAATGGTTGTCGCCGAACGGAATCGTCCACAGCCACACATCGCGGTGCTGCGGGTGTGTCGTAATCAGGATTTTATCGCGGTCGAATTTCGGGCTGGTAATATTGTCCCGGATATGGGTGAAATGGGCGATACGCGGCGGCAGGTCGGACGGGGTTTCCAAATCCAGCAGGCGCGGCAGGACACGGCCGTAACCGCTGGCATCCAATACAAAGCGGGCATGCAGGCGGTACGTACTGCCGCCGTCCGTTTCCACGCCCAGTACCGCCCCGTCTCCGCTGTCTTCAAACGCGGTCACGCTGTGGCCGAAACGCACCTCGACACCCTGTCTGGCCGCCTCGTCTATCAGAATCTTGTCGAAAACGGCACGGCGTACCTGAAAAGTGGTACCGGGGCCGTCTGAAAACTTATCGGTGAAATCAAAATAAGTATAGCGGCTGCCCCACGTGAACGCCGCGCCGTTTTTCAGCTGGAAAGACGGTTCGGCCTGTACCGCAGCCAAAAAACCCGCTTCTTCGATCATTTCCATACAGTGCGGCAGCAGGCTCTCGCCGATGACGAAACGCGGAAAATGCTGCTGTTCCAGCACGCACACCCGGAAACCTTTCCGGTTGAGCAGCGCGGCGGCCACCGAACCGGCCGGCCCCGCACCGATAACGGCCACATCGAACGAATGCAAACAAGACATAGTATTTCTTCACATCAGGTTGGTTGGAATCACAATACCGGCAAACGCCGCCCGCCTTACTGCGGCAGAATCCGTTTGGCCGCATGCTCGCCGGACGTGTCATGCCGAACCGCTTCTGTTCAGCAGCCAAACGGCCAGCCACAGGTTAATCAGCGTACCCGCCGCAACGGTGATGCCGAAAGCGGCGACAGCGGGAGTGCTGCTCAGGCCGAGCAGTGCGAACGCGAAACCGGTGGTCAGCGCGGCAGGCAGCAGGCCGCCGAAACGGGCGGGAATGCTGTGCCCCGATGCGGCGGCGTACACGGCATAATCGGTACCGACGGCTGACACCAGCAGCAGGCCGAACATGGCAAACAGGCTGACGGGAATGCCCGCCCACCCCAATACGGCCACCGTCGCAACGGCTGCGGTCAGCGGTACGGCCAGCACCATACTGCCGCGCCTGATGCCGAACAGCCGCCACAGCAGCAAGAGTGCCAGGCCGTAAGAAGCCAGTTTCAGCCACGCTGCCTGATTGCGGGTTTCGCGGAACAGGCTGTTCAAACGGCTGCGCTTGTCGGCCCAGTATACCCCGTCCATCCCCTTGACGGCCGTCTGAACGACAGCCGCGTCGCTCACACCGTTCAGACGGATAACCGAAGCAAAACGGCCGGGTTCGGGCTCGCCCAGATACAGCGGCCGCCATGCCTCGGCCAAAGCGGGTTTAAGGCCGTCTGAAAGCGTAACGGCCGGTGCGGCGGCGGCACTGTTCAAAGCCTGACGCACCGTCTGGCCGGGTACGCCGAGATCGCGCAGCGGCTGCCAGCTTTCCGGCAGTTTGGCCAGTTCGCGCAGGCGGTTTTGCAGTTTCTGCTGTTCGGAAACCGGCATCAGCCATTGGTCCAACGACTGAATACCGGCCAGTTTCTGCTGTACCGCCGGTATGTGCAGCGCCCGGCCGACTTCGGCATTTTTCCGCAGCAGCGCATCTTCACTGCCGGCTTCCACCACCAGATAACGGCCGCCGAAATCGAAACCGGCCAACGCTCCGGCCTGCTGCGCCTCCGCCAACAGCGGCTGCGGCAGATTCACCCACTGGCGGATGTCGTCATGCCAGTCGCTGCGCCACAACCCGCCCAGCAAAAAGAGTGCGTCGGCCACCCGCCAGCCCGTGCGGCCCAGACGGTTTTGCAGACGTAAGGCCGCACCGTACAGCCGCGCCGACCACCGGGCAAACGGCACACCGGCCGGACGGTAGCGGGCAAACAGCGGCGGCAGCCACCATACCGTCGCCCCAAACGCGCCCAGCAGCGCGAAACCCGAAAATACCGCCGTCTGTCGCAAAACCGGCAGGGGCGTCAACCATAAAAACGCATACCCCGCCGCCGTAATCAGCAGGCTGACGGCAAAAGCGGGCAGCACCTGCCGCATGGCGGATACGGGCTGCCAATTCAGGCCGTCTGAATGCGCATCACGGCGCGCGGCCGTGCCGAATATAGAGGGAGCCAGCCAGTGCAGCGGAAAATCGACCAGCATACCGGCCAGGCTGGTACCGATCACAATCGTCAGAATATGCACGCTGCCGAACACCAGCAGAACCGCCGCCAGTCCGGCCAGCAGCCCCGCCGTCAGCGGCAATGCCAGCCAAAACACCCGCGCACTGCGGAATATCCACAGCAGCAGCGCAAACGTAAACAGCAGCCCCGCCGTCCCCATCAGCCTGCTTTCACGCTCGGCGGCCGCTTTCGATTCGGCGGCAAACACCGCGCCGCCCGCCGCCAGAACCGCCACGCCGCTGCGGGCGGCCAACGCCCGGCTCTGCTGCAACAGCGGCGGCAGGCCGGCATGACTGCCGCCCGCCGGCAGCCGTCCGCGCAGCCAAACCCACGTTTTGCCCGCCCCGTCTTCACTGAACAACATTCCGTTGTCGGTATGCCAGCGCAAACGGCTCTGCGGCCGGGCGCGGTCGGACACAAAACGGCCGAAACCCAGCCAGTCCTGCGACAGCGGCAGCGCGGAAGGTGCGGCGAACGGATTGACCGCCGCTTCGGCGCGCTCCCGGAAATAACGCTCCGGTTCCTCGAACAGCATCTGCCGCTGCTGCGGCGGCAATACGGCCAGACCCAAGCGGCGGACTTCCTCCCCCGCTGCCGCCAAGTCAGGGGCAAACGTGCTGTCTACGGCGGAAAACACCCTGCTTTGCCGCCACAGTCCGGCAATATCGGCGGCCGTCTGAAAAGCCTGTTCCGCATCGGTACTGCCCGCCAGCAGCACGACCTGCCCGTCGGCCTGTTCCGCCACCGCATTGTCTGCCGCCTGCAACAGCACGTCGGGGCGCGCCTCCTGCGGCAGCAGGGCGGAAAAATCGGTTTGCAGCCATGCTGATGCGGCCGTGGTGCTGTAAACCACAAATGCCAACAGCAAAACCATCAAAACCGTATACAGGCGGCGGGCGGCGGTCATGGTATTTCCTTTTTTCAGCGGGAAGGACGCGGTACAGCAATCGGCAGGCCGTGCAGCCAGTCGGCCACACCCTGCCAGTAGCCGCCCGTATCCGGTACGGCGGCCGGACAGCCGCAGGCGGCGGAAAAGCCCGGCTGCCCGGCCGTTGCGGCCTCTTCCAGCAGCAGCCATATGCTGTCGGAGCGGCCGCCGCCGGCAGGCGGTTCGTAACACCAGCCCACCGCAATCCGGCCTTCCGCAGACAGACTGTCGGCAGCCAGATACAGGATTTGCGGCCACGATTCGGGACGGTTGTCGGCCGCCAGCAGCAGCGAGGCACCGCGGCTGCCGAGTACCTGTGCGGCATAAAATGCCGGTGCGTTGTGCAGGTTGGCAATAAAATCCAGCGGCATGGCCGTACCGCAGTTCAATACATTGTCGGCCATTTTGTCGAACAGCGGCGGCGACGCAAACGGTGCGGCCGCGTAAACCGCACAGTCTCCGACAGGCCCGGCCGTCTGCCGCAGTTGCAGGCAGCAGAGGGCAGCTGTCAGACTCAGGCCACTGAGGCGGCGGGCATCGAGGCCGCTTTGCCGGTGCAAAGCCTGTTTGAGTGCTTTGCCGTCCGCCGCCAAATCGGCACCGAAACGGGCAGCGGCAGTGATGATGATGCTGCGGTTTACCGTGTCCATTGCCATACCGCCGCCGTGTTGCTGCCGCCGAAGCCGAAATGGTTGCTCAAATACAGGCCGTCTGAAAACCGCCTGTGCCGCCCCGTGTGGTCTCTGCCTCCGCCCCGTTGCAGCGTTTCGGCCAGCAGGACGGTTTCCAGCGCGGCGGCCGCACCGAGCGTGTGGCCGGTTTGCGGTTTGTACGCCAGCAGGGGCGGCAGCGTGCCGAATATGCGGTGCAGGGCCTGCCTCTCGGCCGTATCACTGTCGGCCGTACCGACACCGTGGGTTTTGACGGCACAAACGGTATCGGTCTCAGCGGCAGCCAAAACCTGCCGCATCAACGCTTCCTGCGCGCCACTGTCGCTCTGCACCGGACTGCTGCCGGTATTGGCGGCGCAGGCTGCCAGACGCAGGGCGGAACCAGCCGGTTTTTCGGCCGACAGGGCCAGTGCCGCCATGCCCTCGCCCAAAATCAGGCCGTCTGAACCGAAGGGCCGGTAATGTCCGGCCAACAGGTTCAGGCTGTGAAAATGGAGCAGGGTCAGGCGGTTGAAGTTTTCAAAACCCAGCACGAAGACGCGCCGGTTTGCGGCGGCGGCCAGATGGTTGTGCGCCTGAATCAGGGCGTGGGCGGAAGAGGTGCAGGCGGTGGCCATGCTGAAAATGCGGGCATTGCCGCTGTGTGCCTGCAAGTCGCGGGCCAGATGCAGCAGGCTGTGCCCGCCGTCCCCGCCGCCGGTCTGTCCGTTTTCATACGCCGACATCAGATAAGAGCTGGAACCGATAAACACCGCCGCATCATGCCAGCTTTCAGACGGCCACCCCGCCGCACGGGCGGCACGGTTCAGGTGCTGCACGGCCAGCGCGGCCACGGCGCGGCGGCTCAGGGCGGTTTCGCCGAACGCGCGGTAGTATCCGGCCCGACACGCCTGATTCAGAAAGGTGAAGCCGACGGTTTCGGGCTGTTCGGGCGCACGGCCGCCCTGCGGATTGAGCGCGCTGGTGGCCGCCCAGCCGCAAAGGTAGGTCATGCGCCGTGCTCCGCGCGCACAAAGGCGGCCAGACCGCGTACCGTCATCATGTGCTGTCTCACCATGCGGTCGCCGTGGAGCCGCACTCGGAAATGCTGCTGCAAGGCCACGGCAATCTGAAGTGCGTCCAGCGAGTCCAAGCCGACGGGGCTGCCGCTGCCGAACAGGGGCGCGTCGTCGTCCCAAGCGGCCGCATCGATTTCATCGGCCTTATCCGCCGTCTCCAAAATCAGTTTTTTCAATTCGGCTTCCAATGCGCCCGGCGCAAGCGTAAACATATAAGACATCGGGTTTTCCTGTATCAGGCCGTCTGAATCTGCGTTTTGCCGTTTCAGACGGCCCCGAATCTGCGGCTTAAAACCGTACCTGTGTCTGCAGCTGCCTGCGGTACAGCCACACCGCCAGCAGCAGGGCGGCGGCGGCAAAACCCGCCAATAATTGCAGATAAGGCACGATACCGCTCAAACCGCTGCGGTTGAGCAGCAGCTCCTGAAAGGCTTTCAGCCCCCACGCCATCGGCGAGAGCCTGGCCGCCTGCTGCATGAATTCGGGCATCACATGGGCGGGAACCATAATCCCGCCGATGCCCGCCATCAGAATCAGGCCGCCGCCGCCCAGCACAACCGCCTGTTCGGTGGATTTCGCCGCCACGCTGACCAAAAGCGCGTAGCCCAGTGCGGCGGCACTCACGGCGGCAGACAGCACCGCATACGGCAGCCAGCCGCCGTTGAGCACCAGTGCCGGCACGCCGACGGCGGGCAGCAGGAAGCGGCCGATCAGCAGCATACCGGCAAATTGGAGCTGGTTAATCAGGAAATACGGTATCAGCTTGGCCGCCGCCAGCCCGGCCGCACCGGCACGCGCCAGCCGCAGGCGGGTAATGGTATTGGTCTGCCGCTCCAAGGCCATCACGTTCGACAGCGGAATCATGATGAAAAACATGCCGAAAATCAGCCAGGCCGGTACGCTGTGCTGCACGGCATTGGGTTTGGGTACCGCACCGCCCGCCGCACTCAGGTAATGCTCCTGGAACCCGGTCTGCCGCAAAAAAGCGGCAACGGCTTCGGACTGTGCGGTATTTTCCGCATAGATTTTTTGCTGAATATCGTCGCGCACCCGTGCAGGCAGACGGCTGTCGGCAATGCTCAGGCCGCTGCCGCCGTCGAAATAGGCGTTCAGCCGCGTTTCGGTATAGTGGCGGCGCAGCACGCCCTTTACCGCCGCCAGCCAGGCGGGATCGGTATCGGGCGGGACATACACCGCCAGCGGCAGGCTGTCGGCCAACGCACTGTCCGGTACATTCGGATTGTGCAGTACGATTTGATAACGTTTTTCGCGCAAGCCCGCCTGCGCCTCCCGCCATCGTTCAGACGGCATCAGGCTGATTTCCATCTGCTCCCGGCGCAGGGCGGCGGCAAATGCGGCATTGATACTGTCTTCCGCCCCCACCAGCGCAATGCGGCTGCCGTGTTGCGGGTCTGCATCGCGGCTCAACGCCAGCGACATAATCAGCATAAAGGCAACGGGCATCACAAACAGCACCGCCAAACCGTGCAGATCCCGCCCCAGCAGTTTGATTTCCTTCACCAGCGATGCGGCAATCATGCGGCCTCCCTGCGCAGAAAATCCAGATAGAAAGCCTCCAACGAAGCCTGCCCCTGCTGGAAATAGCGGATACGCGCACCGCTGTTTTGCAGACAGGCATACACTTCGCCCGCCGCGCGTGCGGTCTCCATCATACCGCGCCCGTCTGCGGGAGCGGCCTGCAAATCCGCCAGCACTTCGGGCGGCAGCACGGGATCGGTGATGAAGCGCACACGCTGCGCCTGTCCGGCCAACAGCCCGTCCAAACTGCCCCGGTAAACCAAACGCCCCCGGTTGAGCAGGGCGATTTTGCCGCAGAGCTGTTCGATTTCGGGCAGGTAGTGCGAGGTGTACACCACGGTTACGCCCTGCCCGGTCAGTGCCTGAACGCTGTCGAGAATAAAGCGGCGCGACTGCGGATCGATGCCGACGGTGATTTCGTCCAAAAACAGCAGCTCCGGCGCATTAATCAGGCCGATGGCGAAATTCAGACGGCGTTTCAGGCCGCCGGAGAGGTGTTTGGCGGCGGTGCGCCGGTAAGCGGTCAGTCCGGCCTGCGCCAACAGGCTGTTCAGACGGCCTTTGTCGCGCATCTTATACAGTGCGGCGAAAAACAGCAGGTTGCCCCACACGCTCAGCTGCGGATAAAACGCGAAATCCTGCGGCACGAGTCCGATTTTCTGCCGCGCCGTGCGGCTCAGGCCGCCGATGGGGCAGCCGTCGAACAGAATCCGGCCGCGCTGTACTTCCTGCAAACCGGCCAACAGCGACATCAGGGTGGTTTTGCCCGCACCGTTGGGGCCGAGCAGCCCCCAGCATTCGCCCGCGCCGATGTCGAGCGAAACGCCGTGCAGCGCATCGTCGGCGGCAGCGGGGTAGCGGTGGCTCAGAGCTTGGATTTCAATCATGGTTTCAGACGGCCTTCAAACGCCGCCACAGGGCGGCTTCCTGATCGGCAATGGCGCGCAACCGTGCACCAAGCTCTTGACAGCCGTTTTCAGACGGCTTTTTGCACTGTTTCACGCACATGGCGGCAAAAGTCCGCCATTGGTCGCCGATGGCGGTCATGTCTTCGGAGGCCGTCTGAAAACGCGGATCGCGGCAGTATCCGGCGGCCTGTTCGAGGAAATAGGCATACAGATAGCGGAAGCCCGCCCCGCCCGTACCGATTTCTTCCTGCATACGCACCAGATGGCCGAGAAATTGTTTCTGATAGGCGGCGGATTGCCGTCGGGGCAGCTGCTCAATCTTCGCCGCCACGGTGCGCATCCCCCGCACGCCCACAAAAAACAGCGGCGCGAGCATATGGGCGGCATTCTTGCGGACGGCGGTGCGGATCAGCGCAGGCAGTTCGGCGGCAACGCTTTCAGACGGCCGGTTGCCCGCCAGCGTGTACATCATGCCCTTGGCCGCCAGCGCGCCTTTGGCAAAACGCGCCCGCTGCAGATCCGCCGTCGCACAGCGCTGCACGGTTTCAAATACCGGGTCGCTGATGAGGTAGTCGCCGCCCTCTCTGGCGTACACCAGCAGGTTGTGTGCATTGAAATGGAAACGCATGGCGGGCGGGAAATAAGGCAGCCAGAACACCGATGTCTGCAAACCGACCAGCTGCCCCTGCGCCAAAGCGCGGTCCAATGCCGCCTGCCCCGCCGATTCGTCGGAAAAGGTCTGCATATCGAGCTTCAACCCGAGTGTTTTGCAGGTGTTTTTGATGATGCTGCGCGGCGCGGTGCGGTATGACACCAGCGGCATACCGCCGAGTTTGATCAGCGGCATATACACAAAAGACAGTCCGCGCGCGAGGCCGAAGACCAGAGCTTCGTTCACGGCATGGCCGTGTCGGTTCAGCAGTGCGGACATCACGCCGCTTTCGCAATGGGCGCTGTGCCGGTGGGGAAAATCGTTCATATGGTTTCAGGTATCGGAGCGTCCGGCGGCAGGCGGCGGCCGTTTCAGACGGCCTTATCCGCCGAAGGGCAAACCGGCATCGGACGTTTTGAGTTCGTCCACACTGATTTGCAGCGCATCTGCATATTTTTTCAAGGTTTTTTCCGGCAGTCGGGCAAATACTGCGGGACGCAGGTGGCGGCGCAGCTGCCATTTCCATACACCGGCCGCCGCTGCCAGGCTGCCGGTGTCGTGGCGGAAACGCAGCATATGGTAATACAGCGGCGAATACGCCCCGCCGGCGACGGCCGCCCGTGCTGCACGCGCCTGTTCGGCCAGCCCGTCCACCGCCATCTCTGTCGCGTAAGACTCTTCGTCCCAACCGCTGCTGGCAGCCGCTTCGTAACGCCCGCCGCGTGTCGCATAAATGATTTTGCGCTGCCCGTGGTAGGATTTGCTGTTGTCCTGCGGAATATCGTCCACTTCCATTTTCAGACGGCCTCTACGGCTTCCAAAAGCATGAAACAGGTGGAAAACCGCCCGCTTTCGGGAATGTAGCACAGGATTTTCTGCCCCGCCCGCAAGTCGGACCTGCGCATAAATTCTTCCAGAATAATATAAATCGAGGCCGAATCGGTATTGCCCTTGGCGGCCAGGTTGGTAAACCATTTTTCCTGCCCGACGGGCAGGCCGGCATTGGACAGCCCGACAGCCAGTTTGTCGCGGAAAAAGCCCGACGAATAGTGCGGCAGGAACCAGTCGATCTCTTCCGCTCGCAGTTTGTGTTTGGCCATAATCCGCGCCAGCGGTTTTTCCACCGTGTACGGCACAATGTTTTCATTGAGCAGCTTCACGTCCTGCTTGACCGCCATCAGGCTGTTGCGGCGGCAATAATCGCTGTCGAAGGTTTTCCAGCCGCGCAGCAGGCCGTCTGAAATCTCGGCACCGGCATACATACAGGCAGGCATCTCGTGGGCATAGGACAACAGTTCGATCCAGTGGATTTTCAGACTGATGCCCCGACCGTTCGGGCGGCTGCTCACATGCACCGCACCGGCACCGTCCGACAGCATCCAGCGCAGGAAATCCTTTTCAAAAGCGATTTCGGGCTTGGCACCGGCCAATTTGCGGCCGTCGGTTTCGCTCTGAAACACTTCGCCGCGCATCACGGCGGAAGCCGCTTCGGCCGCAACGGCCACGGCATGCCGGTGTTCCCCCGTGCGCACGGCCTGATAAGCATGCTTCATCGCCGCCATACCCGCCACGCACACGCCCGCCGCACTGACGACTTCGCAGGCACCCGTTTCCGGCAGCAGACCGTGCACCATCACGCCGTGGCCGGGCATGGTCTGGTCGGGATACGACGTGGCACAGGCCAAACTGCCGATTTCGGCCGGATCGGTTCCCTGCGCAAACAGCAGCCGGACCGCCTCGGCCGCCAGTTCGGCACAACTGTGCGTGGCTTGGCGCGTTTCGGGGTCGATGGCGTAATGGCGCGTTTCGATGGCGTTGGAACGCAGAATCATTTTGCGTACGCGCGAAGGCAGCCCGCCCGCCAAACCCAAAACGGCCTCCATTTCGTCGTTGCCCACCGCCCGGTTGGGCAGAAAGGCAGCTGCCCGGTTGATATAGACTTCGCTCAATGTGTGCTGTGGATTCATACTTTACCGATTCATTTGCTTGCAGACGGCATCATTCGCCGGAAGGCTGCCCGTAATACCGTTTCTGCTTTTCCAGCCAGCCGATCAGCCACGGCCGCAGCAGACGTTTGACTGCCGCGCTGACCGGCACCACCGTCAGAATCATGCCGATCAGGAAAACGATATAAACCGCCAGCAGGATACGGCGCAGCAGCGGCGACACCCGTCCCGCCGCCATCAGCAGCCTGCCCCACAGATAAAAACTGCGGGCGGCCGCCTGTTCGCTGAAAATCAGCTTTTCGTCCACCTTGGCCGCACCCATGCTGCGGAAAAGGGTTTCGTCCAAAGGCTGCCCCGCTGCCAGTACGTCGCGCAGTTTCGCGCCGAAACGCGCACCGTCCGCGATTTCTTCAGGCGCGATGCCCGCGGCGGGCAGGCTGCGGAAATACTGCCTGTCGCCCGTCAGCAGCCACGCCGGTGTGGTAATAAAACTGGCCGCACGGCCGCAGGCATCGGTTTTAACGATATTGCCGATTAAGTGCGCGCCGTTTTGCGCCAGCAAAGTTTTCATTTTTTCCTGCGCGGCCAGCCACATATTGCGGCAGCCGATCAGCGTGATGACCGGCTTGCCGTGCAGCAGCCTGCGGGTTTCAGCGCGCTGCAAAAAAGCACTGACCGGCCGGGCAGGCGACAGAAACCACACGGTGTAGGCAATCACGACCACATCATAATCTCCGTCGGGAATCTCCGGTTCTGCCAGCGCCTCCGGCCGCAAATGGACGGTTTCGGGGAAGGTATCGAAAAAACGCCAAAACGGCCACGGAAACGGATACGGTTTTTGCGGCCGCAAACCGACACAATCCAGACGGACGCTGCCGCTCTGCCGCAGCGGTTCGGCAAAACGGTGCGCCAAACCCGCCAACTGGCCGGTTTGCGAATAATAAACCAGTAAAACTTTCTTCACGCCGTCCGCCCTCTTTTTTCCGCCTGTCCGCCAACCGATGCCGTGCAGATTGTATCACGGCAGGCCGTCTGAACATGCCTCAGCGGCAAGCCGTTTCAGACGGCCTCACAGTTTCAATACCGCCTTCCGGTACAGCCATTCCCCGCCGAACAGCAGCCCCATCAGGCCGTAAGATACGGCACCGGTATAGGCCGCCCACCAGTCATAGCGGCCGCTGAGTGCCAGCCATGCGGCAACCGCAGCGTTAAACACGAAAAACACACACCAAATCTGCGTTACCCGCCGCGTATGGCGCACGCCTTTTTCCGGCAGGTCGGGATACCGGAGGCGTGCCAACCGTTCGATCACGGTCCGGCCGGCAAACAGGCTGGATCCGAACACCGCCAACATCAGCAGGCTGACGGCAACCGGATACCAGTACATCGAACCGGGGCGCCCCCAAAACACGGCAGCGGCAAAAAAAGCTGCTGCCGAGCAGGCAACCCGACGCTGCACGCCCCGCGCCTGCACGGCTCGCAGCAGCCACAGGCCGCACATCAGCACGGCCAGCCACGGGAAAACGCCGTATTCCCGCCCGAAATACCAGACAATCGGGTAAGCCGCTCCCGTTACCGCCAGCAGCAGCGTGCCGGTATTACGCACCGCCGCTCCCGGCAGGACGGCGGTATGCCGGTTTACGCGGCATCGATTTTTAAGACGGCCTGAACGATGTCGTCAACCGTGCGCACGTTGCGGAAATCGTCTGCCTTCAATTTGCGGCCGGTTTCCCGCTTGATATAGTCGATCAGATCGATGGCATCAATACTGTCGATTTCCAGATCCTGATAAAGGTCTGTGCCGCCGCTGATGCGCTGCGGGTCGATTTCAAACAGTTCGACCAGCGCGCCGGTCAAAACTTGTCGGATTTCCTGTTCGGTCATCTGCCCTACTCCTTTATGCGTTTTGGCGGCTGCGGATAAAGTCGGCCAAAGTCTGCACGCTGGCAAAATGGTCGCGCAGCTGCTCTTTTTCGCCGTCCAGCTGGATACCGAATGTCTTCTGCACCGCCAAACCCAGTTCGAGCGCGTCCACCGAGTCCAAACCCAGGCCGTCGTCGCCGAACAGCGGGGCACCGTCTGCAATATCGCCGCTGCCGATGTCTTCCAAACCCAGTGAATCGATAATCATCTGCTTGATGCGCTGGTTCAAATCGCTCATTGCGTTTTCTCCGTAAAGTATTGTTGCAAATAGTCGTTCAGCCTGCGGGCGGCAATCGGCAGCGGCTTTTGCGCCAGCCACGCCCGGGGGTCGATGTCCTCGCCCACAGTAATTTCATAATGGATTTTCCGCGCCGGTATGCGGTACCACGGCTGGCCTTTTTTGAAGTTCGGCGGTGTCATTTTAATCACCACCGGCGTCATCACCGCCGCACTCCTCAGACCCATCGAAACCGCCCCCCGGTGCATTCTGACCACACCGTCCCAGCCGGTACGCGTTCCTTCGGGAAAAACAAGCAGGCTCTCGCCGCCTTTCAAAACCGTATCCACTTGATTGAGCATCGCCTCGGACTCGGTATTGGGAATAAAGCCGGCCGCAATAATCGGCGACTTCATCACCGGATTATCCAGCAAGTCTTTTTTGACGATACAGTTGAGCTGCGGCACACGGCTGATGAGCAGTACCACATCCAGAAGCGACGGATGGTTGCTCAAAACCAGCTGACCCGGCCGCCCCAGGCGTTCCGCACCGTGGAAACGGACGGACAGCACGCCCGACCATTCCAGATAACGCACAAAAAAACGCCATACCCGCCCGACCAGCCGCCGCGCCGCCAGATGTTCCCCGACCGTCAGCACCGCAGCCCGGCGCGTATAAGGCAGCAGCATCAGCCTGAACAGCAGGCCGGCCACGCCGAACAGCACGAAACCGAACAAAGTGCCCAAAAAACGGCGGATTCTATCCATGATGTTCCGAACCTTTGCACCACCGCCAAACACGGCCGCGGTAACGGCGTTCATACTGCGGTTCACCGGTCAGCATAAAGCGGATCCAATCCAGCGCACCCCAATAAGGCGCATCGATGCCGTCTGAATCCGGCAGGCACGCCAGCTGATAAGCGCAGCCGCGTTCCAACACCATGGCCAGCACATACGGAAACGGCGCGCGCTCGGCCGCCACCGCATACGCGCCGTCCAACGGCTCATCGGCCAAAACCAGCAGCACACGGGGCTTTCCCTCATTCAGCAGCGCACAGCACTCTGCCAAAGCGGTTTCCAAACCGTCGCTGCCCACCGCCAAGGCCGTATGCTCGCCCTTATCCCCTACCAGCATCGACCACTGGCCGGGCAGTGCATTGTGTACCGACAAACCGAAAGATGTCGGCGACACCGCCTGCTCCCGCCACAGCGACAGCCACAACTCGAAACTGCGGTTGATTTCCCCGTCATGAGAAGCATAAACCATGGGCAGACCGCCAAACTGCCCGTGCAGCGGCCACACTGCCTCGCACATCAGCTTGGCCAGAAAATTCAGCCGCCGCCGTTTGAGCGGCGGTAAAAATTCCGCAGCCGGGCGGTAAGGCGGCACATCTGAGGCCGCAAGCGCACCGGCCGCCCAGCGCGCCCACTGGTCTTCACCGGCCATCCTGCCGCTCACCGCACGCCATGCGGCAATGTTGAAAGAAAAACGGAAAACGTCTGCCATTATCTGAATATACCGACCGCTTACAGAAAAATCTTGGCCGGATAAGCAAAAAGACGGCCACACCGAACCAACACAGCCGGCAGCTTTATCCGGCAACCGTTTCAATTCTAACCGAAACCGTTAAGATGTGTAAGTCAAATCTTGCTGTCCGACCAAAGCCCCACCGGCAGACAGCCGATACTTGGCCAACCGAAAAACCGCCCCCTCCGCCCGCAACATCGGTCAAGCGGCTGTCCCAAACAGCTTATCCTGCATCACCGGCCTCCGACGCCTCGCCGTCACAAATCTGCCACCTATCTGCCATAAAATCTTCCCGTCCAACCCGCTCCGGGCACACAACATGAAACCCTTGACCGCCATCTGTCTGATACTTGCGGCCAACGCCGCATTCGCCGCCCCCAAAATCATCGCGCACCGCGCGGGTGCCGCAGACGCGCCGGAAAATACCGTTTCCGCCATCGGCCAAGCTCTGAAAAACCGTGCCGACATGATTTGGATTACCGTGCAGCTGTCAAAGGACAACATACCCGTCCTGTACCGTCCGATCAATCTGTCGGCCAACACCGATGCCGAAGGCCGAATCTCGGACTATACGGCAGCACAACTGGCAAAACTGAATGCGGGCTTCCGGTTTCAGGCAAACGGCCGCTATCCTTACCGCAACCGCCGACTGCCCATCCCCACTTTGGAAGAAGTATTAAAACGTTACCCGCAAACCCCGTTCCTGATCGACCTGAAATCACCCGATGCCGATCCGGCCGTCTTTGCACAGGCTCTGACCGGCGTGATAGAACGGACGGGCGCAAAAGACAGGGTGCGCTTTTATTCCACCGAACCTAAATTTATCCAAAGCATCGGACACTACCCGACCTTTGCCGACCGCAGTCAAACCAGAGCCGCACTGGCTCAGGCAGCACTGGCGGGAGAGGACTGCGGCAGCGAAGATTTCGACCGGGAATACTGGCACGGATTTGAATTAAACAGAAAAGTGAAAGTGGTAGAAAAATTCACCTTGGGCGAAGGCGCAAGCGATGCCATCCTGACTTGGTCGGCACACGAAATGGACTGTTTTAACCGCCATGCGCCGCAAAAAGTGATTTTATTCGGTATCAATACTTGGGCGGATTACCGGAAAGCCGAAGCCCTCGGCGCATACGGCATCATGACCGATACGCCGAAACGGTTTAATACCGGCAACCGGCACCGCTGATCCGATTCCGCAACAAAAAAGAAAAGCCCTTGAATTCTTCAAGGGCTTTTCGGTATGTGGTTGCGGGGGCAGGATTCGAACCTACGACCTTCGGGTTATGAGCCCGACGAGCTACCATGCTGCTCCACCCCGCGTCAGGAAATCGGACTATACACCTGCCGATTCTGCCTGTCAAGCGTTTTGCACATTTTCTGCGCTGCGGACGTTTTCAGACGGCCTATTCGGGCAGCCGGAGCGGTACGACATACAGCGTACTGCGGTCGGTTCGGCCGTCGGGCAGTTTTTTACTGCGGATACCTCCGCGGCCGTCTGAATCGATACCGAAATCGTCGTCATTGACAACGGCCAGACGGTTGCGCGCCAACAGCCACATACCCTCGAATTTGTCGTGCGGATAACCGACTGCCTGCACCAAATCGACCAGCAATTTTTTCTCTACCGGACGGATTCCCGCCGCCGCCAGCTCTTCCCATGACGACTGTTCCAGCGTTTTGCCGTTCACCAGCAGGCCGTTCGGACCGTCGGCAGCATCGGAAACATCGGTTGCGCCGCGCAAATCGACCAGATACACATGCTTCTGTGCCGCGCCGTCTCCGGCAAACTTCCCGTCCCGCTCGTTAATCAGCAGGCGGTGGTTGTCAATGGCACGAACTTCCGAATTGGAAAAACCTTTGCCGTTTTGGCGGTAAAGATATTGGCGGGTGCGGCCGGTGTCCGAATCGAAGATTACGATGCGGGTCAGCGTTTGATTGACGGCTTCTTTACGGCTCGGATTATTCAGCGTGGACTGCATCACGCCCACCAGCGTTTTGCCGTCGGGCATCAAATCCAACCCCTCCATACCCCTGTTCGGCCGCCGCTTGGCCAGCACGGCAGGCAGTTTGCGGCCGTCTGAACGCACACCCTTCGGGCTGATGCGCTCCAACTCCACGCCCGAGCGCGAAAAATGCACAATATGCGGCCCGTACTCGTCCGATACCCAAAACGAACCGTCGGGTGCGACGGCCAAACCTTCGCCGTCCAGGCCGTAGCGGTCTTCCGGTAAGCGGCGGCCCTGCAAATCGACGGCCTGCTCACCCGTCGCACCATAACCTTCGGGATTCGGCAGCCCCGTCAGCAGCTTGCCGTCCGGGCGTTTCAGAACGATTTTTTCCAACAGGCGCACACGCCCGCCCGCACCGATTTCAAAATGGCCGATAACCGGCGCATAATCCGGTACGGCGAAAATTTTGCTGCCTTTTTCCGCTCCGTCGGCATTGGGGCCGCGGTCGGTCAGGGCGAAAAAACGCTGCGGATCGGCCGGATCGCCGACCGCCGAAGAACCGTAACCGCCGTGGTAAATACTGACACCCGCCCGCTGCGCCAACTCGGCATACGGCAGTACCGCCTCCGAAGCTGCCGCAGCCGCCGGCCACAGCAGTCCGCCCCACAACACCATCCGCCAAGCCAAATTTGCCGTCATCATGAATCCGTCCTGTATCCGTTTGACAAGAAGCCCCCAGCATAGCGCAGTCAGATGACAAAACGATTTCAACGCCATTTGCTATAATTCCGCCTTTATCGAATGTCTGACACGCCATGCCGCACCCCGACCTTGCCCAAACCCTCGCCCGCGACCGCCATTTCCTGCAAAACGCCTTTCACCATCCCAAAAAATTCGGCGGTTTGGCAGCCGTGCAGGCAAAATACCAAAAATCACACGATATTTACCGCAAACGCCTGTCCGCCCTGCCCCGCCCGCAATACGACGGCACGCTGCCGGTACACGCGCGGCGGGACGACATCAAAACCGCCGTTCAAAACCATCAGGTAACCATCATCTGCGGCGAAACCGGTTCGGGCAAAACCACGCAGCTGCCGAAAATCTGTCTGGAACTGGGGCGCGGCGCGGCGGGCTTAATCGGCCACACCCAGCCACGCCGTCTGGCCGCGCGTTCCGTTGCCGAACGGATCGCCGAAGAATTGCAGTCGGAAATCGGCAGCGTGGTCGGCTACAAAGTGCGCTTCAACGACAACACCTCGCGCGATGCCTATGTGAAGCTGATGACAGACGGCATTCTGCTGGCCGAAACGCAGACCGACCGTTTCCTCACCGCCTACGACACCATCATCATCGACGAAGCGCACGAACGCAGCCTGAACATCGATTTTCTGCTGGGCTACCTGAAACAACTGCTGCCGCGCCGCCCCGATTTAAAAATCATCATTACCTCGGCCACCATCGATGCCGAGCGTTTTTCCAAACACTTCAACAACGCCCCCGTGCTGGAAGTGAGCGGGCGCACCTATCCCGTCGAAATCCTTTACCGGCCGCTGCACGCGGCAGACGAAGACGAAGCGGAAATCGAAATCGCCGATGCCATCGTCGATGCCGCCGACGAGCTGGCGCAATTGGGCAGCGGCGATATTCTCGTGTTCCTGCCCGGCGAACGCGAAATCCGCGAAGCCGCCGAAGCCCTGCGCAAATCGCCGCTGCGCCGCCACGACGACATTCTGCCGCTGTTCGCCCGCCTCTCCAACGCCGAACAGCACAAAATTTTCCACCCATCGGGCAGCAAACGGCGCATCGTACTGGCCACCAACGTCGCCGAAACCTCGCTTACCGTGCCGGGCATCAAATATGTCATCGATACAGGACTGGCACGGGTCAAACGCTATTCCGCCCGCGCCAAAGTCGAACAGCTGCACGTTGAAAAAATCTCGCAGGCCGCCGCCAACCAACGCGCGGGACGCTGCGGCCGCGTCTCGGCGGGCGTGGCGGTGCGGCTGTATTCGGAAGACGATTTCAACCAACGCCCCGCCTTTACCGACCCCGAAATCGTCCGCAGCAACCTCGCCGCCGTCATCCTGCGCATGGCCGCGCTGAACCTGGGCGATGTGGCGGCGTTCCCGTTTCTCGAAGCACCCGACCAGCGGTATATCAACGACGGGTTTCAGGTGTTATTGGAACTGGGGGCCGTGGAGGAGGCCGTCTGAAAACGATAAAATAATGGTCGTCATATTTACCGATTGCAATTTGAAATATTTCAAGTGGTGCAATAATTTTTCTGTCTATCGAATATTTTACAAGAAAATGCAACATATTAAATTCATTGATTTATTTTCCGGAATGAGCGGAATCAGGAAAGGCTTTGAAGCCGCCTGCCTGAAACAAGGACTTTCTGCGGAGTGTGTTTTCACATCCGAAATCAAACCTGCCGCCCTAACCGTCTTAAAACAGAATTACCCTGATGAAATTCAACACGGCGACATTACAGCAATCCACGCAGACGATATTCCCGAATTTGACGTTTTGCTGGCAGGTTTCCCATGTCAGGCATTTTCGTTTGCTGGAAAAAGGCTTGGCTTTGAAGATACTAGAGGCACACTATTTTTTGATGTGGCACGGATTTTGGAAGCGAAAAAACCAAAAGGGTTTATTTTGGAAAATGTCGAAGGGTTAGTAACCCACGACAGACAAGACCCGAAGCAACCAATCGGCAGAACTCTTTCTGTGATTTTGGAAACCTTAAATGCACTGGGCTACCATGTTTCATGGAAAGTACTGAATGCAAAAGACTTCGGCGTTCCGCAAAATCGAAAACGGATTTATTTAGCAGGCAGCCTGAAAACCCAACCTGATTTTTCCTTTTTCCGAAAGTCCGACATCAAGTTGAAAAATATTTTGGAAACGGGACTGCCGACTCAAAACAGCCCTTTTATCAAGAAAATACTGGCTAAATATCCCGTAAAAAAGCTGTATGGAAAATCCGTAAAAGACAAGCGCGGCGGGGCAAACAATATCCATAGCTGGGACATAGAATTGAAAGGTCCAGTTTCGGATGACGAAAAAGCATTGTTGAACTGCCTATTAAAGGAAAGACGGAAAAAGAAATGGGCAGGGGAAATCGGTATCGAATGGATGGATGGGATGCCTTTGACGAAAAATCAAATTGCCACCTTTTATCCTCATCCTGAACTGCAAACCCTTTTAAGCAGCCTGACCGAAAAAGGCTATCTGTCTTTTGAGCATCCCAAGCAAAAAATTGGTGGATTACGTGTAAAAGATGAAACCTTGCCCAAGGGATACAATATTGTCACAGGAAAAAAATCGTTTGAAATCAATAAAATTTTAGACCCAGAAGACATTGCCCCGACCTTGGTTGCAATGGATATGGAACATCTTTTCGTTGTTGATAACGATGGCTTGCGTACACTTACCATAAGGGAGGGGTTGAGGTTATTCGGCTATCCCGATGATTATTTATTTGATGTTTCCAAAAAAGACGGTTTTGACTTATTGGGAAATACTGTTGTTGTCCCCGTTATTGAAGCTGTATCGGAAAAACTATTACATGTTATTTAAAAATAAGGAGATAGATATATGCGTCTTACATCGGAACAAATCTTTAACAAACTGATTACTGACGACCAGATTTTAAAACTAAATGGGCAAATCAGGTTCTTTTTGGGCGATGTAGATATTGTTGTCAAACAAAAAGATGTGGTTGGCAATATTATTCAAGAATGGCTTGGCGGATGGCTGGAAGCAAGAGAAATTGAGTTTGATGTTTCCACCAATACACAAATGCCGCCTGATTTTTTCCTTAATAAAAAAGATCATAAGTATAATTTATTGGAAGTAAAGGCATTTAACCGAAATGCCAGCCCTGGTTTTGATATTGCCGACTTTAAAATGTATTCGGATGAAATTATCCGAAAACCCTATATGTTGGATGTAGATTATCTGATATTTGGTTATGATATGAATATCGAAAACGGTACGGTTACCATTAAAGATTTATGGTTAAAGAAAGTGTGGCAAATTACTCGTAGAATGGACGGCTGGCCGATTAATCTGCAAGTGAAGAAAGGAATCGTACATAAAATAAGACCAGGTGTCTGGTACAGTGTCAAAAAAGGGAATATCCCTATGTTTGACTGTCTAGAAGATTTTATATCCGCCATCGAAGAAACTGTGTATCAGAACCCCGCCACTCGACACAATGCTGCATCATGGAAACGTCAGTTTTTAGAATCTTATAAAAAACATTATGGTAAAACTCTTTCCATCCCCCGATGGCACGAAATTGAATCTAAATACCAAGTCAAAAAATGACACGTAAAAAGTAGCTTGCAAACTCCCTCTATCAAAATTCGAAACTCTGCTGAAAAAACTCAAATGCTGGAAAACGTTCAAGGCTAAATTTAGGATAGCATAAATGCCCGACCTACGAATCCGTTATGCAAAACATGAAAAGCCATACGAATATGCCGTCTGAAAATCTTTCAGGCAGCCTGAAAACACCCGTCAAACCCCGCTACCGCCTAACCAAACTCGGCGAGCAAATGGCGCGGTTGCCCATTGATCCGAAAATCGCGCGCATTTTGTTGGCGGCGAAAAAGCACGACTGTATGGCGGAAATCTTGGTGATTGCTTCCGCCCTCTCCATTCAAGACCCGCGCGAGCGGCCGCTCGAAGCGCGCGAAGCGGCTGCCAAGGCGCATGAGCGGTTTACCGACAAGCAGTCCGACTTTCTGGCCTATCTGAATATTTGGGACAGCTTCCAGCGCGAGCGCGATAAAGGCTTGTCGAACAAACAGTTGGTGCAGTGGTGCCACCAATATTTCTTATCGCACCTGCGGATGCGCGAATGGCGCGAGCTGCACCGCCAATTGGCCGAAATCGCCATTGAAATGGGTTTGACCAGCAAAGAGCAGGTATTCAGACGGCCGCCCGAACAGGCGCAGTTAAGGCCGTCTGAAAACCAAGGCGACCAAGATTTGTCCGCCAAACTCAAACAGAAACAGTTGGATAAAAAAGCACACCGCAGCCGAATCCGCGCCGCCAAAGAAGCGGGCTACGAACAAATCCACCGCGCGCTGCTCACGGGCTTAATCGCCAACGTCGGTATGAAGTCGCCCGACGGCCGCGACTACACCGGCGCACGCGGGGCGCACTTTCATCTGTTTCCGACTTCCGCTTTGTTCAAATCCAAGCCTAAATGGGTGATGGCGGCGGAATTGGTGGAAACCACGCGGCTGTACGCGCGCGATGTGGCGGAAATCCAACCCGAATGGATCGAGCAGGAAGCACCGCATTTGGTGCGCTACCATTACTTCGAGCCGCATTGGGAGCAGAAGCGCGGCGAAGTGGTGGCCGCCGAACGGGTCACGCTTTACGGCCTGACCGTGCTGCCGCGCCGCCCCGTCGCCTACGGCCGCATCGCGCCCGAAGAAGCGCGCGAAATCTTTATCCGCAGCGCACTGGTAGCGCAGGAATGCGATTTGAAAGCGGATTTTTTCGTCCACAATCAAAAACTGATTCAAGAAGTCGGCGAGTTGGAACACAAATCGCGGCGGCAGGACGTGCTGGTAGACGAAGAGGCTTTGTTTGATTTTTATCATCAAAGTCTGCCCGAATTTTATATGCCGTCTGAAAATGTAGGTCGGATTCTTGAATCCGACAAACCAGCTTCATCAAACACCTTGTCGGATACGAGTATCCGGCCTACACCTACTACCAAACGGCCGTCTGAAAACGCCAAACCGCTGGCCGATATCCGCACCTTCCAAAGCTGGCTCAAAACCGCCGAACGCGACAACCCGCGCCTGCTGTTCCTGACCCGCGACGACCTGATGCAGCACGCCGCCGCGCACATTACCGAAGAGCAGTTCCCGCCGTTCTACAAAACCGCCGACGGCAAGTTCAAACTGAGCTACCGCTTCGAGCCGCACCACCCGCTCGACGGCGTTACTCTCACTGTGCCGCTTACCGTACTCAACCGCCTGTCCGCCCCCGCGCTGGAATGGCTGGTACCCGGTATGCTGCGCGAAAAAATCCAGCTGCTGATTAAAGCCCTGCCCAAACAAATCCGCCGCGTGTGCGTGCCCGTACCCGAATTTGTTACCCGTTTTCTCGAAAGCGAACCCGACCGCCAGGCCCCCATCATTCCGCAGCTGGCACACTTTATCGCCAAAAGCGCGGGCGATATGCGCCTGCTCGGACAAATCGACTCAGACGGCTGGGCGGCGTTCAAACTGCCCGAACACTGCTATTTCAACCTGCGCGTGGCAGACGACGGCGGGCAGGAACTGGGCATGGGGCGCGACTTGGCACAACTGCAGCGCGAGCTGGGACAGGCTGCGGCCGTTACCTTCCGCGACAACACCCAAGAATTCGAGCGCGACAATCTGACCGCGTGGGACATCGGCACGCTGCCCGAATCCATCAAATTCGCCCGCGGCAAACAGCAGCTCACCGGCTTTTTGGGGCTGAAAAAAGAAAAAAACGGCAGTATCGCCCTGCGCCTGTTCGATACACCCGAGGCCGCTGCTGATGCACACCGCCAAGGCGTGATTGCCCTGATGGCCTTGCAGCTTAAAGAGCATATGAAAGATTTAAACAAAGGCATCCAAGGCTTCACCCAGGCGGCCATGCTGCTCAAACACATTCCCGCCGACACCCTGCGCGACGACTTGACCGCCGCCGTGTGCGACCGCGCCTTTATCGGCGACGACGAACTGCCGCGCAGCGAAAAAGCGTTTAAAGAACAAATCAAACGCGCCCGCAGCCGCCTGCCCGCCGTTAAAGAAGCCGTCAGCCGCTATATACAGGAAACAGCCGCCGCCTACACCGAACTGAACGGCAAACTCGCCAACGGCCGCCACCCGCTCGCCCCCCTGCTGCGCGGGCGTATGCAAAACCTGTTATCGGCCGGTTTCGCCGCGCGCACCCCGTGGCCGCAATGGCCGCGCCTGAGCGTGTACCTCAAAGCCATGACCCTGCGCATGGAAAAATACAGCGGCAACCCCGCCCGCGACGCGGCGCGCGAAGCCGATATTCAGGCATTGGAAACAATGCTGGCGGAAAAAACCGACAGCCTGACCCGGCAAAACCTGCCCGTTTCAGACGGCCTGGCCGCATTTTCATGGCAGCTGGAAGAACTGCGCGTGTCGCTGTTCGCACAGGAATTGAAAACACCCTATCCCGTGTCGGTCAAACGGCTGATGAAAGAGTGGGACAATCTGACAAAATAAAAAGCGTGCCGGTTATCCATACCCGACACGCTTTGGCCGCCGTCAAACGGTTTCGCCGTATCACTATGCCCTTGGCCTCCGGCCATACCGATCAACCTGTCGGCGGAACGGCATATTTCCGTCTAATGCCTGATGCCGTCTGAAAGCATTGATCGCCCAAACACATCTGCAACGCACCCGCGACGGCTGATCAGAACCATTCCCGCCCCATGTTGCGCGGCAGGCGGTTTGGGAAGATCATACAGGCGGCCGGATAGAAAAACATAACAGCTTGCCCGCCGCGCACGACTGCCGCTGCCAAACCAATTCGATAACCGTCTGCTGCCCATGCGGCTCCGCCAAGCTTTCCCGTAACCGGGTAACGGTGTACATCACATCATTGGGGCAGCAAACGCCTACCCGTTTTTGCGGAAAGGACACTGTCTGCTCGACCAACCTGTACGGCAGAAATGGCGGCGCATTCTCGAAGAATCGGCGCACTGCCGATGCGGCGAACCGCACCCCGAATCCGCCGCACCCAACCAGAGATAAAGATGAAAAAGATTGACCGGCATGGCCGACAGTATCGACACATTGTCCAGTAAAACCACCTTTTGAAACACCACACCTGTCCCTCTGCTTCACAGACGGCACAACCCGCTGGCTTCCGCATCTCGTAACTGCCCGCGGATTCGGTTTGACTGCCGACCCGACAATCACGACAGCCCCGTTATCAAAATCAAAAAGGCCGTCTGAATATTCAGACGGCCTTGGATCCGTAACCCTGCGGCTGTCGATATTTATCCGCCGAACAGCAGGTACAGCCCGATGACGCCCACACTCATCAACCCGGCCAGAATATCGTCCAGCAGAATACCGAAACCGCCGCTGACGTGCCGGTCTGCCCAGCGGATCGGCGGCGGTTTGAGCACATCGAACAGGCGGAAAAGTACAAAGGCCGCAAGTATCAAACCCACTGTCTGTTCGGCGCGGACGCTGTACAGATAAGCGGCGGGCAACAGGGCGATCCATTGTCCGGCCCATTCGTCCCAGACGATATGCGGGTCGTCATGCCGGCGCATCAGCTCGGCGGTGCGCCCGCAGATATAGCTGCCGACGGCGCAGGCGGCAACGGTGGCGGCCAGCAACGGCCAAAACCCCCACAGCACCAGCGGCAGGGCGGCCAGCAGTCCGCCCAAACTGCCCCATGTGCCCGGCGCACGTGCAGGCAGCCCCGAACCTAAACCCACCCCCAGCCAATAAATGCAGCGGTCGGCCGCCGACGCACCGGCAGGACAGGGCGGGCAGGCATTGGCACGGCGGATATCGGGTTTGGCCGGGTTCATGACGGTTCAGCTATGCTCAGGCAGTTTCAGGAAATGTTCGCGGTAGTGGCGCAATTCTTCGATGCTTTCGAGAATATCGTCCAATGCCTGATGCGCACCGCGTTTGGCCACGCTTTTTGCCACAGCCGGATGCCAGCGGCGCGCCAATTCTTTCAGCGTGGACACATCAAGATTGCGGTAGTGGAAATAGTCGGCCAGACGCGGCATATATTTCACCATAAAACGGCGGTCCTGATGGACGCTGTTGCCGCACAGCGGGCTGGCCTGCGGCGGCAGCCAGAGGGCAAGGAAATCCAGCAGTTTCTGCTCGACTTCGGCTTCGGTATAGGACGACCGGCGTACGCGTTCGGTCAGGCCGGTGCGCCCGTGGGTGGCGGTGCACCATTCATCCATCGCGTCCAGCACGGCATCGCTCTGATGAATCGCGAATACTTCCGACTGTGCCACAACGTTCAGATCGGCATCGGTGATCACCACCGCCACTTCAATGATGCGGTCGGTCTCGGGGTTCAGGCCGGTCATTTCCATATCCAGCCAGCACAAATGGTTCGGGTTCTGCATAGGTTTGTGCCTTTCCGGTCAAACAGGCCGTCTGAAACGCTTGCGCGCCGTTTCAGACGGCCTTTGATTTACTTCTTCGCCTTAAAACTCAACAAATGCTGCTGCGCGGCCAGCCATGCGCCGCCGATGCCCAGCCCGGCCACCACCAGCAACACCAGCACCGTCTCGCCGAACGTGAAAAAACGCCATTGGAGATTGAGGCCGTAGGGCTGGAAAATCTGCGCCACCAAAGGGCGTGTGGCGCGCACCAGCCAGCCGCACAGCAGCAGGCTTACCCCCGCCGCGGCCAGACTCTGCCACGCGGCCTGATAGAGAAAAGGGCGGCGGATAAACGATGCGGGCGCACCCAGCAGCTTGGTAATTTCGATTTCTTCTTTGCGGCTCAAAATCTGCAAACGGATCGTATTGTGCGCCACCAGCACAAAGGCCATACTCAAAGTCAGGGCGAGAAACCACAATATCTTTTTCACCAAATCATTGATTTGGTACAGCGTCTGCATCCATTCGGTATCCAGCCTGACACTTTCCACCATCGGCAGCTGTGCCAGATGCACCTGCAACGCCTGCATTTCATCGGGCGCAAGATTATCCTTGGGGCTGACGACAAACACATCGGGCAGCGGATTATCGTCCAAAACCGATACCCAATCCTGTCCGTCCATACTCTGCTGCAATTCCGCCAAGCCCTCGGCCTTGCCGACAAACCGCTGCGCGGCAATGCGGCCGTCCGCCTCCAACAGTGCGGCCACGGCGCGGCCGTCCACCTCGTCGGCACTGCTTTCCATATACAGCGTCATCTGCGGCGACTCATTGAGCCGCCCCAATACCGCCTGACTGCTCTGCACCCCCAGATACAGTGCCAGCGGCAGCATCATCGCCACCGCGAGCATCGCCAGAATCAGCAGTGCGGCCACCGGCTGGCGCAGCCAATGGCGGACGGCATTTTTCGCCGCGTCCAAATGCAATCTCAGATAAGCATTCATGCGGCAAACCTGCCTTCCTGCAAACGTAAAATACGGTGGCCGTAATCGGCCATCAGGGTTTCATCGTGCGCGGCCACAATCACCGTCGTCCCCGCTTCGTGAAACGTTTTGAACAATTCCATAATATCCAGCGCATAGGCGCGGTCGAGATTGGCCGAAGGCTCGTCGGCAATCAGCAGGCTGGGCTGGTGCACTACCGCGCGGGCGATGCACAGCCGCTGCTGCTCGCCGCCCGAGAGCGTCACCGGATCGGCGTTTTCGCGCCCTTTCAAACCCACTTTCTCAATGGCAATCCGCGCCCGCCTGTCGGCCTGTCTGGCATCGTAGCCGATAATGCGCAGCGGCAGCAGTACATTTTCCAGCACACTGCGGTCGAACAGGATTTTATGGTCTTGAAACACAATCCCGATGTGCTGGCGCAGATAGCCCAACTGATTGTCGGACAACTGCCCCAAATCCTGACTGTTCAGCCACACTTTGCCCTCGGTGGGCTTGGTCATGCCCGCAATCAGCTTGAGCACCGTGGATTTGCCCGCCCCCGAATGGCCGGCGACAAAAATCATCTCGCCTTTTTCGATGCGGAAACTGAGTTTTTTCACGGCGGCAAAACCGCCGGGATAAATTTTGGAAACTTGTTCGAAACGAATCATGAAGTCTCGCTGCGGCGCACCCGCGCCTGTCGGTCGTCAATGAAAAACAATTATAACCCATCGGCACCGCCGCCGCGCCATTACGGACAAAAAACGTTTATAATGCGCGTTTATTCCGACCATGCCGCAAGGCCGTCTGAAACGCACCGCAGCCGTTTCCCGTTCCGCAGCAACACGCGTCCCCGAACGGTACAAAATCCGCTTCACGCACCCGTTTCCGCCGCGCAGAAGCCCTGCCCCGTTTCAGACGGCCCGAGAGCCAAAGGACACTGCCATGCTGACTCCCGAACACGTCCGCGCCCTGATCGAAGCGGTGGTTCCCTGCGAACACCTCGAAGTCGAAGGCGACGGCCACCACTTTTTCGCCGTCATTGTTTCGTCTGCCTTTGAAGGCAAAGCCCGTCTCGCGCGCCACCGCCTGATTAAAGACGGACTGGCCGAAAAACTGGCCTCCAACGAACTGCACGCCCTCTCCATCAGCACGGCGGCCACGCCGGCCGAATGGGCGGCCAAAGCCTGACCCGCATCCCGTTACCGAAAGTTTCTTTCATGGACAAACTGAAAATTTCCGCCAACGGCCCGCTCAACGGCGAAATCACCATATCGGGCGCGAAAAACGCCGCCCTGCCGCTGATGTGCGCCGGCCTGCTCACGTCCGGCACACTGCGCCTGAAAAACGTGCCGATGCTGGCCGATGTGAAAACCACCCAAAAACTGTTGCAGGGCATGGGCGCACGCGTGCTGACCGACAATATTTCCGAATTTGAAATCAACGGCGGCACAGTCAACAACACCGTCGCCCCCTACGAGCTGGTCAAAACCATGCGCGCCTCAATTCTGGTACTCGGTCCCACGCTGGCACGTTTCGGCGAAGCCCAAGTCAGCCTGCCGGGCGGCTGCGCCATCGGTTCGCGCCCCGTCGACCAGCATCTGAAAGGGCTGGAAACCATGGGTGCCGAAATCACCATCGAACACGGCTATGTGAAAGCCAAAGGCCGTCTGAAAGGCGCGCGCGTGGTGATGGACGTGGTAACCGTGGGCGGTACGGAAAACCTGCTGATGGCCGCCACGCTGGCCGAGGGAACCACTGTTTTGGAAAACTGCGCCATCGAGCCGGAAGTCGTCGATCTGGCCGAATGTCTGGTCAAAATGGGCGCGAAAATCAGCGGCATCGGCACGTCCACCATGACGGTGGAAGGCGTGGCCGAACTGCACGGCTGTTCGCATTCGGTCGTTCCCGACCGCATCGAAGCCGGCACCTTCCTCTGCGCCGTGGCGATGACCGGCGGCAAAGTCGTTTTGCGCAACGCCGCGCCGAAAACCATGGAAGTGGTGTTGGACAAACTGGTCGAAGCCGGCGCCATCATCGAGGCGGGCGACGACTGGATTGCCATCGATATGCAGCAACGCCCCAAAGCCGTCGATATCCGCACCGTCGTCCACCCCGGTTTTCCCACCGATATGCAGGCACAGTTTATGGCGATGAACGCCGTGGCCGAAGGCACCGGCCGCGTGGTGGAAACCATTTTTGAAAACCGCTTTATGCACGTGCCCGAACTGAACCGCATGGGCGCGGATATTTCCACCGAAGGCAACACCGCGATTGTCAAAGGCGTGGCCAAACTCTCCGGTGCCACCGTGATGGCCACCGACCTGCGCGCTTCGGCCAGCCTGGTGATGGCCGGGCTGGTAGCCGAAGGTGAAACCGTGGTCGAACACATCTACCACCTCGACCGCGGCTACGAATTTATCGAAAAAAAACTCGGCGGCGTGGGCGCGAAAATCGAACGCACCGCCTGACAGGCCGTCTGAAAACGGTGCACCGCACCGTTTCTGCGAAGCTAAAACGAGCGAAGCGGGTTTGCAGAGTTAGATTTACAGAGCCACAACGGACAAAACAGGCGGCCAAACCCGGCCGCCATGTCGGATTGGACAATCCGACCTACGTTCTGCACATACGGGCGGATTGCCACTCATCCGGCAAAACCCCGACACCGGCCAAACGGGCATCGGGACGGATACCGTCTCACGACACCCGCCCGTTTTACCATTCACAAAGGAAAACGACATGAAATTACTGCTGATCGGCAGCGGCGGCCGCGAACACGCGCTGGCCTGGAAACTGGCACAGTCGCCCCAAGTGTCCGCCGTATTCGTCGCCCCCGGCAATGCCGGTACCGCCCAAGAACCCAAACTGCACAATCTCGCCCTCACCGCCCATGAAGACCTGATTGCGTTCTGCCGCCGAGAAGAAATTGCCTTTACCGTCGTCGGCCCCGAAGCACCGCTGGCCGCCGGTATTGTGGACGACTTCCGCGCTGCCGGACTGGCCGTTTTCGGCCCCACCCGCGCCGCCGCGCAATTGGAAAGCTCGAAAGATTTCGCCAAAGCCTTTATGGCACGCCACGGCATTCCCACCGCACAATACCAAACGTTCGACAACGCCGAAGCCGCACACGCCTATATCGATGCCAAAGGCGCGCCGATTGTGATTAAGGCCGACGGTCTGGCGGCAGGAAAAGGCGTGATTGTCGCGCAAACGGCGGCCGAAGCGCACGCCGCCGTCGACGATATGCTGCTGGGCAACAAAATGGGCAACGCCGGTGCGCGCGTGGTGATTGAAGATTTTCTGCAAGGCGAAGAAGCCAGCTTTATCGTGATGGTGGACGGCGACAACGTACTGCCAATGGCCACCAGCCAGGACCACAAACGCCTGCTCGACAACGACCAAGGCCCCAACACGGGCGGCATGGGTGCGTACAGCCCCGCGCCGGTGGTTACCCCCGCCGTTTACCGCCGCGTGATGGACGAAATCATTCTGCCCACGGTGCGCGGCATGAAGGCCGACGGCAACGAATTTACCGGCTTTTTATACGCCGGCCTGATGATTGATGCCGCAGGCGCGCCCCGCACGATTGAATTCAACTGCCGCTTCGGCGACCCTGAAACCCAGCCGGTCATGAGCCGCTTGGACAGCGATTTGGCCGAACTGGTGGCCGCCGCTTTGGCGCGCAGGCTCGACAGCGTCGAAGCCCGCTGGAAAGAAGAAACGGCCGTGGGCGTGGTGCTGGCGGCGCAAAACTATCCCGACAGCCCGAAAAAAGGCGATGTCATTACCGGTATCGAAGCGGCCGACAGTGTGGGCAAAGTTTTCCACGCGGGCACTGCCGCCGACGAAAGCGGCCGGATTCTGACCGCCGGCGGCCGCGTGCTGTGCGTGGTGGGGCTGGGACAAGGCGTTGCCGAAGCCAAAACCCGCGCCTACGCCGCCCTGTCGCATATCCATTTCGACGGTATGCAGTACCGCACCGATATTGCCGACAAAGCCGTCAAGCGGCTGTAAGCCGTTTTCAGACGGCCCCATGACCATACAGACCTGCATACTGCCGGATGCGGCACTGCAAAACCGCTCTGCGTCATTCAGACGGCCTGATGCCGTCTGAATGCCCCTTATCCCGACCATTCCCGTTGATGCTCCGGCAGCCTCCCGATGATGTGGCAGACTATCCAGCAATTTTTTCTCAACCCGCCGCTGCGCACCGACATTGCTGCCTCGCTGCTGTTGCTGCCCGCCATCTGGCTGCTGCGCGAGCTGGCGGTGCAGCTGTATTTCCGCCGCCACCCCGATCTGGACATCGAGGGCAAACGGCGGGTGCTGGTGGGCAGCCGCAATGTGGGTCTGCTGCTGTTTATTTTCGGCCTGTTTGCCGTGTGGGCGGCGCAAATCCAGACTTTCGCCCTGTCGATGGTCGCTTTGGCCGCCGCCACCGTGCTGGCGACCAAAGAACTGATTATGTGCCTGCTGGGCAGCCTGCTGCGCTTTACCACGCGGCAATATTCGGTGGGCGACTACATCACGGTTAATCAGATGCGCGGCCGCGTGGTCGATATTAATCTGTTCAATACGCTGATGATGCAGATCGGCCCGCACGACTTAATCGGCCAGCTGTCCGGCAAAACCATCTCGTTTCCCAACAGTCTGCTGCTCTCGGCTCCGGTGTCGCGCGACAATACTTTGGGCGCGTATGTGGTGCACACTTTGGATATTCCTGTGCCGATCCATCTGGATTCGGATCAGATTATTCCCGTTTTGGAAGACGTGCTGCACCGCGCCTGCGATCCGTATATTGCGCAGATGACGGAATATTTCGAAGCCGTTCAGGTGCAGACCATGTTTATCACACCGGCCGCCGTGCCGCGCGTCAGCCGCGTGCCGCACGACGACAAGGTTTACCATATCGTCGTGCGCTTTGCATCGCCGCTGCCCAAACGTCTGGAAATCCAGCAGGCGGTACTCGATGCCTATATCCGCGTGCAGTACCGCCTGCTCCATCCCGGGCAGACGGCATAGTTTCACGCGTAAAAAAGCAGCGGAACATGCCGCTGCTTTTTTGTCTGACACCTCAGCCGTCTGAATCCGCCGCCCATACAGACGGCCGTCAGGCCGTCTGCAACAGGCCGTCGGTGATGCCGCGCCACACGGCCGATTCAGGTTCGCCCTCCTGCCGTCTGCCGAAAATCTGAATCACGGTTTTGCGGCGGCGGTCGAAGCCTTCCACACAGGTGACGAATCCGTCGCGTATCGGGCGGCGCACCACCCAGGTTTCGGCGATTTCGTCGTCTTTCAGATGCAGGCTGAAACCTTCTTCTCTGCCGTCGAGCACATTCAGATAACCGCGCGCCCGCACGATATTGTGTACCCGGCCGGTCTGAATCTGAACAATGCCCCGATTGCCGGAAAAAATCATGATTTCCAGGCCTTGTTCTTTCGCCTGCTCCAACACCTGCTGCCAAGCACCCTGATCCAACAGGCGGGTGCTGCCTGCGGGGGCATGGCGGTAGGCGGCTTGACGGTCCAGGCCGAAAGTTTCCAGCAGACCGCCGAAGTGATGTACGTCTTTCAATTCCGACCAGCGTTCCCGAAAGGCCGCTTCCCTATCGGGAGACAAAACCGCAGCAGGTTCGACAGGCGGCCGCTCTCCGCCGAGGAATTCAGGCCGGGAGGCCGTCTGAAAAGCCTCAATCAATGCCTGCCATTCGGATTCGCGGCCGTCTTCTTTCATAAATACTTTCTGAATAGCGGTACCGAATTCATCGTAAAACTGCACCGAACGGCCGACCCTGCCGCCTTCGTGCGACGTAACCGCCAACACATGATGCCAGCGTGCAGCAAAAATACGCAGGTCGATACCCCCGATATTGATGGCAATGCCCGAAGCAGGCGAAATGCTCACATTTTCATAGACACCCTGCTTTTCATGTACGCACACGCTGTTGCGCACCACACACTGCACCCGTCCCAAAGTGTGCAGCCGCAGCACAATATCGCGCACCGCCTCTTTGCCGCCGAGATAAACCGTTTCCGGCGCGTCCGTCATCAGTGCGCCTTCGCTCACCCCCAAGTCGGCCGCTCCTTCGCGGGGGAAATACATCCCCTGCCTGTGTGCCTTGTTTTCCTGATACCGCTGCCAGAGATTCATTGCCGTTTTCCTTTCACAACCGGCTTTTCAGACGGCCTTGACGGGCTTTATGCCGCAACAGGCCGTCTGAAAACGGTTTCGTTAAAACTTAATCTGCACCGTCGCCGCCACATTGCGGCCGCTCATGCTGTACAGATCCATCACGGGCGAGTCGGCCATACCGGCCACATCGGCGTGCTGCCAGTATTTTTTGTTGCCGAGGTTGTACACGTTCACGCCCAGTTCGACGTTTTTCGCCGGTTTATACCATGCGCCCGCATCCCACACGCCGTAGCCCGGCGTTTTGAAATTGCGTGCATCGCTGACGCGTTTCTGCTTGGCCGCCCAGCGCAGTTTGGTTCCCGCGCCCCATTTTTCCTGCACATAATCCACGCCGGCCACGCCGTTGAGCGGATAGGCGGTATCCAGTGCCTTGCCCGCACCGTCTTTGCCGCGCATCCACGCGATGCTGCCGTTCAGCTGCCATGCGCCGCCCAAGCGGTATGCAGCGGCGGCTTCGATGCCGTAGGTCTGCACTTTGTCCAGATTTTCGAAACGGAAGACCATCAGGCGGTTTTCCCTGCCGATAAAGCGGCGGTTGATAAAGTCGCGGTAACGGTTGTGGAAGGCTGTCAGCTGCACCCTGCCGTCTGCCCCTTTATATTTCAGCCCCAGCTCGAAGCTGTTGGAACGCTCGGATTTGAGGCCTGCGTTCGGTACGATTTTGTAACCGTGGCGGGTGTTGGAAAACGACATGGTGGCCGAATCGAAAGGCGGTGTGCGGAAGCCCTGCGAATAGGTGGCAAAACCGGTGAACGCCGCCCCCATCGGCCAGCTCAAACGCAGGCTGGGCGTTACCGCGCTGTCGCGGAAATCCTGCGGCAGGCTGGCGGGTTCGGCATTCAGATAGGCCTGATCGATTTTCGGTTTGAGCCTTTCGGATTCGTAACGCAGCGCAGGGGTCAGCACCAAGCCGCTGCCGCCGAATGTGATGCTGTCCTGCATGTAAATGCTGAATGTGCGCCGCTTGCTGTCGGGGAAGGTTTTGTTGGGGTACAGGCTGCCTGCATCCATTTTGTCGGTCGAGCCGTCGGCCTTGACCGTCAGGCTGTCGCGCATCCGCTCTGTGGCAACCTGTCTGGCTTCCGCCCCTGCCACCACAGTGTGTTTCAGGCTGCCGGTCTCGAAATCCGCCACAGCACGGGCGTTGATGCCGCCGGCGGTTTGGTTGAACCCGTAATCGGCATAGCGGGTTTTGCTGCCCTCAGAGCGGCCGTTTTCCGTTTCCGAACCGGTACTGACCGTATCGTCCTGCGCATCCAGCTGCTGGCGGTACAGTGCGATTTCGGCCTCTTTCAGACGGCCTTCGCCCGTGTAACGGTACCCCAGCCCGATGCGGCGGCGGCGGGCGGAGTCATGGGCTTCGGCCCGTGTCTGCTCAGTCGTTATCCGTCTCGGACCGCGCTGAACCGTGCTGCTGCCCAGCGTGTTGAGCAGGTCGGTATCGTTTTTGCGGTAAAACTGCTCGAAGACGGCTTCGATGCGGTGGTTTTCATTGCCCGCGCTGCCTTTGGCCAGAATATTGTAGCTGCGGTTGTCCTGCGGGTTGTTTTTGGTACGGGTGCCGTCGCGGGTATCGGTGCGGCCGAGATTTTCGGTTTCACGCCCTTTGCGGCGGGTCAACATCAGCAGACCTTCGGCATGCTCCGTATAGCCCGCCGCCGAAGCCGTTACGCCGTGGCTGTTGTCGCGGCTGCGGTAGCCGTATTTCAGGCCGAAATGATAGGGCTTTTCGGCATCGACAAAATCGCGCGGCGCATAGGCGGACAGATTGACCACCCCGCCCAAAGCGTCGCTGCCGTAAAGCGCGGAATACGGCCCTTTGACGATATCCGCCTGTTTGAGCGTGTCCGGCTCGACCAGATCGCGGCCGGATACCGCGCCGTTACTGCCGCCGCCCGCATACGATTCGGGCAGGCGCACACCGTCCACCATCATCAGAATGCGGTTGCCGTCGATACCGCGTATGTTCACGCCCGCATGGCCGCGCCGCGTTTGGTCGGAAGGCACGTCCACACCCGCTTCGTATAAAAACACATCGTCCAGATTCGCGGCGGCAGCCTGATTCAGCGTCTGGCGCGACACCACCGCCACATTCGGCGCGGCCTGATCGAGTTTTTGCGTATGGCGGCCGGCGGTTACGGTAACGGTATCCAACTCGGCAGCGGCAGCCGCGTCTTGCGCCAGCGCGGCCGGTGCGGCCAATGCCAGCGCAACGGCATAAGCGGCAGGTTTGATCTTCATGATATTTCCCCATTTCAGACGGCCGTTCCGGAACCGTACGGCCGACTCTTAACATTTCGATATAAACGATAACAATTATTATTATATGTTTCAGGCCGTCAAAAAGCAACTGCCGATGCCGCCGCAGGGGCAAGGCCGTCTGAAATCCGTGTTTCGGAAACGGCGGAAATACAAAAGCCGGACGATTGTCCGGCCTGAATCTGCCCTCCGCTTATTTTTCTTCCGTTTCCGGCGGTCCGGCCTGCCCGGCCAGATTACGCACATGCTCCTCGGCCAAAGCGACATCGAAATCGCGGTTTTCAGCCTCGTTGCGCGGATCCAGCTCGGCCGCCATCACCGCGGAAGTGCCCGGCATATTCACAAACACGCTGCGCTCCTCTTCCGGCACGGCGGGCTGACTGTAAGCAAAAACGGCCAACAGCGCGCACAGCAGCAGATAATAGCCGTAAAAACCGTAATCCGGCGCAAACTGCAACACCACGCCCAGCACCACCGGCGCGGTCAGCGAACCCAAACCGTAACAGAACAGCAGGCTGCGGCTGACTTCGACCGTATTCATATTATTGGGCAGACGGTCGTTGGCGCGGGCAATGCTCAGGGCATACAGCGTAAACAGGCCGCAGCCGAATACGAATGCGGCCGTATAATGCACCGCCGGCGCGGCATACCCCGCCGCCATCAACACCAGCATCACCGCAGCCGCCGCAGCCGACAACAGGGCGCAGCCCAAGATGGCATTCCGGCGGCCGTATTTATCGGACAGTTTGGCCAGCGGCAACTGCACCAGAAAGCCCCCCACCATCGCCGTAGTCAGAAAGGCGGAAATCTGCTGTACAGAAAAGCTCTGATGCAGCAGAAACACCGATGCCATCGTGAACAGGCCGTTTACCAGCATACCGCCGAGAAAACTGGTCACAAAAGCCAGCGGCGCAATCGCCAAAACGCGCGGCACATTGATTTTCTGACGCGGCGGGATTTCGGGCGCTTTCATGCGCGTGAGCGATACCGGCAGCATCGCCCCCATCACCAGCAGCGTCCCCAAGAGAAAAATATTGTCGCTGCCCAAATTCAGGCTCAGCAGCAGCAGGCCGAGGGTAAAGGCCGAGTAGTAAACCAAATTGTACACCGCCAGCACTTTCGCCCGCTTCTCCTGCGCACTCTGTTCGGCAAACCAGCTTTCCACCACCATCAGCATACTGAAATAGCAAAAGCCCAGCAAAACGCGCAGAATGCCCCAAACGGGCAGGTATTCGGTCATCAGGTGCGCCAGCGCGGCCATGGCGAAGACCGCACCGAATACGCTGAAACTGCGGATATGGCCGACATTCGACACAATGCGGTGCGCCAATACGGCACTCATCGCCGCACCGAAAAAGAAAGCGGCATTGAGCGCGCCGATGGCAATATTGTTGACCCCCATCTGCGCCAGCTTCACACCGGCCGAGTTCAAAAACAGGCCGAATCCGGCAAACAGGAAAAATACCGAAGCAAACAGGGAATAAAAACGGTTGGACAAGGTCTGTATCATTTCGCGCTCTCTGTCAAATGGGCAGAAGGCCGTCTGAAACGGCAGCATACGTTTTCAGACGGCCTTTTTCCGTTAATCGAAACGGATCACATATTTCAGCTCGCCGCCCCACGATTCGGAACCGACACGGGCAATGGCCTGAATCGAACGGGTCAGCCGGTAAATCAGCTTCACCGACTGGCTGGCACTGTTGATGCCGTATTCGTAGCCCAGATACAGCTCGTTGGTCAATTGCTTGCCCACTGTCAGCACCTGTTCGGCCGGGTTCAGCTCGCCTGTCTGGGCATTGCGCGTCCGCTGGCTGGTAAAGCCGAAATTGTCCACCAGGCCGATGCGGTCGTTGATGCTGCCCGCCAGCCAGGCACCGGCGGCGGCAGCCAAAGCCGCTTCGTCCCCGTCGCTGCCCGAGCTGGCGCGGTTGAGAATCAGCCACGAAAGTTTGTCTTTCTCACTCATCGGCTCGTTGGCGACCAGCGTAATGCGCGGATTTTCCAGATTGCCCAGCACTTCTACGCCCGCCCCCACCGGCGAAAGGTTGCGGGTGGCGCGGATATTCAGGTTCGGATTATTGAGCGGGCCGACAAAGGAAATCGTGCCTTTTTCAATGTTCAAATCCTGTCCGTAAGCCTTATAGCGGCCTTTGACAATATTGACCGTACCCACGCCCTGAACATCTTCGCCCGGCCGCGCAGTAAGCGTCAGCTTGCCGCCCAACGTCACGTCCAAACCTTCGCCGCTGAAATAGAAGCGGTCGTTCAAATCGAGTATCAGATTCAGGCTGATCGGCGTGGGCGCACTTTTCTCTTTCGGCGGTTCGCCCAAAACCACCACATCGTCGCCCAACGCCGGCATACCGGAACGCTGGAAGCCGAAACGCCCTTCGTCGGCTTTCAGGCTGCCCGTCAGCGCGACACCGGTTTTCTCGGTATAAATCAGTTTGGCATCACCGCTGAGCGTGAGCTTCCGGTCGGGCCGGTCGAGTGCTTCGTAACGGTCGAACAGGGCGGCGACATTGACATCGGGCCTGCTGCCCGCCAGATTGACATCGCCGCTGAGCGTAACGGTTCCGCCGCGTTGGAAGCGCAGAGCATCGATAATCCAGCGGCGGCCGGCCAGACGCGAGCGCAGGCTGCCGTTGTCCAGAATCAGCCCCAGTTCGCGGTTGGTGTAATACAGGTTATCGCCGTTGAGCGTGCCGTTGAACTGCGGGTCGCCCACACGGCCGCTGATGGCGGCACTGCCCTGCAAACGGCCGCGCAGGGTCTGGCCGATGGGCATAAAGCTGCGGAACACCGCCAAATCGGGCGCATTCAGGCGGATATTGCCGCTGACCGGCGCGCGCGCGATGTCGCCGCCGAACTGCTGATGAATCAGCACATTGCCGTCGATACTGCCGTAACGCGTCGTACCGTTCAGACGGCCTTCGATGCCGCCGTTCTGAAAACGTGTGTTCAGCGCCAAATCGGCCAAGCCGAGCGACTGGTTGCGCTCGGAAAAGACAATGTCGCCGCTTTGGCGGCGGATGTTGGCATACCCGCGCATATTGCTGCTGTACGACAAATCCCAGTCGCCCGCCAATACCAAATCGTGTTTTACCGGCGGCTCGTAGAAATTGTGCAGCTGCGCCATGTGCAGATTATTGGCCGAACCTTTGGTGCTCAAACCGTCTTTTGCGTCCCAGACAAAACGTTCCAGATTCAGGCTGCCGCCCATAGCCGCCCATCGGGACGCACTCATGGCGACACGCCGGGCACCGGCCTCCAACTGCATCGGATTTTGCAGCGTCAGACTGAACGCCCCGCCCATATCCAGTGTGCGCACCGTGCCTTTCCAGTGATTATTCTGCCGCTCCAACCCGCCTTCGGCCGCCGCATTGAGACGGTACGGCTTGCCGCCGGCCTGCATATTGCCCTGCACGCGTATGGTGTGGCGCAAGCCCGTACCCCGGATATCGGCATCAAGCTGATCGATACGGGTGGGCGAACCTTCGCCGGGCAGGATAATCGAACGGCCTTCGGCGCGGATATGGAGCGGACGGCTGTAATCGGGCGAACCGATCAGGTTGAAATCCAGCTGCTGCACCTGTACCGCACTGCCCGCGCGCAGATTGCGCACACTGCCTGTCAGATCGGCATCGAGTTTGTCGGGTTCGCCCGCCAGATAGCCCTGTGCATTCAGAGAACCGCCCAAACCGAAACCGAACTTGTCCAATTCGGGGGCTGCGATATGGATATTGAGTTTGTCGCCGCTTTTGCCGAAACTGCCGCCGGTGCGGATTTGGTTGCGCCCCAGCAGAATGTCGCTCACGGCGCGTGCCAAATGCTGTTTCTCGTACAATACATCGGCACTGCCGCGCAAAGGCACGCCCGAGAGCGTGCTTTCGGCAAATTTCATTTTGCCCGAGAGTGTCAGGTCTGCCAGCTCGCCGTTCAGGGCGATTTCGCCGTTCACATTGCCGAGGGGAAAATCGGGATACAGTTTGGCCGGATTGAACTGCCTGCTGACAATATCCAGTTTCAATGCCCGGCGGTTGAAGAGCTCCAACTCGCCCGCCAGCGTCATTTCGCCGCCGTTTTGCGGTCGGATGTGCGCATTGGCCAGTCTGACCGTGCGCTGGCCGTTTGCCGTATCCGTTGCCACCAGCGCCTCGCCGCCGATTTCGGCACGGCGGCTGTCGAGCAGCCATAAAAGCTGCGGCTCGCTGTATGTGCCGCGCAGCTGCAACTTGCCGTTGAGCGTGTCGTCAAACTGTCGTCCGATCACATCCGCAGCCGACACATCAGACAGTCCGGTATCGAGGCTCAGGGTTTGGGCGGCCGTATCGGTTTGTCCGCTCAACGATATGCGGCCTTTGCCCAACAGCCGCAGCTCCGTATCGCGGAATGCCAGCACACCCGCCTCGTCCAGGCCGAAGCGGCCGCTGAAGCGGCGTACGGGTATCGCCTGCCGGTCGGCCGGTGCGGCCGCGCGGTTTTCCAGCTCAATCAAGCCTTCCAGAGCCATGCCCTGCTTTTCAGACGGCATCAGAGAGGCATCAAAATCCAAATCGGCCTGCGGCAAATCGGGCAGAAAATCGGCCGGATTGAGATTGCGGCCGGTGATTTTCGCCGATGCAACCTTATCCGCCACCGCCTCGGCAAACGGGCTGACTTCGGCCGCCACATTCAGCCTGATGTTACCGCCGGCCAAATCGGCGGCCAGCACCGCCCGTTCCAAACTGCCCGACAAACCGGCTTCGCCCTTGACCGGCGTATCCGACAACACGCCGTCGCCGGTGATTTTGCCGTTCAGGGCAAAGGGGGAAACGGTGTTCAATACCATTTCGCCCCGGTTGACTCCCCACGGCGTTTGCAGTGCGCCCAAAGTCAGGCGGTGGTCGGTGCGGTCGTAGCGGTATGCGGCCTCCGCCATCGACACCAGCACATTGTCTTTACTGCCGCTGGTAATTTTGCCCACAGCCAAACTGTCAATCTGCACGGCCAGCGGCAAATCGATGCTTTGCGGCAAAACCGACGGCGGCGTTTCTTTCGGCGGGGACGGGCGGGTGGCGGCGATATGAATGTCGCCCAGCGTGATACGGTTGATATGCAGCAGGCGGTTACGCAATGCGCCCGGCTGCCATTGCAGGCCGATGCGGCTGATTTCCAAATCCGCCGTCGGCGTTTTTACCGTCCAATTGCGCCCGTCGAAACCGTCCCACAAGGTGCCGCTGAGGGTTTCGCTCTGAATCTGTACGCCCGCGATTTGCGGCAGGCGGTAAAGCCCGAAACGCAGGCCGGACTCCGTGGCCGCCAGCCATACGGCAGCACCTGTCAGGGCCAGCGCGGCCGGGACGGCCAAGGCCAGCGGGATTTTCCACCACCGTCCTGACTTTTTCGGCGGTTCCCTGCGCGGCGGCAGGCCGTCTGAAACAGTGCTTGGTTCTACAATCGTACTCATCGTCGGTTTTTCAGATACTGTGTCGGTTTAACGGTTTGCCGCTTGCGGCGGACAGACTTAGAAACGGGTGCCCAAACTGATGTGCCAGCGGATTTTTTTGTCGTTATGCCCGTAGGCGATGTCGAACGAGAACGGTGCCACCGGGCTGAACCAGCGTACGCCCAGACCGGTACCGTGTTTGAACGTCAAATCTTTGAAACTGCCGGAAACCGCGCCCGTGTCGTGAAAAACGGCAGCCGAAAAATTGCGCGTTACCGGATATTGGTATTCGATGCTGGCGACCGCCATCGCACGGTCGGGGAAAACCGATCCGTCGAAACGCTCGGCCAAACCGATACTGTCCAATTCATAACCGCGCACCGATGTAGCGCCGCCGGTACGGAACAGCAGCGTGGACGGAATCTGGTATTTGTCGCCGGTACGCACATAGCCGAATTGGCCGCGCGCTACAAGCGTCCCCAGCTGCTTGTCTTCCGGCGTGAAATAATAGCCTGCGCGTCCGGTGATCCGCTGCATGGCGGAAGAGGACAGCAGCGATCCGACGGTCGAACCGATTTTGCCGTCCAGATAATAGCCGTTTTGCGGCCGCTGCTGGGTTTCTATATTCTGGCGTTTCCACGATGCGGTCAGCATGGTGGCATAGGAATTGCCCAAATCCAGCTTCATATCGGGCAGGCGGGTATTCTCGGAAATGTATTCCACACCCAACCGCGACTCGATGCCGTTGCGGTCGCGCACATACCAAATACCGCTGTTGACGGTGCCGGTTTGCAGGCTGCGCACCGTACTGCGCTTATAGCCGAGGCTGGTCGTCCAATAAGTGCCGTTGCTGCGGCGCGGCTGGCTGATACCCAGCGACAGGCTGGTTTCGTAACGGTCGGCATCGGCCACCACCGAGCCGACATAGCCCTTGCCGAACAAATCGTAATAATCGTAACCGATGCGCCCGCCCGGCCCGTATTCCGAATCGTAGCGCACACCCAGCTCCAAACGCTGGCGCATCACCTCGGTTACGTTCACTTTCACCGGCACCCGGTTGTCCGTCAGATTGTCGAAATCGGCCTGCACCGAAGCACCGGAATAGTGGCTGTCCTGTTCCAGCGACTGCTGGTAGTCCAGCAGTTTGTCCAAATCATACGGATCGCCCGGCTCGAAACGCGCCATGCCGCGCACCACACGCTCGGGATAACGCTTCACGCCGCTGATGTCCAGTTCGCCGAAATAAATCGGCTGGCGGCTGTCCACGCTGACGGCAATATCGGCCGTATGGTTGTTGGGATTGATGGTGGCTTGGGAATGACTGAGCACCGCCAGCGGATATTTTTTGCGTTTGACGGCCGACAGCACGGCACTTTTACTGCTGTTCCACAGAGACTGGTCAAACCCCTCCCCCACGGGCAGCACCCAGTTATCCATCGCGGCACGGTAATAGTCGCCCAAATTCTCGTCCTGCAACACATCACCGGCAATCGCCACGCCGACATTGTCGATTTTGGTTTGCGGGCCGGGGTCGAGACGGACGGCAAAACGGTTGCCCGTCCGCCCGACGGAAGAAGCGGCAGAAAAATACCCCTTGGTACGCACCATGGTTTTGATATGTTCGGGCGCCTGCTCGGCCAAAAAGGCGATTTGCTCTTCGTCCAAATCCTCCTGACGCTGCTCGGTAATCAGCGGCAGATGCTCTTCCAGCATCTTTTTCAACTGCCCGTTATCCGTTTGGATTTCAACAGGATATTTAGGCTCCCTGATTTCCGGACGGACGGACGGGGCGGCATCTCCCGCCGTCTGCTCCGTCTGAGCCCACGCGGCGGTCGGCAAGCCGGCCAGGGCAGCCAGCACCCACACCATCACTTTGTGTTTCATCATAAGCGGGATTCTGTCGCAAGATATGGATAAATTTGCGATTTTAGCACCAACTACTTACCACTACCGACATTTTTTATCGCGTTTTACATACTGTTCCCGCAGACGGCCAGGCCGTCTGAACCGTTACCGCCCGCTATCCAAAAGCAAAACTTTCTCTTAAAATGTAATTTTCCATTAACCCTGTTCTTTTTTCAGGAGCACTGTATGAAACAGAGCCATCCCTTTTGGGCTGCCGTCAATCGGTTCAGCCTGGTTCAACAGATTATTATCGGTCTGATACTCGGCATTCTCGTGGCGGCCGTTTCGCCGAAAGCCGGCCTGGCCTTCGGCATTTTGGGCGATATGTTTGTCGGCGCACTCAAAGCGGTTGCACCGGTTTTGGTGTTTGTGTTGGTAACGGCTGCCATCACCCAGCACCGCAAGGGGGGGGGGCAAACCCGAATCAAGCCGGTTTTGGTACTGTATCTGTTCGGCACGTTCAGCGCGGCGGCCATTGCCGTGGCGGCGGCACTGCTCTTTCCCACCCAAGTGGCACTGGTCAGCAACACGGCCAATCTCGCCCCGCCCTCCGGCATTGTCGAGGTGTTGAAGAAACTGCTGATGAATCTGGTGGCCAACCCGATTAACGCGCTGGCCAATGCCAACTACATCGGCATTCTGGCTTGGGCGCTGCTGTTCGGTTTCGCCCTGCGCCATGCAGCCGACAGCACCCGCGCATTGGTTGCCGATGCAGCTGAGGCCGTCTCATCGATTGTCAAATGGGTCATCCGCTTTGCGCCGCTGGGCATTTTCGGTCTGGTTGCCGCCACCATCGCGGAAACGGGCTTCGGTGCGTTGGGCGACTATTTCCGACTGCTTGTCGTACTGGTGGGCTGTATGCTGTTTATCGCTCTGGTGGTCAATCCGCTGATTGTGTGGTTCAAAATCCGCCAAAATCCGTATCCGCTGGTGCTGACCTGCCTGCGCGAAAGCGGTATCACGGCGTTCTTTACCCGCTCTTCCGCCGCCAATATTCCGGTCAATATGGCTCTGTGTAAAAAACTCGGCCTGAATGAAGACACATATTCGGTATCGATTCCGCTGGGCGCCACCATCAATATGGCCGGTGCGGCGATTACCATCACCGTTCTGACGCTGGCTGCCGTATATACACAGGGCATTCCGGTCGATTTCTTTACCGCCCTGCTGCTGAGCCTGGTGGCTACTGTCAGTGCCTGCGGTGCATCGGGCGTGGCAGGCGGATCGCTGCTGCTGATTCCGCTGGCATGCAGCCTGTTCGGCATCAGCAATGATGTGGCCATGCAGATGGTGGCCGTCGGCCTGATTATCGGCGTGGTTCAGGATTCGTGCGAAACCGCGCTCAATTCGTCCACCGACGTGCTGTTTACTGCCGCCGCCGATATAGCGGAACGTCGAAACGGCTGATACCTGATGCCGGCAAAAAAGGCCGTCTGAAAACGCTTGATAATGCGTTTTCAGACGGCCTGATATCTTTCAGACTCAAAAGAGCCTAATAAAACCGCACAGTATCTTTTGATACTGCTTTTGCACGCCACGCCAAAACCGGCACGGCAACAGCGGCAAACTCTCTATGCAAACAGAATCCGCGCAGCCGCTTGATAGACAGCCCGATACAGAGTGTGCCTCACCCTATCCATTCCACCCCGGACAGTTGCGCAGTCCGCACGGCCTGCCTGATGGCCGCAAGTGCCTTCGGGCGTGTGAAATTGCGCCGGTGCACCAGCACAATCGTACGCTGCGGCGGCCGGTCGAACGGTATAATGCTGAACAGCATATGGTCGTTTTCCGTCAGCGCGGTGGCCGGCAGAATGCTGATGCCCAAACCGCTGGCCACCATATGACGGATCGTATTGATGGAGCTGCCCTGCAAGGTATTGGTCAAGCCGGATATTTTCTGGCGCGCGGCCAACTCGCTGCAACTGTCCAAAACATTGTCGCGCATACAGTTGCCTTCGGTCAGCAGCAGTACCTGCTCCCGGGCCACATCTTGGCGGCTGACCGTATCGCACGCTTCAAACGGATGCCCCTTCGGCACAATCACAAAAAACGGCTCCCGATACAGCGGCTCGCAGACCAGCCCCGGTTCACTGAACGGCTCGGCCGCAACGACCACATCCAAATCGCCGCACTTGATCTGCTCCACCAACGATGCCGTGTAATTTTCTTCCAGCATCAGCGGCATATTCGGCGCAATGCCGCGCAGCGATAAAATCAGCTTGGGCAGCAGATAAGGGGCAACGGTAAAAATCAGCCCGAGTTTGAGCGCGCCCGCCAACTCGTTTTGCTCTTCGCCCGCCAGATGGCGGATTAAGTCGGCCTCTTCCAATACACGGCGGGCCTGGGCGACAATCCGTCCGCCCGCTTCGGTCATCATCACTTCGCTGCTGCCGCGCTCGAACAGCAGCACACCCAGCTCTTCTTCCAGTTTTTTGATGGCAATCGACAGCGTCGGCTGGCTGACGCTGCACCGCAGTGCCGCCCGCCCGAAATGCCGCTCTTGCGCCACGGCCACAATATAGCGTAATTCGGTCAGGGTCATGGCTCAGACCTTTTTCTGCTCCGGCAGCGTGATATTCAGTTCCAGCACATCCACACCGTCCTGTTTTTCCTGTGAAATCCGTATGTCGTCGAGCGACACACGCACATATTTCGACAGCACTTCCAACAGTTCTTTTTGCAGCGTCGGCAAATAGTCGGGTGCCTGCGCCTTCACGCGCTCCTGCGCGATGATAATCTGCAGGCGGTCGCGCGCCACACCCGCCGTTTTCTGCTTCTTGCCGAACAGCATGTTGATTAAAGACATATCAACCTCCGAACAAACGTTGGAAGAAGCCTTTTTTCTCGGCACTCAGAAAACGCATTTCACGGTTTTCGCCCAGCAGGCGCGCAATCACGTCTTTATAGGCTTCGGCGGCGGCCACACCGTTTTGGTGAATCACCGGCTCGCCCGCATTGGAAGCCTGCAACACATTTTGCGATTCGGGAATCACGCCGATGAGCGGAATACGCAGAATATCCTGAATATCCTGCACCGACAGCATTTCCTCTTTTTCCACACGCTCGGGCGAATAGCGGGTAATCAGCAGATGCTCTTTGACGGTTTCGCCTTTTTCGGCTTTGCGCGATTTGCTCTGCAAAATGCCGACGATGCGGTCGGAATCGCGTACGCTGGATACTTCGGGGTTGGTGGTAACAATCGCTTCGTCGGCAAAATACAGTGCCATCAGCGCGCCCTGTTCGATACCGGCGGGCGAATCGCAAATCACAAACTCAAAACCCATCTCACCGGTTAATTCGTCCAGCACTTTTTCCACGCCTTCGCGGGTCAGCGCGTCTTTGTCGCGGGTTTGCGAAGCGGGCAGGATAAACAGATTGTCGCAGTGTTTGTCTTTAATCAATGCCTGATTCAGCGTGGCTTCGCCCTGAATCACATTGATCAGGTCGTACACCACGCGCCGCTCGCAGCCCATAATCAGATCCAGGTTGCGCAGGCCGATATCGAAATCGATAACGGCGGTTTTGTGGCCGCGCAGGGCCAGCCCGGAAGCAATGCTGGCGGAAGTAGTGGTCTTGCCCACACCGCCCTTGCCGGAAGTTACAACGATAATTTTAGACACAACGGTCTCCTTTTCTTGTCAAACTGTTGTTTTTACATGACACGGCGGCATCAAACGGCCGCTTCCGTTTTACCAGGCGGCCTGAAAGCAGTCAGTTTTCAGACGGCCTTTCCGACAGTCAGTCTTCAATCGCACTGATGACCAGCCGGTCATCCTGCAAATAAACCTGCACCGGCTTCTTGTGCAGATGCCCGGGCAGATCCTGCTCGAAGTTGCGGTAAATGCCGGCCACGGATACCAGCTCGGCCTGCATGGAGTGGATAAAGATGCGCGCGTCCCTGCGGCCGTCCGCACCGGCCAGCGCGCGGCCGCGCATCGGTGCATAAACATGGATATTGCCGTCGGCAATGATTTCCGCCCCCTCGCTGACCACGCCGGTAACAATCAGATCGGCACCTTCGGCATACACCTGCTGGCCGGTGCGGATGGATGTGGACACGAAAACGGTGGGGCGGTTGATGACGGTGGTCGGCACCGGCACAGTCTCAGCCGGTTCGGGAATGTCGCCGTAACCCGCTTTATTGGGGATACTGAATGCCAGCCCGTTTTCCGCTGCGGCCTGCGCCCACGCCTCGTTTTCGTGGCGCAGCGCACACACGGTCAGGCCGTGGCGCGCGAATACTGCCAAGAGCGCGGCCAGGTCGGTATCCTGCGGCTGGGCAAACGCCTGCATATCCAGCAGCAGCGGCAGCTGCATGGCCCGATAACGCTGGGCGGATTCGGCCAAGGTACTGTCCAGGCAGCCGGCATCTCCGTTTTCCACTAAAAACGCCAGCGCGTCCAAACGGGCGGATTTAACCTTAAATGCAGCATTCATAGCGTTACCATAGGATTTTTCAATAGGCGGAAGTTTACCCTGCTTTAAGGCGGAAAACAAACGGCGCAACGCGCGGTGCAAGGGGCAAAAATGCCGTCTGAAAAGGGCGGAAATGCTTTTCAGACGGCCTGACGTGTTTGTCCAACCAACGTGCGCGATGTCGGGAAGCGGCTATTTGCCGATGCAGAAGCGCGAAAAAATCACGCCCAATAAATCGTCGGCGGTAAATTCGCCGGTGATTTCGCTGCACGCGTTCTGCGCCAGCCGCAAATGCTCGGCCAGCAATTCGATTTGCCGGCTGCCGCACAGCGCGGCCAGTTCCAGCTCGGCCCCGGCCGTTTTCAGTGCGGCCAGGTGGCGGCTGCGGGCAAGGAACAGCCCTTCGCTCTCGCCCTGCCAGCCGACTTCTTTCAACAGTGCCTGTTTGAGCAAATCCAGTCCCGAACCGGTTTTGGCGGACAACTTGATTAAACAGTCTGCACCGCTTTGCGGCGTGAGGCCGTCTGAAAACACGCCGGCCGTTTCGCCCGTCAAATCGATTTTGTTGCGGATTTCGATTTTTTTCAGCGTCGGCGGCAAATCGGCCAAAACCGCCTGAGTCTTGGCGTTGAGGCCGTCGGACGGATCTATCAGAATCAGGGCTACATCGGCTTCGCGCACCGCCCTGCGGCTGCGTTCGATGCCGATTTGCTCCACCACATCGTCGGTGTCGCGCAGACCGGCGGTGTCGATAATATGCACGGGCACGCCGTCAAGCGTAATCTGTTCACGGACGGTATCGCGCGTCGTACCCGCAATATCGGTCACAATCGCCACTTCGTCGCCCGCCAGTGCATTGAGCAGGCTCGATTTGCCGACATTCGGCGCACCCGCCAGCACCACGCTCATGCCCTCGCGCAGCAACGCGCCCTGCTCGGCACTCTGCAATACGGTTTTCAGACGGCCTTGCAGACCGGCCAGCTTGCCGCGCGCATCGGCCGCTTCGAGAAAATCGATGTCCTCTTCGGGAAAATCCAGCGTGGCCTCCACCAGCATACGCAGCGTAATCAGGTCGTCCACCAGCGCATGAATATGCTGCGAAAACGCGCCCTTGAGCGAGCGCACGGCCATGCGCGCGGCCGACCGGCTGGACGCGTCAATCAGATCGGCCACACTCTCGGCCTGCGCCAGATCCAATTTATTGTTGAGAAACGCGCGTTTGGTAAACTCGCCCGGCTCTGCCGGCCGCGCGCCCAGTTCCAGACAGCGCGAAAGCAGCATCTGCATCACCACCGGCCCGCCGTGTCCCTGCAACTCAATCACGTCCTCTCCTGTAAAGCTGGCGGGCGCGGCAAAATACAGCAGCAGGCCGTTGTCGATCGGCTGCCCGTTTTCATCGACAAAATCGGTGTACACGGCCGTGCGCGGCACGGGTGTTTTGCCGCCGCTGATGCGCTGCGCCAAGGGCAGCAGATTTTTGCCCGACAGACGGATCACACCCACTCCGCCGCGCCCGGCAGCGGTGGCGATGGCGGCGATGACAGGTTGGGAAGCAGTATCATTCATATCGAAATTTCATCATTGATCAGGCCGTCTGAAATACCGCGTATTTCAGAAAACCGAAGTTTAAGGAAGTTTAAAAAGCATACCGATCATCAAATCCTAACCGGCAATCCGGCCATGTTTTGATGCCATACCGCCCAAGCGTTTTTGACACTGCCGCAGCGCAACCGCCACAGACAAAACGCTGCCGCAGATAAACGCATACAGACAGGATTCGATGCCGATACCCCGGCGGTCAAACAGAAAATACAGAACCACGCCCGCGCACCAGGCCGACTGCGTCCGATATTTGTCCCCCAGCCCCCTGGCCAGCGTGATACCCGCCATCATCAATGCTTCCAACGCGGTATAAACCAGAACCGGCCCCATATTGCCGCGCAACAGCGTCAGAACATCGCGATCCAGAACATCCAGCCAACCGGCCTTCATGCCCAGTAGCGGCAGCCCCAACGCAATCAGCAGCACAACCGCACCGTTCAGGCAGGCAACCGCCAAAATACCGCCGATTTCCGCAGCACGCTGCCCGGCCAAAGCAATAAAGGCATGGGTAAAAACCGCATTGGCCGCCAGCGACAGCAGCATGGCATAACCGGTGATGATTTGGAACGCCGCCACTTGCGCAGGACTGTATTTCAAAAAGCTCAGTAAAACCGTTATCACAAATTTCTGGATAAAAAACAAAGCTGTAATATACAGGCCGTAATCGAAAATTTCGCGCGCGTGTTTTCTGTCTGCCGCTGCCGACGGCGGCCGTCCCGACCAAATTACCCCGAGCATCGCACAGCGTACGGCCAAAAACGCCACGGCAAAGGCAACGGCCGCCTCCCAACCCAACAGGCCGGAAACGGAAAAATAAACCAGCAGCAACAGCGGTACGGCCGCCGCCGCACAAAAATTATTCAGCGCCACCTGCCTGCGCCCTTCATTATAGGCACTGACCGCATAATAAACCGCCGTTATCGGGATCGCGGCGGCAAACAAAAAAAATAAGGATTGATATTCATACAATCCTTCGACATAAACCGCAAACGCAAAATAGCAGACATATCCCGCCACCGCCGCAAGCGAGGCCGCCCCCGTAACCAGCAGCCCCGAACCGAAAGTCAGCGGATTGCCGCCTGCCGAAAAATAGCGGACCGCCGTCATAAACCCCAGCGGCAGGGCGGAAAACGAGGCAAACAGCGAATAAAACAAGGAATAGCGGCTCAATTGCAGTTTGTCCGCACCTGCCGCCATCATACCTATGGGCAGAAAATACAGCGCGGCGGGCGTGATTCTGTCGATAAAGAAACTGATCGACAGACGGGTTTCTCCGCAGTAATTAGAAATCAACTTCATACATATATTCTCCAAATTCTGCAAAATAAATATCTTGGGTTTCGGAAAAGCTTTAATACAGATCTTTGCGACCTTCCTCACCCCGCATACCAAAATAAGGAAAATGATGCATAAAATATCCATAAATATTCATGCAGTCATTCAAGTATGCGCGCGTATCGAGAATATGGTGATGCCATATTTCATCCACCTCTATCGAAGGAACCAGCTTAACAGTCGCCTCATCATGATATTTAAAAAGTAAATACATGAAATTCTTATATTGTCTGATTGCATCTTCCGCCCCCTCCTTGCTCCACACTCAGGCTATATTTGGATCTTTCTGAGTAATTTTTCTGATAATCCACTGAAAATCCAAATGATCCACTTTCGCCATAAATTCTTTTTTATCCATCAGTCATCTCCCCAAATTTAAAAAATGGCTAGGCGAACCTAGCCATTTCTTTATTTAAAGCCTTGCTTCATTACAGCAGGCAATGTGCAGGTTTTGCTTTTTACGCATTTTATTCTGCTAAATGAATTAATCATCCATATGCCATATGGATAAGTAAAATTTAACGAAAATTTACAAGTTAATCAATTAGTTTTTTAGGATATAAGCTCTATACAAATAGACTTTCCGTAAACGCATACATCAAAAATAGCTAGCCAACTGCTTTGCCTATCAGTCAGTAGCCACCAATAATCATGCTTTTTTGACAAATTCCGATTTCAGATTCATCGGCGTGCCGTCAATTTTGCAGGATAAGTTGTGATCACCCTCCTGCAAGCGGATACCTTTCACTTTGGTACCCTGCTTAATCACCATCGACGAGCCTTTGACTTTTAAATCCTTGATCAAGACCACTGTATCGCCGTCGGCCAGCGGCGTACCGTTGGCATCTTTCACCACCACCGCATCTTCATCGGCCGCCGTTTGTCCTTCCTGCCATTCATGGCCGCATTCGGGACAGACCAGCTGGATACCATCGTGATAAGTCAGTTCAGAGCAGCATTGCGGACAGGCAGAATAAGACATAGGAAAACTCCAAAAAATGATCAGGCAGTTTTGTCAGCTGCACCTGCATGGAAAAAGCCGCCTTTTCAGACGGCCTTTTTTATTTGCCGCCAGTTGCAAGGCCGCAAAATTTTACCATACGCACGGACTTATTTCACTTGGCTGCCGATCACGCCGCCCAGAGCCGCACCACCCAAAGTGGCACCGGTGTCGCCACCGATCAGGTTACCCGCAACGCCGCCGATAACCGCACCTGTGGCAGCATTGCGCTGGGTAGTCGTCATGCTGTTACACGCAGTCAGTGAAGCAGCAATAGCTAAAAGTGTCAGTGTTCTTGCAAATACGTTTTTCATTATCTATTTCCTTTCTGAATCATTGAAAAAAACAGCCGGATGCGTTACGCTTGTCCCTTTACAGGATGCAATGCGCACGAAAAGCCAGAATAAACGCAAACCGCCCGCTATGCCGTTAAAAAAATTAAAGGTATGTTCATGTCTGCTTATGCCCGGATTCATATACTCCATCTGCTCTGTACCATTGCTTTTGCAAGCGGTATCATTTTTGAAGCCTTGGTATTGAGAGCCGCCTGCCTTCGCCGACCCGTCGTGAAACCGAATCGGTACTCTCCAAACAGGCCACACGCGTCATACCGCTTACCGTAGCCGCACTGTTTGTATCGGGCATCTGCATGCCAGTTATGCGCTATCTGTCGGCATTCGCCGCACCGACTGCCGCACCGTGCAACATGTAACTGACGCTGAAAATCTTGCTGGCAGAACCGGTCTTCCTACATTTCCTGTTTGCCTGCCGTCCGTAAAATATGCAACGGCACATAGGCCCACGCCTAGTCGCGCTATCCGCATCGCGGTATTGTGTCAGGTATTGATCATTATTATTCTGGCCAAATCAATGTTTTATCTGACTTGGTAGGCCGTCTGAATTCTGTTGCTCCCTCTTTTCATTTTTATTTTTACAGCACAGTTCTGGACGGAAGTAACCCGCCACACCCCGCATAGCGAAACAGCAAAGGCCTGGCTCCGCTGTTACGGTCGTTTTCTGTTTCAGCCCTGACCGGCCTTACCCTAATCCCCACCCTACCCACCTACCTCAGGCCGTCTGAACAGCGCAGGCCGGATACCCGTATCCGCCCCCCTTATCCGCCCAAGCTGCCATAAATCAGCACATAAAAGCAAACCCCCGCACATTGTGCAGGGGTTCTGAATTGGTGTCTGGCGGTGACCTACTTTCACATGGGCATCCACACTATCATCGGCGCTGGTTCGTTTCACGGTCCTGTTCGGGATGGGAAGGCGTGGGACCAAACCGCTATGGCCGCCAGACATAAACTGTACAAACCGGAAAGCCGTTACGCTGTTGCGTTTATTTATTGTTTAATCAACTGGTGATGAAGTATTTCATCAGTAAGCTTAATCTTTGAGCATCAAAGTGCTTCAAATGATAGAGTCAAGCCTCACGGGCAATTAGTATCGGTTAGCTGCACGCGTTGCCGCGCTTCCACACCCGACCTATCAACGTTGTGGTCTACAACGACCCTTCAGGAGGGTTAAACCCTCAGGGAAGTCTCATCTTCAGGCGAGTTTCGCGCTTAGATGCTTTCAGCGCTTATCTCTTCCGAACTTAGCTACCCGGCGATGCGACTGGCGTCACAACCGGTACACCAGAGGTTCGTCCACTCCGGTCCTCTCGTACTAGGAGCAGCCCCCGTCAAACTTCCAACGCCCACTGCAGATAGGGACCAAACTGTCTCACGACGTTTTAAACCCAGCTCACGTACCACTTTAAATGGCGAACAGCCATACCCTTGGGACCGACTACAGCCCCAGGATGTGATGAGCCGACATCGAGGTGCCAAACTCCGCCGTCGATATGGACTCTTGGGCGGAATCAGCCTGTTATCCCCGGAGTACCTTTTATCCGTTGAGCGATGGCCCTTCCATTCAGAACCACCGGATCACTATGTCCTGCTTTCGCACCTGCTCGACTTGTCGGTCTCGCAGTTAAGCTACCTTTTGCCATTGCACTATCAGTCCGATTTCCGACCGGACCTAGGTAACCTTCGAACTCCTCCGTTACGCTTTGGGAGGAGACCGCCCCAGTCAAACTGCCTACCATGCACGGTCCCCGATCCGGATCACGGACCTGGGTTAGAACCTCAAAGCCACCAGGGTGGTATTTCAAGGACGGCTCCACAGAAACTGGCGTCTCTGCTTCAAAGCCTCCCACCTATCCTACACAAGTGACTTCAAAGTCCAATGCAAAGCTACAGTAAAGGTTCACGGGGTCTTTCCGTCTAGCAGCGGGGAGATTGCATCTTCACAACCATTTCAACTTCGCTGAGTCTCGGGAGGAGACAGTGTGGCCATCGTTACGCCATTCGTGCGGGTCGGAACTTACCCGACAAGGAATTTCGCTACCTTAGGACCGTTATAGTTACGGCCGCCGTTTACTGGGGCTTCGATCCGATGCTCTCACATCTTCAATTAACCTTCCAGCACCGGGCAGGCGTCACACCCTATACGTCCACTTTCGTGTTAGCAGAGTGCTGTGTTTTTAATAAACAGTCGCAGCCACCGATTCTCTGCGACCCTCCAACGCTTACACCGCAAGGGCTTAACGTCAAAGGGCATACCTTCTCCCGAAGTTACGGTATCAATTTGCCGAGTTCCTTCTCCCGAGTTCTCTCAAGCGCCTTAGAATTCTCATCCTGCCCACCTGTGTCGGTTTGCGGTACGGTTCTGATTCAACTGAAGCTTAGCGGCTTTTCCTGGAAGCGTGGTATCGGTTGCTTCGTGTCCGTGGACACTCGTCGTCACTTCTCGGTGTTATGAAGACCCGGATTTGCCTAAGTCTTCCACCTACCGGCTTAAACAGACTATTCCAACAGTCTGCCAACCTAACCTTCTCCGTCCCCACATCGCATTGAATCAAAGTACGGGAATATTAACCCGTTTCCCATCGACTACGCATTTCTGCCTCGCCTTAGGGGCCGACTCACCCTACGCCGATGAACGTTGCGTAGGAAACCTTGGGCTTTCGGCGAGCGGGCTTTTCACCCGCTTTATCGCTACTCATGTCAACATTCGCACTTCTGATACCTCCAGCACACTTCTCAATGCACCTTCTACGGCCTACAGAACGCTCCCCTACCATACCTTACGGTATCCGCAGCTTCGGTTACAGATTTGAGCCCCGTTACATCTTCCGCGCAGGACGACTCGACCAGTGAGCTATTACGCTTTCTTTAAATGATGGCTGCTTCTAAGCCAACATCCTGGCTGTCTGGGCCTTCCCACTTCGTTTACCACTTAATCTGTCATTTGGGACCTTAGCTGGCGGTCTGGGTTGTTTCCCTCTCGACACCGGACGTTAGCACCCGATGTCTGTCTCCCGAGGAACAACTTGATGGTATTCTTAGTTTGCCATGGGTTGGTAAGTCGCAATGACCCCCTAGCCATAACAGTGCTTTACCCCCATCAGTCTCTTACTCGAGGCACTACCTAAATAGTTTTCGGGGAGAACCAGCTATCTCCGAGTTTGTTTAGCCTTTCACCCCTATCCACAGCTCATCCCCGCATTTTGCAACATGCGTGGGTTCGGACCTCCAGTGCGTGTTACCGCACCTTCATCCTGGCCATGGATAGATCACTCGGTTTCGGGTCTACACCCAGCAACTATCCGCCCTATTAAGACTCGGTTTCCCTACGCCTCCCCTATCCGGTTAAGCTCGCTACTGAATGTAAGTCGTTGACCCATTATACAAAAGGTACGCAGTCACGGAACAAGTCCGCTCCCACTGTTTGTATGCATCAGGTTTCAGGTTCTGTTTCACTCCCCTCCCGGGGTTCTTTTCGCCTTTCCCTCACGGTACTGGTTCACTATCGGTCGATGATGAGTATTTAGCCTTGGAGGATGGTCCCCCCATCTTCAGACAGGATTTCTCGTGTCCCGCCCTACTTCTCGTATACTCAGTACCACGCTTGAAATTTCGAATACGGGGCTGTCACCCACTATGGCCGAGCTTTCCAACTCGTTCTTCTATTTCAAGCGCTATCGTATACAGGCTCCTCCGCTTTCGCTCGCCACTACTTGCGGAATCTCGGTTGATTTCTTTTCCTCCGGGTACTTAGATGGTTCAGTTCTCCGGGTTCGCTTCGCTAGTCCTATGGATTCAGACCAGGATACACATTGCTGTGTGGGTTTCCCCATTCGGATATCACCGGATCATAGCTCTATTGCCAGCTCCCCGATGCTTTTCGCAGGCTTACACGTCCTTCGTCGCCTATCATCGCCAAGGCATCCACCTGATGCACTTATTCACTTGACTCTATCATTTGAAGAACCTTTCGACTTCGCCTTACCCGGCGTTGACTACCCGGTAAAACTTAAATTCTCTACTCTGATAAAGCTTACTGCTTTGTTGTGAGTAGTTTGTGCCTTTTGTCTTCCACAAACTACTTGATACAATCATCACCCAAATTCTGTTCCGATTTGTTTTACGCCTGAAATACTGTTGCATCAGTATTTCAAACCAAATCAGACAGTGTCTTTGTTTGTTGATTTCGGCTTTCCAATTTGTTAAAGATCGATGCGGTGTTTTTTCAACTTCGCAAATAAAAGCAAGCTGCGCATTCTAGCAGCTTTCTTTGATTTGTAAAGTCTGTATCCGGCAGGCTTGTGGTGGAGGCAAACGGGATCGAACCGATGACCCCCTGCTTGCAAAGCAGGTGCTCTACCAACTGAGCTATGCCCCCAGTGTCTTGCTGTATGATGGTGGGTCTGGTAGGACTTGAACCTACGACCCCACGCTTATCAAGCGTGTGCTCTAACCACCTGAGCTACAAACCCATGTCCTGTAAAGAAACCGGTCATCATCAATGATACTCTTTCAGACGGCCTGCTTCTTCCGCATTCTCTGATTACCGATAAGTGTGGGTGCCCGAGCCTCTTCTTTTCTCTAGAAAGGAGGTGATCCAGCCGCAGGTTCCCCTACGGCTACCTTGTTACGACTTCACCCCAGTCATGAAACATACCGTGGCAAACGGGCCCCTTGCGGTTACCCTATCTGCTTCTGGTATCCCCCACTCCCATGGTGTGACGGGCGGTGTGTACAAGACCCGGGAACGTATTCACCGCAGTATGCTGACCTGCGATTACTAGCGATTCCGACTTCATGCACTCGAGTTGCAGAGTGCAATCCGGACTACGATCGGTTTTGTGGGATTGGCTCCGCCTCGCGGCTTGGCTACCCTCTGTACCGACCATTGTATGACGTGTGAAGCCCTGGTCATAAGGGCCATGAGGACTTGACGTCATCCCCACCTTCCTCCGGTTTGTCACCGGCAGTCTCATTAGAGTGCCCAACCAAATGATGGCAACTAATGACAAGGGTTGCGCTCGTTGCGGGACTTAACCCAACATCTCACGACACGAGCTGACGACAGCCATGCAGCACCTGTGTTACGGCTCCCGAAGGCACAAACTCGTCTCTGAGTTCTTCCGTACATGTCAAGACCAGGTAAGGTTCTTCGCGTTGCATCGAATTAATCCACATCATCCACCGCTTGTGCGGGTCCCCGTCAATTCCTTTGAGTTTTAATCTTGCGACCGTACTCCCCAGGCGGTCGATTTCACGCGTTAGCTACGCTACTAAGGTGTCAAGCACCCCAACAGCTAATCGACATCGTTTAGGGCGTGGACTACCAGGGTATCTAATCCTGTTTGCTACCCACGCTTTCGGGCATGAACGTCAGTGTTATCCCAGGGGGCTGCCTTCGCCATCGGTATTCCTCCACATCTCTACGCATTTCACTGCTACACGTGGAATTCTACCCCCCTCTGACACACTCTAGCCTGCCAGTTCAGAACGCAGTTCCCAGGTTGAGCCCGGGGATTTCACATCCTGCTTAACAAACCGTCTGCGCCCGCTTTACGCCCAGTAATTCCGATTAACGCTCGCACCCTACGTATTACCGCGGCTGCTGGCACGTAGTTAGCCGGTGCTTATTCTTCAGGTACCGTCATGAGGCAACGGTATTAACATCGCCCTTTTCTTCCCTGACAAAAGTCCTTTACAACCCGAAGGCCTTCTTCAGACACGCGGCATGGCTGGATCAGGGTTGCCCCCATTGTCCAAAATTCCCCACTGCTGCCTCCCGTAGGAGTCTGGGCCGTGTCTCAGTCCCAGTGTGGCGGATCATCCTCTCAGACCCGCTACTGATCGTCGCCTTGGTAGGCCTTTACCCCACCAACCAGCTAATCAGATATTGGCCGCTCGAATAACGCGAGGTCCGAAGAGCCCCCGCTTTCTCCCTCAGGACGTATGCGGTATTAGCTAATCTTTCGATTAGTTATCCCCCATTACCCGGTACGTTCCAATATGTTACTCACCCGTTCGCCACTCGCCACCCAAGAAGCAAGCTTCTCTGTGCTGCCGTCCGACTTGCATGTGTAAAGCATGCCGCCAGCGTTCAATCTGAGCCAGGATCAAACTCTTATGTTCAATCTCTAACTTTTTAACTTCTGGTCTGCTTCAAAGAAACCGACAAGGATAAATAAATCTATCCTGTCTGTTTTTGTCGCAGTGTGAGGCTCGCGCACTCACACTTATCGGTAATCTGTTTGTTAAAGAGCAAAGACGATTATTTTAGCACGCAATTTAAAAAAGTCAAAATCTTTTTTCAATCAAACCAAAATAACCCGCCGCAGAAGCAGCGAAGAACAACACTATACCCCCACATAAACAAAAATGCAAGCACTCCAACCGGTTTTTTACCAAAACGTGACAGTCAATCTTTCAAATCTCTATTTTATATGGATTTTATATGCACCCTTTATCGGGCTTCTATGGTCGCGGCTTCTGTGCACGCTTTGATGGGGCTTCTCCCGACGCATAAGGCGGAAGCCCAGGGGCTCGGGACGGGCGCATCCGTAATAACGGGTAACCGTTCGGTACCGCCGGCTTGCGGCTTCACGAATCCCCGGCTTTTTTGGCAGCTTTTTAGAAAAACCTCCCTCCGAAAAATCTCCCTTCCGCCAGTCTCTGTGCAGGTTAGTCTGCTATGGCTGCCGGATAAAAAGGGGAAATAGGGAAATAAGGCAAGAAGGTAAATGTCGGATACCAGTATCCGACCTACTCCTTAAAAAAACATCCATGACGCCCAAGAACAGAGGCGTGCTTAACATTAAGTATCTATGGCTGATAGGGCTTTTTTGCCCGATTCTTAGGTAATGCCGGATACTTGTCCGGCATCCAGTCAGATAGCACATAGGCCGTCTGTATTACCGATTCAGACGGCCTGGGCAAATGCTTAATGACATTCAGACGGCCTGCTTGGCATCGGCCAATAGAGCCAAAACGGCTTCGGTGTCGTCCCAGCCGATGCAGGCATCGGTTATGCTTTGGCCGTAAATTTCGGGTCTGTCTTGGCGGCCTTCGACCAGATGGCTTTCGATCATGACACCCATGATATTTTGCTCGCCGTTACGGATTTGTCCGGCAATATCTGCAGCAACTTCCATCTGGCGTTTATAGTCTTTGCGGCTGTTGGCATGGCTGAAATCGACCATTAATTTGGGGGTGACACCGGCCTTGCTTAGTTGTTCGGCAGCGGCTTTGACGCTTGCGCTGTCGTAATTCGGCTCTTTGCCGCCACGCAGGATAACGTGGCAATCGGGGTTGCCTGCGGTATGGACGATGGCGGAATGGCCGGCTTTGGTAACGGATAAAAAGTGGTGCGGGTGTGATGCGGCACCAATGGCATCAATGGCGATTTTCAAATTGCCGTCAGTTCCGTTTTTGAATCCGACGGGGCAGGACAGGCCGCTGGCCAGTTCACGGTGTACCTGGCTTTCCGTGGTGCGCGCGCCGATTGCGCCCCAGGCAATCAGGTCGGCATAGTACTGGGGCGTAATCATATCGAGAAATTCGGTAGAAGCAGGCATTCCCAGATTATTCAGTGCCAACAAAAGCCGGCGTGCCTGGCGCAGGCCGAAATTGATGTCGTATGAGCCGTCGATGTGCGGATCATTGATGAGCCCTTTCCAGCCCACAGTGGTGCGCGGTTTTTCAAAATAAACACGCATGACGATGAGCAGGCGGTCTCGGTATTTTTCGCGCAGGGGCAGCAGGCGTTGGGCGTATTCGACGGCGGCTTGGGGGTCGTGAATGGAGCAGGGGCCGATGATGACCAATAAACGATTGTCTTTCCCGCTCACTAAATCGGCAATTTCCCGACGGGTTTTGACAACCAGTTCGGCTGCCTGATCGGTAATCGGCAGTTCATAAAGGTGCGCCAGCGGCGGCAGGAGTTCGTCAATGGCATTGATGCGCACATCATCGGTTTTTTGCAGGCGGTTCATGTCGGCTTTCTGTATTTTATTTATGTTTTAATGTGTTGAGCATAACCGAGCAGAATTTTTTTGGCAAGCTGAATCCCGATTTTCTTAATATAAAATTGCTTTGATTCTGTTTATTCTGTTTTTTGATTATTTTATTTTTCGAATTTCTCTTTTTTTTGATATTTTATGCCGAAGGCCGCCTGAAACACACGGGCGGTTTTCAGACGGCCTTCGGTAATTCAACGGGCTTATTTGGCCAATGCAGCATCGATTTCCCGATAAACCAGATTGAAATCCGGTTCGCCGACATAGGTTTTTAAGATTTCGCCTTTTTTATTGACCAAAAACGAGGTGGGATAAACATAGGTTTCAAATGCTTTCCCAGCCTTCGCTTCGGGGTCGTACATCACGGTAAACGGCAGGCCGTATTCGGCAACATAGCGGTGTACGCTTTCAATCGGATCGACAGGCTGGGCGATGCCCAAAATCTGGAATTGCGGATTATTGCGGTAATCCCCTGCCATTTTGATGATTTTCGGCATTTCGCTGACGCAGCCGGGACAGGACGGAAACCAAAAATTGATAAAGGTTACCTTGCCCTGCAAATCGGCGTTACTGACGGTTTTCCCTTGCAGGCTTTGCAGGGAAAACGCGGGGGCCGGCCGATATTTCGGCATCAGGACATAAGCCAGCAGGCCGCCGATCAGCGCAACTGCGGCAATTATCAGGATTTTCTTCATTCGGCCGCCATCTGTTGCAGTTTCCGGTACAGCGCATCGGGCAAATCTGCCCCGCGCCCGCCCGCTACCGGCACCAAAGTGACTTCTGCTTCTGCGGCCGGTTTGCCGTCATCGTTGAAATCGATGATTTGGCGTACAACCACCTGACGCGGTTCGATAGCGGCAATTCCGGTACGCAAGTGCAGTACGTCGCCGAATGTCGCGCTGCGGCGGTAGCGGATATCGACACGGGTAACCACAATCTGCATATCGCCCAACAGCGGCAACAGATTGTGTTCTTCAAAATAAGCCCAGCGGGCTTCTTCGAGAAATTCGAGATAACGCGCGTTATTGACGTGACGGTAGCCGTCAAGATGATAACCGCGTACGGGAATTTGAATAATGCTCATGCGGCAGCTTCCTTTTTTGCTTGCTTCCATTTGCTTCAATTCAGCGCAATCGGCTGAAATGCTTCACGCACCAACGGCTCGGCTGTCAGATCGGTAACGACGGTAGACAACTGGATATCGAACCATTCGGTAAAAATATCGGGATGCAGATCCGGCCACAGACTTTCGTCTTCACACCAGTCGGCCAGTTCGGCGGCAAAAATCTCTTCCACCCGCGATTCGATTTCTTCCCACACCTCATCGGCACTGTCGCACGGATTCACCAGGTACGCATTGGCATCGGCCTGCAAATCTTCCAAGCCGATGTTGTCCAAATCGACACCGACAGATTGCAGCCAAAACCAAAACGGTTCCAGCGGCACCAGTAAAAATACGCTGCGGTTCACTTCATACATCATCTGCTCCTTATCTGACAGCCCCTCGGACAGTTGAATCATAATCTTAAACGCTTTTTACGTCATCTGTTTTACAGATTTGCAGCAAAACCGCTATCCGTATTTCTTACCGATACCGCATACTTTATTGTCTGTGCCGCCCGCTCCCGTTCAGACGGCCTAGAAAAACGGTGTCAGTGCCAGAAAGAACACGGACGGTGCCAGCAGGCAGCCCAGACCCGTATAGAATGTGGCTACCAGTGCGCCGTACGGAACCAGTCTGACATCGGTTGCCGCCAAACCGGCGGCCACGCCGCTGGTCGTGCCTGCCAGGCCGCCGAAAATCATGGCTGCACGGGGGCTGTGCAAATACATAAATTTGGCCAGCAGCGGGGTACACACCATAAAAAATACGGCTTTAATCAGCCCGATGGCGATTGAGAGTGCAATAATCTCCGACGGCGCACCGACGGCCGTTCCGGTAATCGGGCCGACAATATAGGTCATGGCACCGGCACCGATCGTAGCCATCGATGCCGCGTCCCGGTATCCCATCAGCCACGCCACTGCCGCTCCGATGGCAAACGGAACGATACAGCCAAGCAGTAAGGCGAAAATGCCGATTCTGCCCGCCCGCCTGACTTCTTTCACATCAACTTCAAATGCCGTGGAGGCGATGGCCAGATCCCGAATGCTCGCGCCGCCCAATAATGCAAACCCGGCCAGAACGGACACATCCGCGACACCTTTGCTGCCGCCGGTAAACGTACCTGCGATATAGGCCAGAATCAGACCCAGCATGATGGCGATAGCCGAGCTTTGCAGTTTGCCGCGTGTCAAATATTTCGACAGCAAGTGGGAAACAAACATCATCAGGCCGGTTACAGCCAATGCCGTTACCAAGGTATTTTTACTCAAAATGCTCATTAGCGTTTCCATCTCTTCTCTCCTTATCCGCCGACACGGCGGTTTTTTATTGTGTTTCCGATTCAGACGGCCATTTATATGCACTGTCATGTCCGCTTTTATTCATAACGCGGATCAAATATACCGTACCGGCCAATGAAGCTACTGCCACCAGTATGCCCGCCGTACCGCCCGACAAGGCGGATACCACATTCTGCCCGGCCGACATGGCGACCACTATCGGTATATACAGACCCGACCAATATAAAATGCCGAAGCGGGTCGGTTGCGGCATCAGACCTTTCCGTGCCAGATATTCTTTGGCGGCAATCAACAAAACCATGGCGATGGCTACGCCGCCGACATTGGCCTTCACGCCCAAAAACTGACCCAGCGTGTTGCCGAAGTATTCACCCAGCAGATGGCAGGCGGCCAGAATGGCCGTTCCATAGATAATCATTTGCTTGCTCCTCTGTTTTGGTTGCTCTGTTATGTTGTTGTCAATATATGATTTCAGTATCAATGTGCCATTTATATTGTTTCTCTTTCCCTCCTCATCAAAGCGGCCAATGTATCCAGCCGAGTATCCTGCATGGCGGCAACTGTTCCCTCCGGCCAAGCCCTGCGCGCCAGCGCACTCAGCGTAGAGCCGGGCGGCATCTCGATTTGCAGCCGGATGCCGCGTTCCCGGGCAGCTTGAAGCGTGTGTTCCCAATCAACCGGCCGGCACATATTGAACACCAGGTCATCGGCAATTTTGTCTGCCGAAACCAGCATACGGGCATGGCTGCCGCTTAAATAGCGGATTTTCGGTGCGTGCCACACTACCTGCCGTACAGCCTGCTGCAATTGTGCTGCCTGCTGCGCCAGCAATTCGCAGTGCGACGGCACCGTAACGGCCAACTGCCTGACGGCCGCACCGCCTGCTTTGGCCAATCCGGCCACTTGCCGCATCGCCTGCTGCTTACCGGCAATCACCGTCTGATCCGGTGCATTAAAATTCGCCGTATAAACAGGATTTTCCAGACTGTGCACTTGGGCAACCCATGCGCCGACACGCCGGCGGTCTGCTCCGATGACTGCCGTCATACCATACCCCCCGGGGTAGGCCTCCTGCATCAGTCTGCCGCGCAAAGCCATCAGACGCAGGCCGTCTGAAAAATCCAATACCCCCGCAACCGCTGCCGCCGTCCATGCTCCGGCCGACAAACCGGCCACATAATCCGGCAGGCCGCCAATCTGCCGCATGACCGCCGCACCGATATAGCCCGCAGCAAACAGACAAATCTGTACGGCCTCGGAAGATGCAAAAGCCCGATCATTGTCCAGCTGCATCACATCCCGCTGCAAAACATCGGAGGCCTGCGCCAGATACGTACGCCCCAGCGGGTATGGTTGCAGCTCGTGCAACATACCGGCACGCTGCGCGCCCTGACCGGGAAACACCCAAACCGTTGCCATAGTCGATTCCCTAATCTGACACCGCATCTGCCGGCAGTACCGCCCACGGGTTGTCTGTCAGCAAAACACCGGCTGCCGTTTTCAGCATCACCGCCCCTCCGCCTGCCCATTCACGCAAAGCAAAAGCACCACAGGCCGTCTGAAATTGGACATCCGCCCGATGCGGCAAACCTGCCAATTCTGCCAAAAACCGTCGGGCCGGCCCGCGGCCGACATATACGGGCGTGCGGACAATCAAATCCGTATCACTGTCCGCCCGCGAAACCTTCTCTCCACAGGCCAGCTCAAAGCCTATACTGCCGCCGTATCCCCAAACCCAAGGCCAACGCCGCATCAGCCGTCCGACCGCCAACAGCCTCTGCGTATGCTCGGGAAAATCCTCAGGAACCGATGCGGCCAAATCCTCCGGCCTGACAATCCGGCAGATGGCAGAATGCGGCATCTGCGCAGCATAACGCTCACTGCGCCGCCGGCCCCGTATGCCGACCGCAACCTGTCCTTTCCCGACCCGTGCACGCCGTACCACAACCGGCCATTGTGCCGACAATACCGCCACAGCCCAATCCGGCGCGTCGGGCATCAGCATTTCCGGCCGCATTCCCCACAATAAATCATGGGGCCGCAGCAGCCCTACCATTGCTCGGCCACCGCCTGCCGCACTTTGCGCGTCATCTCCCGGTTACGGCCGTTCAGACGGCCGGACAATCCGGTATTTGCCTTCATGAGCACATCACCGCAGGCCGCCGATACCGCTTCGATCACACTCTGCACATCACTGCGGCTCGGACAGTCGGGATCAGATACCTTCAGCCGCGCATACAGCAAACCCAAAGAGGCATAACTGTCCATGTCATAAGCCATCGGCGCAATTTCCGCCGCCCATGCTTCCAGCTGCTCCACACTGCGCATCGTAATACGCGCGGCGGCCTCCTTGCCCATGGCATGTACCATGACTTTCGGGTCATCTAATGCAATTATCCGGTTGGCCTGATAACCGTGTGCCAAAAATGCACCGGACATCGCCTTGCCGACCAACAACGCAATGACGGGGTGGCCCGCCAAACGTGCCCGGGCATATGCGTCTACTGCCGCGGCCAATGCCTGATGAATGCCGAAAGCCTCTTCACGCCTGCCATATGCCTGGCTCGGCACATCAACGATACAGACCACCATACGCTTTTCCGTCCGGCTGCGGTCTTCTGCGACCACGCTTCCGACCGCATCGGCCAATGCCCATCCTTCCAGTAGGCCGACCTCGCCGTTTCGGGCGCGTGCAAAACGGTTGGCTTCATCGGGCACAACGGCAACCACTGCCGCCCCGTGCCCGCCCAGACGGCCTGATGCCACCAGCACCGACGGAACGGCCGCAGCCACCGGTACCATGCCGTCAGCCACCGCATCAAACCAGATTCTGCCCCGCCTGCCTGTCTGTTTCCCTGCTTTCATGTCCGCTTCTCCCATAGGCCGCCAATACATCTTCCGGTTCTGCCTGCTGTTCCGTATCGACCCCGTTCAAACAAGATAAATAAAAATGACCGGCTGCATACCGCCCTTGTCCCGCCACTCTGCCCTGCACACATGCGGCCACACTTTGCCGGATCTGAAACACATCATCTGCCACACAGACATCAGCCAAACCGCTGTCATAACGCTGTCGTCCGCCGCACAGCCCCCAAATCAGCACCCTGTCCTTGGCATCGTATTCTTCCACACCGGCTTCCTGCTCAATCACTTGGGGACCGTTCAAACCCAGCCGCCCTTCCGGCGTCATCACAATGTGGCTGCACAAGCCTGCTGCAATCGACATACCGCCGAAGCAGCCGACACTGCCCGCAATCACCGCCACAACCGGAACATATTGGCGCAACGCCACAATGGCCGCCTGAATTTCGGCAATCGCCGCCAGACCGAGATTGGCTTCCTGTAAGCGCACCCCTCCTGTTTCCAACAGCAATACGGCCGCCGTCCGAACACCGTTTTGATTGTCCCGCACGGCCATCTCCAATGCCGCAGCCATCTTCGCGCCGCCCGCCTCACCCAAACTGCCGCCCTGAAAGCCGCCGTCCAAGGCCGACACCACGACAGGCTTCCCGTCGACCGTACCTTTCATAATCACGACACCGTCATCGGATTGCGGCACAATCTCCTGCCGTACCAGCCACGGCGAAACCATGCGGTCGAAACGGCCCGCCAGTTCGCGTCCGCTCCCTCCGTCCAACAAAACCGATGCCCGCTCTCTGGCAGACAATTCGACAAAACTCTGTCTGGCCAATAAATTCCGAATACGGCTCATCACACACCCGCCTCCGTAAAAATCTGCGCCAACCGCAACCGTACGACACCTGGGGTGGCGCCGAAATCGTGGATTTCTACCCGGCCGGCAGGTACTGCCCGATCCGACAATGCACGCTCAAACAACGCACGCCAGCGCGCCCTGCCGCCGTTTACCGACGACATAACCGTAATATGCAGGCAACCGCCTGCCGCCGGTTCAAGCAGGATTTCCAAATCCCCCGAAGCCACACAGCCTGCCGCCGCATGACGCCGTGCCGTACCTGCCGCAGGTATACTGAATGAAAAACGCTCCATATCACATTTCCCGATCACACTTTCATTGCTTTATCCAGGCCGTCTGAAAATCCATCTTCCCCTTTCAGACGGCCTCCCCCGACAACCCGCATACCGGCGACACAAATTCTCCAGCTTCCCGGTGCAGCAAACTGTCCACAAACAATACGCCTGCCAGCAAATCGGCTGCCCCGCCGGCCGAAGCCCGCAAGGCCAACAGCCCGCGCTCCCATGTATCAAACCGTTTTCTGCCGGCCTCACAACCCATACCGCCGGCAGCCAGAACCGCAGATGCCCCCTGCTGCACCCGTCTCAACCCCGCTCTGCCGGCGCGGTACAGTACACAGGTGTCTTCCAACCCGGCCATAATGGCCAGCAGCGCATCGACCCGGGCAGTATTTTCATCCACCCGGCACCGGCTCCTGAACAGCTGCGGATAACCCGCGCGCCAGATGGCAGGGAACCCGGCCTGCGCCTGTGCCTTCGCCCCGCCGACGCCATAACGCTGCCGGACTGTCTGACCGTGGCTGGCCTGAAACGGAACAAAACGGTCTTCAATGCCAGCCAACCGGCCTGCCCGCAGGCACACTTCCGGCACGCCGCCGGCCCGGCCCAGCGCAGCCGCCGTTACCAGCAGCCCCAGCGTCCAAACCGCTCCTTTGTGTGTATTGACTCCGCGCGTGACACGCAACATCTGCGCCTCACCCTCTCGGCCGATCGCCCCGATTTCTTCGCGCAAAGCCTGCCCGACGGTTCCGTGCTTGACCGCCGCTTCACCCATTCGGGCGAACGTGTCGTGCAAACTGTGTGCCGATGCCTCCATCAAATCCAGGGTCAAATCATCATGCGCACCACTGCCGCGCTGATCGACCAGTGCCGGCTTCGGCGTTACCCTGACCTCAGCAATCAGAGCCTGCACCGCAAGAGCGGCCAAGATGTGCGGGTTCAGGAAAGCAGGCCTATCCGCCGCGCCCATTACCAGCTCCTGAATTTCACCGGCGGCCGGTACAGCCCGCCCGACCATTCGGCCAAATCGGCAATATTCTTGGCCGCCAGCAGGCTGCGCGTTGCCTCCGTACGGCTGATGCCCAAATCTTCGGGAAAAGCGACCAGACCTTTGCTGCGCAGACGGCGCGTCTCTGCAGGATCTTGCGCCAGCCCCGTATCGGTTACACCTGCTACCGCCGCAATCATATTCTGCCGCTCGCGCAAGCCGTCTGCACGGTAGAGGTAAGCGATGCCTTCTTCGGTCAGTAGATGGGTAACGTCTTCCCCGTACACCATCACCGGTGCCAGCGGCATACCGGCGTGCCTGGCCACATCCACCGCATCCAATTCAGGAACAAATGTAGGCCTGCCGCCCTCTTGGAACGTTTCCACCATCTGCACGACCAGTTTTTTGCCGCGCGACAGATACGTCTCCGCCTCATTTTCAGACGGCCTGCGCATTTCCAGCCATGCACGGCTGCTGTGGCGGCGTCCTCCGGGGTCGTGTCCCATATTCGGTGCACCGCCGAAACCGGACAACCGCCCTTTGGTAACGGTGGAAGAATGCCCGCTGCCGTCCATCTGCAAAGTCGAACCGATAAACAGATCAACGGCATACTGCCCGGCCAGCTGGCACAACAGCCGGTTTGAACGCAGCGAACCGTCTTTGCCGGTAAAGAAAATATCCGGCCGGGCGGCCACATAATCCTCCATGCCCAATTCCGCACCGAAACAGTGCACACTCTCCACCCAACCGCTTTCAACCGCAGGAATCAGTGTCGGATGCGGATTCAAAGCCCAATGACGGCAGATTTTGCCTTTCAGGCCCAACGATTCGCCGTACGTCGGCAGCAGCAGCTCAATGGCTGCCGTATTAAAGCCGATGCCGTGATTCAGTGATTGAACCTGATGGCGTTGGTAAATGCCCTTAATCGCCATCATGCCCATCAGGACATGAACCGGTTTGATATGTTTGGGATCCCGGGTAAACAGCGGTTCGATGTAAAACGGCCGGTCTGCAACCACAACAAAATCCACCCATGAAGCCGGAATGTCCACACGCGGCAGGTCGGCCGTTTCTTCCACCAATTCATTGACCTGAACAATCACAATACCGTCGCTGAAAGCTGCCGCTTCAATCAGGGCGGGCGAATCTTCCGTACTCGGCCCGGTATAAATATTGCCGTGCCGGTCGGCAGCAAAACCGGCACACAGCACCACATTCGGAATCAAGTCGATAAAAAGCCGCGCATACAGTTCGATATACGTGTGTATCGCCCCCACTTCCAGCAGGCCGTCTTCCAGCAATTGACTCATGCGCAGACTCTGCGTACCGCAATAGGAAAAATCGACTTTGCGGGCAATGCCTTTTTCAAACAGATCCAAATGTTCCGGCCGGCTGATGCTCGGAATGACCATATGCAGGTTATTCAAACGCCCGGGATCGGCCTGCGCCAGCGAACGGGACAAAAAATCGGCCTGTTTTTGGTTATTGCCTTCCAAAACCACACGGTCGCCGCTTGCAATAACCGTTTCCAAAAAAGAAACGGTTTTTTCAGACGGCACGACAATGCCGTCCGCCATACCGGCTGCCGCCAATTTGGCGCGCTTTGCCGCCCGCCGTTTCTGCCAGCGGTTTTTTTCAGCCATATCATTATTTTTCATTGAAGTGTCTCTCCTGAATCATTCCGGCGGACGAGTCATGATTTAATGCTGTCTCTCTTTCCTAATCAATCAACTTTTAGCTAAACTGATTAACTTAAAATGAACGATTAGCGGGGCGGACAGCCAACGTCCCGCACGCATTACGTGCCAAAATCAGATGACGGGGAACTGCGCCAGACGTAGAAACAGCATGAGGAGAAGCATCATGCCGGAGAATGAAATTACACTGAGAAAAATCGAAATTTTTCTGTGCTTTATCGAAGAAGGCAGCTTAGGCAAAGCGGCCGATAAGCTGGGCATCAGCAAAGTGAGCGTGCATAAAGCACTGCATGGATTGGAAGAGGCACTGCGCTGCCCGCTCTTCAAGCACGAAGGCCGCAGGCTGATTCCGTTGAGCAGTGCTTTTGTATGGGCGGAGCACTGCAAAAAAATTGTCGCATCCGTCCATCAGGCCGTTAAGGAAACCCGCTTCAGTGCGGGGTTTGCTGCCGACGAACTGCGCTTGGGCGCACTCTATTCGCTTACTGTCGATACCATTCCGCAAATCATCAGCGGATTGAAAATGCGCCGCAGCAGCCTGAACATACAATTGACGCTCAATTCCAACGAGCATCTGTTGGCCAAACTCGAACGGAACGAACTGGATGCCGCCTTAATCGTTTTGGAGGACGGTATCAGCCGGAACTTTGAAACCCTGCCTCTGTTTCAAGATGAAATCCGTCTTGCCGTTCCCCAGAATGACCCGCTGGTGCGCCAAAAAGAAAAAGTCGGTTTGAACCGGCTCATACAGAAAAAATTTATCGGTCTGAACAACGGTTTTGCCACACGAAACAGCAGTACCACACTATTTGCCCGGGCAGGCTTTGTCCCGCAAACCGTTTATGAAGCCAATGATATTTTTACTTTAATCGGCATGGTCAATGCCGGTATCGGCTACGCGCTGCTGCCGCAGCGGATATCGTCGGTTCATGCCAACTCCATCTGCCTGCTGCCGCTGGCACCGCCTTTTCAGCTCGCCCAACAAGTCGGGTTGGTTTTACCGAAAAACCGCGAACATGATCCGAATTTATTGGCATTGGCAGCCGAGTGCAGAATGTTGGCGCGCCGTCGTACAAAGGACAAGGACGGATAAAAGGCCGTCTGAAAACGGCAAAACGGGCATTTTGCGTTTTCAGACGGCTTCGTGTCACCGCACCCGGCATTAGAACGTTGCTTCAATGCTGAGTGTGTAGTTGCGGCCGGGAGCGGTAAAGCGTTGGATGCCGGGGTGGGAGCAAGTGGCATGGGCACCACCGCAGTTACCCACGCGGCCTACGGCACCGAATTCACGAATGGCGCGCAACGAATCCCAAGTCAGGTATTTTTTGTTGAACAGATTAAACAGGCCGCCCCGGACAGTAACATTTTTGCCGATTTTATAATGACCGATTAAGTCTGTTACCCAGATATTCCGGCTGTGTTTGGCAAACGGAAATACTTCGTCGCGCCTGTCGTACGCAGCCGTAGTGTCTTTGGGATTTTTACGGGCAAAATAAGTGTTGTTCAGTGCAAGTCCCCAACGGCTTTCAGGGTGCTCATATCCTAAACCGATGAGGCCGCTGAACGGCTGCAGTGCATTAAGCGGATATTTGTTGCCGTCGGTCGTAAAATACCCTTTTTGGTAGCTGCCCGCCCAATTGGCATACAAACCTTTGGGCATACCGATGCTGTCCAATTTCCACCGCCCCTGTATTTCCACACCTTTCACAAAAGCATTGTCGACATTGATGTTTTTATACATCAAACCGGCAGGCCGGCTGCCGGCCGGATAAGGAATGTAAGTACCGGTCTTGGGGTCATAATATTTTTGCGCGGCATTGTATGAGCTTAAATAAATAAAATCTTTGTATTTGGTTCGGAAACCGGATACTTTGACATTGCCCCAGCTGCCTTTGACATTGAAGCCCAGATCGATATTTTGCGCTTTTTCCTGTTTCAGCTTGGGATTGGGTTCAATCAATACCACATCGGGTGCTTCATAGAAAAACCACATTTCATCGGTAGTCGGCGCGCGGAAACCGGTACTGTATTTTGCCTGCAAAGTTAACGCATCAAGCGGCGACCAGTCCAATGTGGCGGCATAAGAAGGGGCTTTAAATTCGGCTTTCTGGTTCCATAAACCTTTGGCTTTGAGCTGGCCTGCCACCTTGGGATCCAAACTGTCAGATTCTAAAGTGCCGGTTGTAATTTTGTCGTAGCGGGCACCTAAGCCCAACTTCCACTGCGTACCGAAACGGAACAGGTTGTTCCAGTAACCATAGGTGTTTTTACGCTGGCCGCTGACTAAAAACTCCGTGCGGTTCGGGTTGCCGTTTGGTTCGGACGGTTCAAACACATACACAAAATGTTCATTGTTGTCGTTGGTATTTTTGGTTTTGCTGTGCCCTACACCATATTTCATATCCCATGAGAAATTCGGCATTTTGTCGAATTCAAAATTTTTGTCCGCCGTCAGGGACATGTGGTCTGATTTTTGGAACAGGCCGCGGTTTCGGAAGAATGCTTCGGCATTGCGCCGTGTAATCACGCGATCCATATCCCAAGTCAATGTGGTCATGTCGACACGCTGACGGTCATAATTGATTTTCAGCTTGTCCCACGGACCGTTTTCCAAACGGTTTTCGTATTCCAGGCCGGTACGTTTGCGGTAGCTGACATCAAAACGGTACCGTACACCGTTTCCGTAAGCGGACAAAAGGTTTGAACGTTCGTCTGTCACGCGGTCTTGACGGTAGTCTTCATAAATCCAGCCGAGATAATTAGACGGATTGAAGTGATAGCCCAAACGCAGCAGTGTGCTTTTGCTTTTAACGTTTTGTTCGTCCGGAACCGCGCGGAGTGTGCCGTTTAAAGCAGTGGTTCCGTTGGTGCTTTGATATGTCGTATTATAATCGGCGCCGCCACTGTGGTTTTTGGTTTCGTGGCCTTTGCGGTGTGTGTAGACAAGCAGTGCGTCAAAGCCCTTTAAATAACCGCCCAAAGCCATGCTGCTGAATTTTTGGCGTGATTTGCTGATGTAGCCGCCTTTTATACCGGCATAAAAAGGTTTGTCTTCATCGACATAATCGCGCGGCGACTTGGTTTGGTACATAACGGCACCGCCCAGCGCACCGCTGCCGGCAGACAGTGAATCGGCACCTTTTTGCAGGGTCACTTCTTTAATGGTTTCAATTTCTGCCGCATTGCGGCCGATATTGTAATTGCCGTATGCGCCGAATAATTCTTGGAAACCTTCGGAAGAGCGGCTTTCTGCCTGCGCCAAACCGTCTACGGTTATGGCAACACGGTCTTTGTCCACACCCCGGATGGCAAAACCGTTGGAATTGCCGCGGTCGCCTTCGCTGACGGAAATACCCGGCTCGTAACGCACCAAATCGTGAATATCGTGTACCAATTCTTTATCCAATTTGGTACGGCGCACTTTTTCCTTACCCAAATCTTGAACGGCGCGCCGGCCGCTGACATTGATTTGCTGCAACTCTACCTCGATACTGTTTTGCTTATCGGCCGGTTCCGGCTCGGCGGTGCCGGCCAATGCACTCAACGGAAATGCGGCACACAACAATGTGCAGAGCAAACGCGGTTTGCAATAAACGGGTTGTCGGCTCATTTTGAAGATTCTCCTAAGATGACTATGAAATTGGTATTATTGTTTTACAGGCCGGCTGCAAAGCGGATAAGCGTTTCAGGCCGTCTGAACGGCTGCGGCCGGCCCGGATAAAGTTCAGCGGTTTAAATGGTTTAAATCCCTGGACGTGTCAGCCGCATTGTGTCTGACGGAAGAGCCGCCAAATACGGCGTTCAGATTACCGTTACCGAAATCGACTTGGCCGCCGATTTCGGAGCCGGCCGGTTTGCGGTAACCCGGTTTGCCGAAGAAATGGCCGCTGACTTGGCCGGTTTTCCCCTCGGAGACGGCGGTACCGCTGAACGCATTGCCGCTGACGCTGACATCATTAAAATCGATGTCGCCGCCAAAATCACTGTTGCCCAAGATTCTGCCGCCCAATTTTCCGGTGTTGAAATTCACGGTCAGCAAAGAATTGTCCTTTTTGGCTGTATCGTGGGCGGAAGTCATGGCCATGCCGTTTTTGATGCGGATACCGATCACTTCATAAGTTACTTTGCCTTTGGGTACACCGCCGTTTTGTTCCGCACCCGGCAATCGGGACGCATCGGCCAAAACGCCGCCGTTGAAGAATTGGACTTGCCCGTTCGGAGCCATCCACGCACCGAAACGGGAATCGGTTAAATAACCGGGTGCAAACCTGCTGCTGCCGTTTTCGCAGCAGGCAATCAACTTGCCGCCGTTATCTTCCAAGGGCAGCATTTCATGGCGGGTCGGGCTTTGGGTTTTGGTAATGCCGAAGCCGGTATTGATCTGCGGATTGGACAATGCTTCCAGACGGTATATTTTGCCTTCCGGCGTTGTATAGGCAAATACACTCCCCCACATGGGTTCGGTAACATATCCGCTGCGGCTGGGATCCCATGAAACTTCGCGCCAATAGCGTCTGACGACGCTATAAGCTTTCAGACGGCCTTGGCTGTCCGGCGACATGGTTATCGGCAAATCGGGCTTTTCATTCAGCTCGGTAATCGTACCTTCGTTCCCGTAACTGTCTACAATTTTGCCGCCGACTTTAAATTGGGGGGCAGCCAGCAATTGCGCCGTGGAAATGGTTTTGGGCGGTTCGACTCCGCCGCCGCCCGCACAGGCGGCAAGCAGTAAGGACAGGCAGGCAGTCAAGCCTTTTGCATACATTGATGGATTTGCCATATTTTCCGTTTCTCCAAGTCAAAAGGTCTCATCACGACACGGCCGATGTCAGCACAGGAAAACGGCTGCCCGACAGCATGTCGTCTGATAATAAAAATAATTCTTGTTTATGCATTTACGTAGTTTAAAGGAAGCAGGGTATAATGGCAATCATTATTAACTTTTTAAGCGGTTTTTTGACAAAGTGGTCAATGTTTTTTACATCCGGGCGTGCTTTTTGGCCGTGTCTGTTTATTGCGGCTCTGCACCGGTTTACGCATCAAGTAACAGCAAATTGGCAGAATCTTTTGTACGGCAGGAGAATTTGGATGCGGCCGCGCGGTTTCAGACGGCTTCTGAGACGGGCAGAGAACCTGTTCAATCTGTGCGCGTTGAAATGTGGGACAACGATAAATTGCTGGCCGATCCGCCGATGTTCCACCGTGTGATGCAGCAGGCCTTAAACAGGGGTGATGCGCATCTGCTGGCATCGCTGCTTGCGGCGTACCGCCGGCTGCCCGAACCGGACGCTTTACTGCTGGCACATGCAGAGGCAGAGTTACTGCGCCTGCGCGGAGATACGGGTGCCGCCGTTAAACGTTATGAGGATTTGCAGCAGAACTATCCCGATGATGTGCGCATCCGTTTGGATGCAGCTGCCGCTTTGGTTCAAGACAGGCAGTGGCGCGAAGCGGATGCTTTGTTTGCTTCAACACTCAATGAACCCGGGCTGCCTGAAAATGTGGCCGGCAATGTCGATGTATTCCGTCAGGGCATCAGACGGCATAACCAATGGCAGTTTTCGGGTAATCTGGGTTTTGCGCGTCATCAGAATATTAATGACGAAGCACCCTCTTACTGTACGCCGTTGGGGTGCACTCAGAGCAGACCCGTAGATGCCTGGGGATTGGATTATTCTGTGGAGGCAGCCAAAAATACGCCGATTAAGGGTCATCATAATGTGCTGATCCGCACCCATATCGGGGGAACCAGTTATTACTTTGACCGAAAAAGTCAATATGACAGGGCGTTTGGCCGGATATATTCGGGGTGGCAGTATCAGTCTGCAAAAGATACCGTCAGTGTGCTGCCGTTTTACCAGTTACAATTTGCCGGTTCGAATGAATTTGCAGACAAAACGACACGCGAACGCGGATTACCCGATTTATTCGCGCGCGGCCGGGGAATTCAGACGGCTTGGAGCAGACTGCTGCATCCGCGCTTGCAAAGCAGATTGGGTGCAGAAATATCGGTTCAGCGTTATGTACCACAGGAACGCCGCCGCCCTTATGACGGCCGGCACTACGCTTTAAATGCGGCACTGACTTATGCGCCGACAAATAATCATACGGTTTATGGCAGTTGGGGGGGCAGCGTATTCCGCCCGAGACACCAAATCGTGAACGGGGCGCACAATAATCAGGCTTATGTGCGCCATACCGTTTCGGCAGGTTGGAATGCCCGTTGGCCGCAATTGGGCGGTCTGGAAAGCAGTGTGCGCGGCTCTTATACTTGGCGGCGTTACCGCGGCACTGCATTGGATACCGATTTTATACACAGACAGCGCGAAAACCGCGAATATGATTTGCGCTTGACATTAGCGCACCGCAACATCCGTTTTGCAGGCTTAATGCCGCAACTGGTTTATGAACGCAATATAACCAACAGTACACATGACTGGGCGGACAGGAAATCACGCGGGATATTTGTGGAAGTCGTCAAACCGTTTTAATGGGCGTCATCAGGCCAGTCCGCCCGCAAATCATTCAGACGGCCTGACCGACGATTCGGCAGTCAAACCATCTGCCGCCGCAGACGCAGCAGATTCAGACGGCCTTGCCGCCTCATCCGCCATATCTGCACCGTCGCCGCCGACCAAATCATCAATATCGATTTCTTCATCCGCACCGGCCGGCACTGCCTGGCCGAGCTGCTGCGCGCGCAGGCGCAGGTACATATCTCGGGTATAGGCATATTTGTCGAGCGCGGCCTCGTCCAGACTGTCGGTCAGATCCAACAGGTTTTCGCGGGTGCTGACGGCATTGGCCGCCGCAGCCGCCACACGCCCCGATGTGGTTTTAAAAACAGCACTTTGCGGCGGATAGGCCAACAGCAGGGTGGAACCTACGCTGTCGCGTACGGTTGAGGGACCGGTCAGCGGATAAACGAAATAATGGCTGTTCTGCCAACCCCATGAAGCGAATGTATCGCCCAGGCTGTTTTTGTTGTCGGGCATACCGCCGGCATCGGCGATGTTGATGAGTCCGCCCAAGCCGAAAGTGGTATTGACGGCCACCCGCATAAAATCTTCGCTGGCGCGTTTAATGTCCAAACGCAGCACATTACTGCCAAAGCTCACGGCATCGCGCAGGTTGTTGAAGAAGTTGCTGACGCTCATGCGCACGGGACGCGGCGTTACTTTGCGGTAACCGCGCGCCAGCGGCGAAAGAACGTAGCGGTCGGCCGTATCGTTCACTTGAAACATGACGCGGTTATACGGCTCGTAAGGGTCGTTGCCGGAAACGGCCTGCGGGACGGCAATGGAAGCAGGCGGCGCAGAATGCTCTTGCGCGGAAACAGTGGCGGCGGCCAGAGCCAGTGTACAGGCGAGTATGCGGACAGATGGTTTCATGACAGTATCCAATGCCGGATTTCGTAAAGTCCGGCCAAATCTTCCAATGCGGCAGGCAGGGCGCGCCACTGCGGCCGCACAGTTGTCGTGCGCAGGGCAGTCAGCAGCAGCGATACGCAGGCCGAATCGACCCGGCCGACCGCCGACCAGTCGATGACGGCGGGGTTTCTGCGGCAGGCCTCTTCGAACGCGCGGCAGGCGGCGGGAGTCAGGGTTTTGACCGTTACCTCTCCGCCGACCCAAAGCACGCCGTTATCCCAACGGATCTGCATCAGCGGCTGCCGTTTTTCGATTTCAGTTCGGCAATCAGGCCGTCGATGCCTTTTTGCTGAATGGTTTGGCCGAATTGGTTGCGGTAAACCGTGACCAGGCTGGCACCTTCAACCGCCACGTTATACACGCGGTAGCGGCTGCCGCTCTGATATGCGGTGAAATCCATATTGACCGGCTTGCCGCCTTGGCTGACTTCCGCACGTACAATGACTTCCTTGCCGCCGCGGTTAACCACAGGGTTGTCGCGCACAGTAACTTTGGAATTTTTGAATTTCAGCATGGTGCCGGAATAGGTACGGATCAGCAGGGTGCGGAATTCGTTGGTCAGTGCCTGTTTTTGCACCGCGCTGGCATTGCGCCACGGATTGCCGACGGCCAGAGCAGTCATGCGCTGGAAGTCGAAATACGGCATGGCGTAATCTTCGGCCTGTTTGCGCACAGCCGCATCGTTGCTGCCGTTGGCCTTATTGAGAATGCTCAAAACCTGCGATGCGTTTTCGCGGACTTGGCTGACGGCCTGCTGCGGCGAAGCCACAGCCAGACCGATGCTCATCACGCCTATGCCCAAGGCAGTTAAAATTCGGGTTTTCATATGCTTGTCCTTTCTTGCTTGACGGCCGCCGGATGCGGCACTGTTCGCGGCCTTTTTCAGACGGCCTGCTGTGTCATGGGTTGGTGTCGGCTTCCGGTTCTCCGGTGGTACCGTTACCGGAAGCCTGTGCTTTGGCACTGTTTTCGGTAAATGCGGTCATCACCCGGCCGATCAGGTTTTCCAGTACTAAAGCGGAGCTGGTCAGCGTAATGGTGTCGCCTGCCGCCAAGTTTTCGGTATCGCCGCCCTGCTGCAAACCGATGTATTGTTCGCCCAGCAGACCGGAGGTAAGAATCTGGGCGCTCGTATCGGCACTGAAACGGTATTGCGGATCCAGCTCGATGGCCACTTTGGCCTGATAACTCTGCGGGTCAAGCCGAATGGCACTTACCCGGCCGACCAATACGCCGGCGGCTTTGACCGGCGCTTTCGGCTTTAAGCCGCCGATGTCGGAAAAATCGGCGTAAACCGTATAAAATTTCCCGCTGCCCGCCAAACTGCCGCCGGCCACACGGAAAGACAAAAAGCCCAGCGCAGCAATCCCGACCATGACAAACAGACCGACCAGAAGTTCTAAATTGCTTCGTTTCATGAGGATTATCCGGTAAACATAAAGGCAGTTAAAATAAAATCGACCGCCAGCACCGCCAAGGCGGAAGACACCACTGTACGTGTACTGGCACGCAAAATACCTTCGGAAGTCGGCACGGCGTGAAAGCCCTGATGAACGGCAATCAGGGTAACGGCCACGCCGAAACAGGCCGATTTAATCAGGCTGTTGAGTACATCGTAGCCGAAGGAAATATTGTTCTGCATCTGCGACCAGAAAATGCCGCCGTCCAAACCCAGCCACTGAACACCCACCAGATATGCGCCGTAAATGCCGGTTACATTGAAAACCGCCGTCAGCAGCGGCATCGAAACCACACCCGCCCAAAAGCGCGGAGCCACCACGCGGGCAACGGGATTGACCGCCATCACATTCATGGCTTCCAGCTGCTCGGTGGTTTTCATCAGGCCGATTTCGCTGGTCATCGCGCCGCCCGCGCTGCTGGCAAACAGTATCGCAGCCAGTACGGGCCCCAGTTCGCGCAGCAGGCCGGCGGCCACCATATAGCCCAGAATGTCGGCCGATTTGAATTTCGCCAATTGGGTATAGCCCTGCAAACCCAGCACCATACCGACAAACAGGCCGGAAACGGCAATAATCAATACCGACAGTACACCGGCAAAATACACTTGGCGCACCGTCAGGCGCGGCCGCAGAAACGCACTGCCCGAATGTGCCAGAATATTCATTAAAAACAGGCAGGTGCTTCCCAGCTGCTGCAAGAAGCCCAAAGTTTTCGCGCCCACGCTCCGAATCATTTCCATCACTCAATCCGCCTGTTCCGCACTGCTGTCCGCCGTACCGAGCAAATCCTGCCGCAAACTGCCGCCTGCCGGATAACGGTAGGCCACCGGTCCTTCGGCCGAGCCGCCGACAAACTGTTTGACCCACGGCGAATCGATCGCACGCATCTGCGCCGGGCTGCCGCTGAACACAATGCGGCCTTCGGCCAAAAAAATCACTTGATCGACAATCGCCAGAGAACGCTCAATATCGTGCGTGACCATCACGCTGGTCGAGCGCAGTGCACGGTTTACGCGGCTGATCAGATGGGCAATCACGCCGAGAGAGATGGGATCCAGACCGGTAAACGGTTCGTCGTACAGCATGATTTCGGGATCCAGCGCGATGGTCCGTGCCAGTGCGACACGGCGTGCCATACCGCCGGACAATTCAGACGGCATCAGGTTTTCCGTACCGCGCAAGCCGACCGCATTCAATTTCAGCAGCACCAAATCACGAATCACAGCTTCGGGCAGGCCGGTCAGCTCGCGCATGGGAAAGGCAATATTGTCGAATACCGACAAATCGGTAAACAGCGCGCCGTGCTGGAACAGCACGCCCATACGGCGGCGGTGCTCGTAAAGCTGTGCGGCGGAAAATGCGGCCAAATCGCGCCCCTCGATCAGCACCCGGCCGCTCTGCGGGCGGATTTGGCCGGTAATCAGCCGCATCAATGTGGTTTTACCGCTGCCCGAACCGCCCATCACAGCCGCGAAGTTGCCCTGCCCGATCTGAAAATTGATGTCGTGCAAAATCGGGCGGCCGCCATAGGAAAAGGCGACATTCTTCATTTCGATAAACGGTGTGCTCATGCGGCGGGTCGGTTTCTGAAAGCCTTGTATTTTAATCACTTGGATATTTAAATACAATTGTCGGCAGTCGCCGTGGAGATGAAAGATACATTATTGTATGTAAATTATTGAAATTCTTTTATTTCACCGTGTAGTAAAATGCAACACCGGATCAGGCTTCACCGGCCTGCGGCCGCACAGGCCGTCTGAAAAACGGAAACCGCGTGATTTGCAGCATCGAAAGAGGCCTGCGGCGTTTTCAGACGGCCTGTGCCCGGCTTTACGGTTGTTTGTCCGTATCTCCGGTATGGCTGTTCGGGTGTGCAACGTCTTCCACCAGATCGCTCACAGTCTGGCTGACCGGATTGATGCCGCTCTGCCCGCGCACGGTCTCGCGCTGCGCATCGGTCAGCGGTGCATACACCTCGTCCAACTCGGCTTCGCGGCGTGCTTCGGCCTCTTCAAAACTTTCATACGGCTGCGGCCGGATTTTGCTCAGATCGATACTGTTCATCACTGTACTCCGTCAAAAATGGCAGGAACGGCCACTATGCCCGTCTGCCGCCGTTTGTGCAAGCGGCCATTTCGGCGGCCAGCCGCGCCGCCGCCATCAGACTGCCCGAATCGGCACGGCCGCTGCCGGCCAAATCGAGCGCGGTGCCGTGATCGACCGAAGTGCGGATAAACGGCAGTCCCAGTGTGATATTGACGCCCTGACCGAACGAGGCGAATTTCAATACCGGCAGGCCTTGGTCGTGATACATCGCCAATACGGCATCGGCATCTTTCAGCATAAAGGGCTGAAACAGCGTATCGGCAGGAAACGGGCCGTGTACGTCCAAACCTTCGGCGCGGGCGGCCGACAGGGCGGGCGTGATGATGTCGATTTCTTCGCGCCCCAAATGGCCGCCTTCTCCCGCGTGCGGGTTCAATCCTGCCACCAAAATCTTCGGCGCGGCAATGCCGAATTTGCGGCGCAAGTCCCCGTCCAATATGCGCAATACCGATAACAGCAGCGGTTTGTCGATGGCTCCGGGAACGGCGTGCAGCGGCAGGTGTGTTGTCGCCAATGCCACGCGCAATCCGCCGCCTGCCAGCATCATCACCACTTGCCGCGTACCGCTTTTTTCCGCCAGATATTCGGTGTGGCCGCTGAAAAATGCACCGCCCGCATCGTTAATCACGCCCTTGTGCAGCGGCGCGGTCAGCATCGCGGCAAAACGGCCGTCTGCCACACCCCGATAAACCGCATCGAGAATGTCCAGCACATAAGCGGCGTTGGCCGTATTCAATACGCCTGCTCGCACCGGTGCGCGCAACGGGATATGGCAGACATCCAGCACGCCCGGTTCAGACGGCATACCGGCGCAATAGTCGCGCAGCCGTACCGCTTTGCCCAACAGCCGCGCCCGTTCGGTCAACAGGTTTTTATCGCCGAATACCACGCAATGAGCATTCAGTCCGGCTTGGGGCAGATCCAGACAAATATCGGGGCCGATACCGGCCGGTTCGCCGCTGCTGACGGCCAAAAGGGGAAAAGACATGATTTTTTTCTCTGATTCACGCGTTTTCAGACGGCCTCTATATATTTCGGGCCGTCTGAAAACGGCGGTTTATGCCGGTTGCACCGGCAGATCGGATTAAAGGTATCCGGCAGCAAGCAGGCAGCCGCCGTTAGCGGCACCATTATATCAAGCCGCTTTCGCTGCCGCCGAAACGGGCGGCGGTTTGCGCATCGATACGGCCGCTGTGCAGCAGCTGCTGCAATGACTGTGCCAAAGTCTGCATACCGGCGGCCTGTCCGGTTTGAATGGCATTGGCGATTTGCGCCGTTTTGTTCTCGCGGATTAAATGGCGCACCGCCGGTGTCGCCATCAGAATTTCGTGCGCCGCCACGCGCCCGCCGCCGAGCGCGGGCAGCAAAAGCTGCGACACCACGGCGCGCAGGCTTTCGGACAGCATGGCGCGTACGCTGTCTTTTTCGCCCGCTTCAAACACATCGATAATGCGGTCTATCGTTTTCGCCGCGCCGGTGGTATGCAGCGTGGCCAGCACCAAATGTCCGGTTTCGGCTGCCGTTAAAGCCAGCCGGACGGTTTCGCGGTCACGCAATTCGCCCACCAGAATCACATCGGGATCTTCGCGCAGCGCGGATTTGAGCGCGGCAGCAAAACTTTTGGTGTGCTCGTGCAGCGCGCGCTGGCGGATTAATGCCGTACGGTTGGTATGGACAAATTCGATCGGGTCTTCAATCGTCAGAATATGCAGCGGCCGGCTGCGGTTGAGCGCGTCAATCATGGCTGCCAGCGTGGTGGACTTGCCCGAACCGGTGGGGCCGGTGACCAACACCAAACCGCGCGGCAATTCAGCCAGCTTGTGCACCACCGGCGGTACGCCCAAATCGGCCAATGTCGGAATATTGTCCGCAATCAGGCGCAACGCGGCGGCCGCACCGGAGGCCGTCTGAAAAACATTGGCACGGCAGCGTTTGTTGTCGGGCAGCACAAACGCAAAATCGACTTCGCCGCCATCGCGCCAGACGGTACGCTGTGCCTCGTTCATCAGCGGCAAAACGGCATTTTCGATCTGCTCTGCCGTCCATGCCGCCTGTTCCGTGCGCGTCAGGCTGCCGTCGATACGCAAAACGGCCGGTTCGCCCGCCGCCAGATGGACATCGGATGCACCTTTTTGCGCCGCTTCCAATAGAAAACCGACCAAGTCCGCCATGCCGCACCCCCGCTTTTCGGTTACAATTCAAAGCAGTTTGTGCCAAAGCGCGGCCTGCGTCAATGGCACTGCTGATACAGGAGCAGACATGAACGATTTGGTACGCAACCGCGAAACCGTTTTGGCGCAAATCCGCGCGGCCGAAACCGCCTGCGGCCGCAGCGGCACGACACTGATTGCCGTGGGCAAAACCTTCCCCGCCGCCGACATCCGCACGCTGTACGCCGCCGGCCAGCGCGATTTCGGCGAGAATTATATTCAGGAATGGGCGGCCAAAGCCGAAGAACTGGCCGATTTGCCGGATATGGTATGGCACATCATCGGCGATGTTCAGTCGAATAAAACCCGGTTCGTGGCCGAAAAAGCGCATTGGCTGCATACTTTGAGCCGTCTGAAAACCGCCGAACGTTTGAGCGCGCAACGGCCGCCGCATCTGCCGCCGCTGAATGTGTGTATCGAAGTCAATATCGGCGGCGAAACGGCCAAACACGGCGTGCCGCCCGAGGAAGCCCTGCCGCTGGCTTTGGCCGCACAAAAACTGCCGCAAATCGAAGTGCGCGGTCTGATGTGCGTGGCGAAAACCGGCAGCACACACGAAGCATTATTGCAGCAGTTTTCGCATATGCAGACGCTGCTGGCCGATTTTCAGACGGCCGGACTGCCCGCCGACGTTTTATCTATGGGTATGTCGGCCGATTTGGCCGAAGCCGTGGCCTGCGGGGCCACCCATGTGCGCATCGGCAGCGCGATATTCGGCGGCCGGCCTGCACCGGCCGTCTGAACCCGCCGAATATTAAAATCACGGGCTGTGCCGGTTAGCGCCATGCTGTGAATATCCGCTGAATCGGGAAAAAACAAAGACCGCAAACAACGGAACAGACTGTGCGCTTCATCGTTTATCCGCAACCTGCCCAACCGTCCGCCGCTAATCCCATCATCTGCACAACCCGAAAAACGTTTTCCGATGTTTTATTCAATCATGATCCAAACTTGCGCAAGAAAGGAAAAAAAAATGACGGTCTATTTTCTGGGCGGCGGCAATATGGCCGAAGCCATCATCGCCGGTCTGCGCCGCGCCCGGCCGGATCTGCCGGTTCACGTTGCCGACCGCGGGGAAGAAAAACGCTGCAGACTGGCGCAGCAATACCGCGTTGCCGTTTCGGAAAAACTGCCCGTGCTAACATCAGATGATGTATTGGTGCTGGCGGTCAAGCCGCAGGATATGCAGACGGCCTGTGCGGGCGTGGAAACCGGCGGCGCACTGGTGCTGTCGGTGGCAGCCGGTTTGAGCACCGCCACTTTGTCGCGCTATCTGAACGGCCATACACGCATTATCCGCGTGATGCCCAATACGCCGTCGAAAATCGGTTTGGGCGTTTCCGGCCTGTTTGCGCCGGAATACATCGGCCAAACCGACCGCGATACCGCCGAAATGCTGATGCGGCCTGCGGGCATGACGATTTGGCTGGACGATGAAAACCGGATGCACCGCATTACCGGCATCAGCGGCAGCGGCTCGGCCTATGTGTTTTACCTGCTCGACGCACTGGCCGCTGCCGCCCGGGAACAGGGATTTTCCGCCCAAGACGCACGCAGTTTGAGTTTGGCCACTTTCAAAGGCGCGGTGGCTTTGGCCGAAGCGCAGACGGAAGATTTTGCCGTGTTGCAGCAGCAGGTTACATCAAAAGGCGGCACCACGGCCGAAGCCATTAAAGTTTTTGAAGCGCGGAATATTGCCGGATCGATTGTCCAAGGCGTTGCCGCCTGTGTGCGCCGTTCGGAAGAAATCGCTGCTGAGTTTGAAAAAACGCCGTCTGAGGCCGTCTGAAAATCCGACAACTTAAATTCCCATTCGGTTTCAGCCATGAAAAAACAGCGCGGATGCGCTGTTTTTTGTGTTTTAGAGGAATAAAAATCCGTGCTCAATCGGCAAACTGTTTTTTCATCTGTTCGCGGCGTTCCTGTGCTTCCACCGACAAAGTGGCCGTCGGGCGTGCCAGCAGGCGTTTGAGGCCGATAGGTTCGCCGGTATCGCGGCAATAGCCGTAATCGCCCTCGTCAATCGAACGGATAGAGGCTTGGACTTTGCTCAACAGTTTGCGCTCGCGGTCGCGGGTACGCAATTCCAGAGCATATTCTTCTTCTTGGGTCGCGCGGTCGGCCGGGTCGGGAGCGGATTCGTGTTTTTGCAGATTATCGGTAGTGGCCGAAGCATTATCGATTAATTCGTCTTGCAGTTTAACCAGCAATTCGCGGAAAAATGCCAAGTGGTCGGCGTTCATGTAATCGTCTTCGGAGCCGTTCCAATTGATAATGTCCTGCTCGGTCAATTTTGCCATTTTCGGTCTTTCTTCTGAAATTCCTGCGGGTTGATTAAGGCAGCCGGTTTGCTGCCGCTGCTTTTGCCAACTTGCGATGATAACACGGTTTTTCTGCCGGTTCTGTTTTTTACTGTGTTTTACGGCAAAAATTGCCGTCTGCACCGGCATGGTAAGCTGTCCGCCTGTTTTCAGTTTTTTGTACGGCAAAAGATACTGTGAAGTTTTGTTAAATCCCTTCGAGCCTATAATATATAAGGCCGTCTGAAATCGGGCATGGTGCTTTTCAGACGGCCTTTATACCGTTTTTTCAAATGTTTAAGCAGATGCGGCTATTTAATCAAACCGGCAAAATAAGCCAGCGTACGCACCAATTGGCAGGTATAGGACATTTCGTTGTCGTACCAGGCCACGGTTTTGACCAACTGTCTGCCGCCGACATCCAAGATACGTGTTTGGGTGGCATCGAACAGCGAACCTTCCGTCATGCCGATGATGTCGGAAGAAACCAGTTGTTCTTCAGTGTAGCCGAATGACGGATTGGCGGCCGCCTTCATCGCTGCATTCACTGCCTGCACACTGACGTTTTTTTCCAATACGCAAACCAGTTCGGTCAGAGAACCCGTAGCCACGGGCACACGTTGGGCGGCACCGTCGAGTTTGCCGTTCAATTCGGGAATCACCAAACCGATGGCCTTGGCCGCGCCCGTGCTGTTGGGCACAATATTTTCCGCAGCGGCACGCGCCCGGCGGAAATCGCCTTTGCGGTGCGGCGCATCCAGCGTGTTTTGATCGCCCGTATAGGCATGAATGGTGGTCATCAGGCCTTGGACAATGCCGAATTCGCGGTGCAGTACGGCTGCCATCGGTGCCAGGCAGTTGGTGGTACAGGAAGCGGCGGAAATCACGGTTTCACTGCCGTCGAGAATATGTTCATTGACACCGAACACCACGGTTTTGACATCATCGCCGCCGGGTGCGGAGATCACAACTTTTTTCGCGCCGGCACGGATATGGGATTCGGCTTTGTTTTTACTGGTAAAAAATCCGGTACATTCTAATACGACATCAATGCCCAATTCGCGCCAAGGCAGTGTTTCGGGATCGGCATCGGCAAAAACTTTGATGGTTTTGCCGTTGATGACCATCACATCATCTTTCAGTTCGGCAGAACCTTGGAAACGGCCTTGGGTCGTATCGTACTTGAACAGATGCAGCAGCATATCGGCAGGCGTGAGATCATTGACGGCAACCACTTCCACACCTTCGATATGTTCCATCTGGCGCAGTGCCAAACGGCCGATGCGGCCGAAACCGTTAATTGCAACTTTAATACTCATAATATCCGGCTCCATGTAATCGGTAATTTACCGGGTTTATTGAAGCATAAAATCGGATTATTACAAAAAGCTACTTTATTTTTAACATTTTCAAACGTTTTGCTGCGCTTATCTGAATTTTGTTTCTTTCATTTTTGTATTTTATTTTTGATGAAAAAGATAAAGCAGCGGCGTATTTGTGGATAAACGGTTTATCTGCCCGAATGAAGGGGGTTTCACGTCACGGTAAATATGTGGAAAAAGGCCGTCTGAATTTGCGGAGAAAAACGGGAAAACGGTAACCGGTTTTACCGTGATGTGGATAAAACCGGCTTATCCGCTTTTTTTACACTGATAGTGCGGTTTTACCGATAGTCCGCCGCTATCGTTGCGGGATACAGACCATTTCCGTGCTTCGCACAAGCGGTATTTTGGCTTATCATCGGTAAAACCTTATGGAAACACAGTAAAGGCTTGATGATGCTGCAACGGACCTTGGCACGCGAAGTGAGTGTTACCGGTGTCGGCCTGCATTCGGGAGAACGTGTGGCACTCACACTTTATCCGGCACCGGCTGACAGCGGTATTCTGCTGCGCCGCAGTGATTTGGACGGCGATGCGGGAAAAACCGTCAAACTGACCCCTTATCTGATTAACGACACCCGTCTGTCTTCGACAGTGGTTACCGAAAACGGGACACGCATTGGCACCATCGAACACATGATGTCGGCATTGGCTGCCTACGGTATCGATAATGTCCTGATCGAACTGAATGCACCGGAAATCCCGATTATGGACGGTTCCAGCCTGCCGTTTATTTATCTGCTGCAAGATGCGGGCATTGTGAGACAGACGGCAAAAAAACGGTTTCTGAAAATCATCAAGCCGGTGGAAGTAAAAGAAACGGGCAAATGGGTACGCTTTACGCCTTATGACGGATTTAAAGTTACACTGACCATCGAATTTGATCATCCTGTGTTCAACCGCAGCAGTCCCACATTTGAAATCGATTTTTCCGGTCAATCTTATATCGAAGAAATCGCGCGCGCGCGTACGTTCGGTTTTATGCAGGAAGTGGAAATGATGCGGGCGCACAATCTGGGTTTGGGCGGTAACCTGACCAATGCGATTGTGATCGATGACACAGATGTGCTCAATCCCGAAGGGCTGCGTTATCCCGATGAATTCGTCCGCCACAAAATTTTAGATGCCATCGGCGACCTTTATATCGTCGGTCATCCGATTATCGGTGCTTTTGAAGGTTATAAATCGGGCCATGCCGTCAATAATGCACTGCTGCGGGCAGTTTTGGCCGATGAAAACGCATTTGAATGGGTTTCTTTCGATGAGAATGCCGACCTGCCCGGTGCATTTTTCGAAATGGAAGAATATGCCGCTTGAAAACGTATCTGCGGTAATCTGTTTTCCCGTCAGGCCGTCTGAAAAAACGTTTGCAACGGTATTTTATCCACTTCAACGGATCAAATGCCGCAAATTATCCAAGTAAAATTCAGACGGCCTATCTGTTTTTTTCCACAGGCTTTTTCTTTTATCAACCATTTGAATAAAAAAGTAAAATCAGGTTTATCCCGATAAAGCTGTCTGTTTCATCTTTTTCATCAAAAAATAAAATTTATTTTTGATTAATTGTTTTGACGATATCCCCGTTTCTTTGCAAACAACGGTTTAGACAGAAAAAATAATGATGAAAATCATTAATTAATATTTCGGAATGTATCGGCAGAAAACGATATACCGTAAAATACCGATTTGATCACCGCACTAAATTAAAGGAATCCGCATGAAAGGCGACATCGGCGTCATTGGTTTGGCCGTGATGGGTCAGAACCTGATTCTGAACATGAACGATAAAGGTTTCAAAGTAGTAGCTTATAACCGCACTACATCCAAAGTAGACGAATTTCTCAACGGTGCCGCCAAAAATACGCAAATCACCGGTGCCTACAGTCTGCAGGAATTGGTAGAAAAACTGGAAAAACCGAGAAAAATCATGTTGATGGTGCGGGCAGGCAGTGTGGTGGACGATTTTATCGCCCAATTGCTGCCACTGCTCGATCAAGGCGACATCATTATCGACGGCGGCAATGCCAATTTTCCCGATTCCACCCGCCGGACACGCGAATTGGCGGCACACGGTATCCGCTTTATCGGTGCGGGTGTTTCCGGCGGAGAAGAAGGTGCGCGTAACGGTCCGTCGATTATGCCGGGCGGCGATGAAAGCGCATGGCCGGAAATCAAGCCGATTTTTCAGGCCATTGCCGCAAAAACGCCGGAAGGCGAACCCTGCTGCGACTGGGTCGGCCGCGACGGTGCCGGGCATTTCGTCAAAATGGTGCATAACGGTATCGAATACGGCGATATGCAGCTGATTTGCGAAGCCTACCAGTTTATGAAAGACGGGCTGGGCATGGATGCCGATGAAATGCACCAAGTATTTTCGGCATGGAATCAAACCGAGTTAAACAGCTACTTGATTGAAATTACTGCCGATATTTTTGCCTATCAAGATGAGGACGGCACGCCGTTGGTTGAAAAAATCCTTGATACCGCAGGCCAGAAAGGCACCGGAAAATGGACGGGCATCAATGCTCTGGATTTGGGCATTCCGTTGACGCTGATTTCCGAAGCGGTGTTTGCGCGTTGTGTATCGGCATTCAAAGCACAGCGCGAACAGGCTGCCGCGCTGTTCGATAAAAAAATCGAACCTGTCGGGGGCGACCGCGCACAATGGTTGGAAAATCTGCGTCTGGCTCTGCTGGCCTCAAAAATCATTTCTTACGCACAAGGCTTTATGCTGATCCGCGAAGCGGGCGAAACCCATCAATGGCAGTTGGATTACGGTAAAACCGCTCTACTTTGGCGCGAAGGCTGTATTATCCGCAGTGCGTTTTTAGGCAATATCCGCGATGCTTATGATGCCGATCCGGATTTGGTATTCCTCGGCAATGACCCTTATTTCAAAAATATCCTGCAAACTGCCCTGCCCGCTTGGCGTAAAATTGCCGCCAAAGCGTTGGAAAGCGGCCTGCCCATGCCCTGTATGACGTCTGCACTGACGTTCTTGGACGGCTACACCACAGCCCGCCTGCCCGCCAATCTGTTACAGGCACAACGCGATTATTTCGGTGCTCATACTTATGAGCGCACAGACCGGCCCCGCGGCGAATTTTTCCATACCAATTGGACGGGAACGGGCGGCAATACTGCTTCCACTACTTACGATGTTTAAGTCTGCTGCCTGTATCAAAGTTTGATTTTATGGAGAAAAGGCCGTCTGAAAACCGGTTTTACGGTTTTCAGACGGCCTTTCTGTATTTGGTACGATTACAAAATTAGACATATGCCGTTCATCGTATGGTTTTTATTTTTCAATAAAAAATGTGCAGTAAGGTTCTTCACCTTGAAACTCTTTACCAATCAATTTTACCGGCTTTAAAGTTTCACCACCGTCATCAGAGACCATGACAATCAGATGCTGATTACCAAAAGTTTTTAGTTCCCGGATAACTTGTTCAATGGTTTTTGAGCCAGCACCCCGATCATTATCATTGTCCATTTTTCATCTCCTACACCGGTGGTCAAATTTTTATTTTAAGTTTCCAGCCATTTGACACAGACAGCCAAAATATCGTTACCGTATTTATCGATTTTGGCCTGACCCAAGCCGAAAATGCGGTTCAGGTCGGCAGGTGTCTGAGGCAGGGTTTCAACAATGCTTTGCAGTGTGCGGTCATGGAAAATGACATAGGCCGGTACGTTTTCGCTTTTGGCGCGTGCGGCACGCCATTGGCGCAAATCCTGCCAGATGCGTTCTTCGCGCTCGGTACGCAGCCGTTCGCCCTGCGGTTTCTGCATACTGTGTTTTTCGCGTTTGAACGGGCGCAGTAAAACCGGCATTTCGCCGGACAATATCCGGCGGGCGGGCTCTTGCAGGAAAAGTGCGTGATAATTGAGCGGGTCGGCACCCAAAAAACCCAAGCCGATACTTTGGCGGATGACGCTGCGCCATTCTTTGTCGCTCAATTTTCCACCGATGCCGAATGTGGATAATTGATGGTGGCCGTTGCGGCGGATCCAGTCGTCGTCTTTGCCGCGCAAAACATTAATCACATAACCTGCGGCAAAACGCTGGCCGACACGGTAAACACAGCTGAGCAGTTTCTGTACCAATTCGGTACCGTCGAAGCGGTCGGGCGGGTGCAGGCAGTTGTCGCAATGGCCGCAGGCTTCGGCAGCTTCGCCGAAATGTCGCAGTAGCAGCACGCGGCGGCAGCCTGCGGTTTCGCATACGGAAAGCATACCGTCGAGTTTTTGCAACTCAATGCTTTTCTGCATTTCACTGCTTTGTCCGGCGAAAATGCGCTCGCGCAAGATGGTCCAGTCGTTCAAACCGTAGCACAGCCAGCTGACGGCCGGCAGACCGTCGCGTCCCGCACGGCCGGATTCCTGATAAAAATGTTCGATGCTCTGCGGCATATCGAGGTGGGCGACAAAACGCACGTCCGGTTTGTCGATGCCCATGCCGAAAGCCACGGTGGCCACAACAATGATATTGTCTTCGCGTGTAAAGCGCAGTTGGGCGGCTTCGCGTTCCTGCATACTCATGCCGGCATGGTAAGCCACCGCTCCCAAGCCGTTTTCGCGCAGAAATGCGGCGGTGTCATCGACTTTTTTGCGGCTCAAACAGTACACAATCCCGCTTTGTCCGGCCATTTGGCCTTTGATAAACGCTAAAAGCTGTTTTTTGCCGCTGTTTTTTTCGATGACTTGATAATAGAGATTCGGGCGGTCGAAACTGGCGACAAATTCGGGGGCGTTGTCCAGATGCAGATAATGTTTGATGTCGGCGCGGGTCTGTGCGTCGGCGGTGGCAGTCAGTGCGATGCGCGGCACGGCGGGATAGCGTTCGGCCAGCAGGCCCAACTGTTGGTATTCGGGGCGGAAGTCGTGCCCCCACTGACTGACACAGTGGGCTTCATCGATGGCGAACAGGCTGATGCGGGTGTGGTCGAGAAAGCGCAGAAAACGTTCGCCGACCAAGCGTTCGGGTGCAACATAGAGTAGTTTCAGACGGCCTGTGGCGATGTCGTCGGCAATTTGGCGGATATCGTCGGCGGGCGTGCCGCTGTGCAGTGCGGCACAATGCACGCCTGCGGCCTGTAAGTTGGCAACCTGGTCGTTCATCAGTGCAATCAGCGGCGATACTATGATGGCCACGCCTTCGCGCATCAGCGCGGGAATCTGATAGCACAGCGATTTGCCGCCACCCGTGGGCATCAACACCAGAAGGCTGCTGCCTTCAGCCAGAGTTTGTACTACTTCGGCCTGATTGCCCCGGAATTCGGGATAGCCGAAAGTATCGTTCAAAATCTGCAACGCGTTCGGGTGGGTCATGCGGCAATTTCCGTTATAATGAGGCGGTATTGTAAACTTTATCGTTGCGTGCGTCATGGCGGTGCGCGCATGAACCGGGAAGCAAAATGCAGAAGAAACAGTTGTTGGGAACGGTATCGGCGGTCTGTATGCTGATGCTGGCCGCGTGTGCGGCCGGCCCGCAGGTTGAAGGGCAATGGCAGCCGCTCGGCGAGACGGCCGACGGTAATATCCGTGTGGCTGTGGATAAGGCCAGTATCAAGCGCAACGGCCAGTCGGTAATATTCCGCGACCGCAAAGTTGTGGTGAAACCGGCGGAAATGCGTTATGTCAATACGCCGTCTTATAAGACGGCTCTGGGTGAGTGGGAAATCCACTGTACCAACCGTACTTACCGCCTGACTGCGTTGACATTGCTGGCCGCTAACGGACAGGTGGTTGCCGAGCAGCGTTACAGTGCGGTGGATTTGCGTCCGATGCCGGTGCAGAAGGGGTCGATTAACGAGAAACAGTGGCAGACGGTATGTGCCGGATCAGGAGCGGGAAGATGAAAAAAGCAGTATGGACGGTTTTGTTGGCTGTTTTGCCTCCGGGCGCGGCAGCAGAGGGTGATTTGATCAGCGCTCAGGCGGCATTCCGTCAAGCATTGGCTGTGCAGAATACGGATGATGCACGGATGGTAAAACTGCAAACGGATTTGGCGGCGGCGCAAAAACGCAAGGCCGATGCAGAAGCGGATATCGGCCGTCTGAATGCCGAACTGGAAGCGGCAAAACAGCAGAAAGCGGCTAATGATGAGGCGTTGAAACAGGCGGGCGAGCGTTTGAACCGTGCCTGGCAGGCGGCCAAGGGGCAGTAAGCAGTAAAACGGTCGGGCTGCTGACCGTTCTGCCTGTTTGGGTTTTGATTTTAAGGCCTGATTTTCATGATGTTTTCATAAAAGGATACTGTTTAAGTTCTTTTCAGCCTGTAATAGATTAAGGCCGTCTGAAAACCGGATTTTGGTTTTCAGACGGCCTTCTGTATTCTGATACGGGCTTTTATTCGGGGCGCATCTGCGGGAACAGCACCACATCGCGGATGGTTTGCGCATCGGTCAGCAGCATCACGAGGCGGTCGATACCGATACCGCAGCCGCCGGTGGGCGGCAGGCCGTATTCCATGGCGCGGATATAGTCGGCATCATAATGCATGGCTTCGTCGTCGCCCGCGTCTTTTTGTGCCACCTGTGCTTTGAAGCGGGCGGCTTGGTCTTCGGGGTCGTTCAATTCCGAATAGCCGTTGGCCAGTTCGCGGCCGACGACGAACAGTTCGAAACGTTCGGTCAGGCCGGGGCGGGTATCGGAAGCGCGCGCCAGCGGGGAAACTTCCACAGGATAATCGATGATGAAAGTCGGATTCCACAACCGGCTTTCGGCGCAGCCTTCGAACAATGCCAGTTGCAGGCTGCCGATACCGGGGGCGGGCGGCAGACTTTCGCCGTGCTTGACGATTTCCTGTTTCAGCCATTCGGCATCGTTGAGCTGTTCGTCCGTGTAGTGCGGATTGTATTTTTTGATGGCCTGCAAAATGGTCAAACGCTCGAACGGCGCGGCCAAATCGACTGCTTTGCCGCTGTATTCGATATTCAGACGGCCGCAGGCGGTTTGCGCGGCGGCGCGGATAATGCCTTCGGTCATTTCCATCATGCGTTCGTAACCGCAAAACGCCTCGTAGAATTCCATCATGGTGAATTCGGGGTTGTGGCGTACCGACATACCTTCGTTGCGGAAGTTGCGGTTGATTTCAAACACGCGCTCCAAGCCGCCGACCACGAGACGTTTCAGATACAGCTCGGGCGCGATGCGCAGATAGAGCGGCATATCGAGCGCGTTGTGGTGGGTAACGAAAGGCTTGGCCGCAGCACCGCCGGGAATCGGGTGCATCATCGGGGTTTCGACTTCGAGATAGTTCTCGGCCACCATATAGCTGCGGATTGCCTGCACAATTTGGCTGCGTTTGATGAAAATGTCGCGGCTGTCGGGATTGGCAATCAGATCGACATAACGTTGGCGGTATTTGGTTTCCTGATCCGTCAGACCTTTATGTTTGTCGGGCAGCGGGCGCAGCGATTTGGTGAGCAGGTGCAGTTTGGCCGCGCGTACGGTCAATTCGCCGTGGTTGGTTTTAAACAGTGTGCCTTCCACGCCGATGATGTCGCCCAAATCCCAGTGTTTGAACGCGTGGTGCGCTTCTTCTCCCACGCCCTGATTGTTCACATACACTTGGATTTGGCCGCTTGTATCTTGAACGGTGGCGAAGCTGGCTTTGCCCATTGCGCGTTGCAGCATCATGCGGCCGGCGATTTTGACGGGAATTTCCTGCGGGTCCAATTCGGTTTTTTCGATTGCGCCGTATTGTGCCTGCAAATCGCCCGCAAAGGCATTGCGCCGGTATTGATTGGGAAAGGCGATGCCCTGTTTGCGGATTTCGCCGAGTTTTTCGCGGCGGGTTGCGATGATTTGGTTTTCGTCCAACTGGATATCGTCGGTTTGCGGAGTATGCTGTTCGTTCATCTCGGAATACCTGATAAAAAACAGGCAGTCGTAAACTGCCTGAACAATAAATAATCGGCTGTATTTTACGCGTTTTCAAGTACTTTTGAAAGTATGGTGGTATGGTCGGCCGGTGATGGAAGATTATCCACAAAAATATGTGGACATTTTTCGGATAATCTATTTATCAGATTGAATTTAAAATGATTGATATGGTTTTTCTTTTGTGGATAAAGGCCGCCTGAAGGGGGGTAAATGGTTTTCAGACGGCCTGCTGATCTGTTTCGCCGGCACAGGCCGACACAATCAGGGCTTCTTTGCCGACGATATGGAAGTGTATCTGATAACCGGCCAGAGCCATGCCGTAGCGGCGTTCGGGAATATCCTGATAAGCCGGGCGCGGGTCTTGGGCGATGCTCTGTTCAATCAGCGCAACCAATTCAGACGGCAAAGCATCGCGGCAGGCCGGATTCTGCCAGCGTATGTTTAAAGTTTGCGGCGCGCCGCTGACAAATCCCGCTTTTGCCTGCGGTTTGGCTTCGATAAACGGGATATACGGTTTGATGTCGATAACCGGCGTGCCGTCGATTAAATCGGCTCCGCTGCACCAAATCCGCACCGGTTTGCTGCTTTCGATGCGTTCGAGTTTGAGCAGGGATAAACCCAGATGATTGGGACGGTGGGGGCTGCGGGTGGCGAAAACGCCCATTTTGCGTTTGCCGCCCAAGCGCGGCGGCCGCACCATCGGTGCCCAACCCTCATCAAGTACGCCGTGAAAAATAAAATGCAGCCAGATGTAGTCGAAATCGGCCAAACCGCGCACGCTGTCGGCATGAAAATCGGGGTTCAGCTCAATGCAGACGGCGGCTGCGGGTACCAGCCCGGGCTGGCGCGCCACACCGAATTTTTGCCGGTAGGGAGAATGCACGCTGCCTATGGTTTGAATGGTGTATTCCATTGTGGATAACTTGGCGGAAAAGCAGTACCGATTGTAGCATAGGCATGGACGGCTTTTGTTATAATGGGTGCTTTTGTTCACCTGCGGCATTGGCTATGAAAATTGTTTCGATTGATGTAGATGCGCAAAAAACGTTCACACCGCTTTGTCCGACGGAACTGCCCGTTCCCGAAGGCGACACCATTGCGACCGAACTGAATGCCCAGGCGGCGTTAGCCGACTGGCGGGTGATGACGAAAGACGCGCACCATACCAGTGCGGCATGGCTTGTGGATAATCCTGTGGATATGTTGAAAAGCACAGGCCTGCCGAATGCCGATTTGACATGGGTGTCGCATGCGATGGTCGGTTCGGTCGGCTATGAACTGCTGGATGGTTTGCCGGATTTGGACGGTTATGATTATTGTGTGTGGAAAGGGGTGGATCCGCAGCTCCACCCTTACGGTGCGTGTTTTCACGATATTGAAGAGCGGCTGAGTACGGGACTGGTAGAGTGGTTGCGCAGTAAAGAGGCCGATATTTTACTGGTGGGTGGTCTGGCAACCGATTATTGCGTGAAACATACGGTTTTGCAGCTGCTGCGTGCGGGAAAATGGCTGGTGATTGTCAATGCTTCGGCCTGTCGCGGTATCGCGCCCGACACGATTGAAGCTGCTTGGACGGAAATGATCGAAGCCGGTGCGGTCGTGCTGGAAAACGCCGAAGCAATTAAAGATTATTTAAAATCAATCAGTTGATTTATTTAGGCCTTTCAGACGGCATCGCTTGCCGTGCAGAGCCTGTTTAGCATGTTTCACGTGAAACATACAGACAGGCCGTCTGAAAATAGAGCGGCAGTTGCGGGGTATCGAATGAAAGTATTGCTGGTGCGCTTGTCCAGTATGGGGGATTTAATCCATACGCTGCCTGCGGTAACGGATTTGGCGCAGGCGGAGCCGGATATTGAGCTTCATTGGCTGTGTGAGGAGTCGTTTGCCGATATCGCGCGGCTGCATCCGTTTGTGAGGAACGTGCATACTTTGCGCTGGCGGGCGTGGCGTAAAAATTTAGGCAGTATGGAAACTTGGCGTGCGCTGTGGCATTTGAAAGAGACTTTGATGCGGGAGCGTTACGATTTTGTGTTGGACAGTCAGGGTTTGTTTAAAAGTGCGCTGTTTGCCAAACTTGCCAATGCGCCGTTGATGGGGTTGGACCGTCAAAGCGCGCGTGAATCTTGGGTTTCGGCGGCGTATAACAGAACTTTTTTTGTCCGCAAAGGCCAAGATGCCGTATTGCGCAACCGGCTGCTTTTTGCGCAAGTGTTCGATTATGCCCTGCCGCCGCGTTTGGCGTTCGGTGCGGAAGTGCCGCCGGTTGTGGAGAATCCTGCCCGTCATCGTCCTTATTATGTGGCTCTGCATGCCAGCAGCCGGGACAGCAAACTATGGCGGCAAGACTATTGGCGGGAACTGCTGGTGCGTTTGAATGCGCGCGACGGTGCGGCGGTTTATCTTCCTTGGGGCAGCGAAGGCGAGCGGCAGCGTGCCGAAGCGATTGCGCACGGCTTGCCGTTTGCCCATCTCTGTCCGCGTCTGAGTCTGATGGAGGCGGCGGCGCTGTTGCAGAGTGCGCGCGGCGTGGCGGGTGTGGATACCGGCCTGCTGCATTTGGCCAATGCGCTGAATGTGCCTTTGGTGGGGATTTATACCGATACCGATCCGCAGAAAACCGGTGTGCAACAGTCGGTTTTGGCGGGTAATGTCGGCGGTGTCGGACAGATGCCGGAGCCGGAAGCAGTTTATCGGGCCTTGTTGCGCCATATGGCCGCTGCCGATGTGGTCGAGGCCGTCTGAAAGACGGACGCATCTTGGTATAAATGCTCGAATATGGGGCTTGGGGACGTTTTAATCTCGGCTATAATTCCTTTATCTGTCCCGGTACAGGTAGAGTTTCCGTCAATCTATCCGCCGCAGGCGGGCTTAATCGAGGAGGCATAATGAAAGCATTGGTTGCAGTCAAGCGCGTGGTGGATTTCAATGTGAAGGTGCGCATTAAATCCGACGGATCGGACGTGGACATCGATAATGTCAAAATGTCGATGAACCCGTTTGACGAAATTGCCGTAGAAGAAGCGGTGCGCCTGAAAGAAGCAGGCAAAGTGAGCGAAATCGTGGCGGTCAGCATCGGCGGGAAGAAATGTGAAGACACCTTGCGTACTGCGCTGGCCATGGGTGCCGACCGTGCCGTGCATATTGAAACCGAATCTGCCGTTGAGCCGCTGGCGGTGGCCAAACTGATTAAAGCGGTGGCGGAAAAAGAGCAGCCGCAATTGCTGTTGCTGGGCAAGCAGGCGATTGATGACGATGCCAACCAAACCGCGCAGATGCTGGCCGCGCTGCTGAATGCGCCGCAAGGTACGTTTGCCGGAAAAGTGGTGTTGGAGGACGGCGAAGTGCTGGTAACGCGCGAAATCGACGGCGGTTTGGAAACAGTCGCCTTAAAGCTGCCTGCCGTCATCAGTACCGATTTGCGTCTGAATGAGCCGCGCTTTGTCAAACTGCCCAATTTGATGGCTGCCAAGAAAAAACCGCTGGAAAAAACCACGCCTGCCGAATGGGGTGTCGATGTTGCAGGCCGTCTGAAAACACTGTCGTATGCCGAACCCAAAGCACGGCAGGCAGGTATCCGGGTAAACAGTGTAGAAGAGCTGGTTGCCAAGCTGCAAGCGGCCAAAGTGATTTAAGGAGAACGATGATGACCGTATTAGTGATTGCCGAACATAACAACCAAACCTTAAATCCCGCCACCTTTCATGCCGTAACGGCAGCGGCCAAGCTGGGCGAAGTGCATATCCTAGTGGCCGGCAGCAGTGCGCAGGCGGTTGCCGAACAGGCCAAATCCGTTCAGGGCGTGGCCAAAGTTTTACTGGCCGATGCACCGCATTATGCCGAAAGTTTGGCTGAAGAAACCGCACCGCTGGCCGCTTCGCTGGCGGCAGGCTACCGTTATTTGACTGCTGCCGCTACTGCTGCCGGCAAAAACCTGATGCCGCGTATCGCCGCCCTGCTGGATTGCCCGCAAATATCCGATTTAACCGAAATTGTAGACGGCAGCACATTTGTGCGCCCGATTTATGCCGGCAATGCTTTTGTTACCGTGCGCAGCGATGAAGAAAAATTGGTACTCACTTTCCGACCGACTGCATTTGATGCCGCAGCGGCCGAGGGCGGTAATGCCGTAATCGAAACGGTGGCGGCGTTGCCGGCACAAAATCTGAGCCGTTTCGTTTCCCGGGAGCTGACCCAATCCGACCGGCCGGAATTGACCCAAGCCCGCGTGGTTGTTTCCGGCGGGCGCGCTTTGGGCAGCGCCGAACAGTTTAACGCCCTGCTGACCCCCTTGGCCGATGCTCTGAATGCCGCCATCGGAGCCAGCCGTGCCGCTGTCGATGCCGAATATGCGCCGAATGATTACCAAGTGGGACAAACCGGAAAAGTCGTTGCGCCCGAACTGTATATCGCCGTCGGTATTTCCGGTGCGATTCAGCATCTGGCCGGTATGCAGGACAGCAAAGTGATTGTTGCTATCAACAAAGACCCCGATGCGCCGATTTTCAATGTGGCGGATTACGGTATCGTCGGCGATTTGTTTGAAATCGTGCCGAAGCTGACGGCTGCGCTGCAAAAATCATAAGCGAGTGTACAAACAAATGTTTCACGTGAAACAGGCCGTCTGAAAACGGGGAAATCCTTTTTCAGACGGCCTGATGAATGTGGGGTGGATTCTTGAATTCCGGTTCTAGATTTTGTTTCAAAAAATGGTTAATATCTTTCAGGGAATTGAAAACTGTTCTATATTAGGAAAGAAAAAAATGATAAATAAACTTGCAGGAGTAATGAGAGACGGCATAATGCCTGCCTGCCTGCCTGCCTGCCTAACGCATAAAAGTATTCAAATTCAAAAGGCTTTTCTGAGCCGACTCTTTTTTAGCTGCATGGGGGTCGTCCATGCAGGTTAATTCTAGTTCAACAACAAACAAGCCTAAAATTATTTCCTTATTTTCAGGGTGTGGTGGTTTGGATCTTGGCTTTCATCTGGCAGGATATAAAACTGTATGGGCAAATGATTTTTCATACTGGGCGTGTGAGAGTTTCCGTAAAAATATCGGTAATGTGATTATTGAGGGGGATATTGAGCAGATTAACCCAAATGATCCAAGTATCCCTGATTGCGACATTATTTTAGGCGGCTTTCCTTGTCAGGATTTTTCCATGATTTGGAAACAACCTGGTTTGGATGGCGAGCGCGGAAATTTGTACAAAAGCTTTCTGCGTTTTGTGAATGCGAAAAAGCCCAAAGTGTTTGTGGCAGAAAATGTCAAAGGTCTATTAACTGCCAATAAGAAAAAAGCTATTCAGCAGATTATTACTGATTTTGAAAGTTGCGGTTACTACGTCCAAGCTAAACTTTATAACTTTGCTGAATTTGGCGTGTCCCAGTTTCGTGAACGTGTCCTCATTGTGGGCATACGCTTGGATACGGGCTTTGATTTTCAACATCCACATTCTACGCATGGTATTTCAGACGGCCTAAAACCTTATGTTACAGCTGGTAAAGCCATGCGGGATATTCCTAAATCCGCAACAAATCAGGAATTGCTCAATATTAGCGATAAAACGCGCCAAATGCTTGATCTCATTCCTGAGGGCGGTAATTTTACCGATATTCCCAAAGGCCATCTAAAGGCATGATCAGCCATGTTTATCGCCGTATGCATCGCGATGAACCGTCTAAAACCATTATTGCGGCGGGTGGTGGTGGAACATGGGGCTATCACTACCCCGAACCTCGTCCCTTTACCAACCGTGAACGCACCCGCCTGCAAAGTTTCCCTGATGATTTTGAATTTGTCGGTTCTGCCACCGAAGTCCGCCGGCAAATTGGTAATGCTGTACCGCCATTGGGCGTAGTAGAGCTTGCCAAAGCCATATTACCGATTTTTTCGGGAAATTATACAAAGGTAGATTTGCACGAAAAATTAGCACAAGAAAAAGCGATCTTATTTCATGACAGATTAAGCAAAATTCGTGGAGGCAAGCGATGAATACGGTATTTTCTAATTTGTATCCTGCGAAAATTACCGATAAATCGCTCAATACGGTTTGGTTTGATTTGTTTAAATCAGCAGATGAGGTTTTGATGGCAACGGGCTATGTTTCCAACGATGCCGTAAAAGAATTGCATAAAATCTTAGAATTAAATCATCAAATTCAAAAAATCGAGCTATTGGTAGGTATGCATTATTTGGAAGGATTTTCACAGCCTCAATACCGCAGTTTGTGTGAGCTGGATACATTTTTGCAAACTGAAAAGCGGGGGTCCGTTCGTGTGTCTCCCCGTGTCAAATTTCATGGAAAAATGTATTCGTTCAAAAATCAGGATAAGTTGGACGGTTTGATTGGGTCGGCAAACTTAACCTGCTTTTGGGACAAAACCGAACGAACTTATGAAACCATGTTTCATATTGATGAACGCCAAAGTGCTTTACATTTTCGGAGCAATATTCAAGCTGTCATTGAAGATTTAGGCATGCCATTCATCAAGCCAATGAACCGACCATTTTTAAACTGCACAATGTGCATTTGGAAAACTGTCTCGGAGTTAAAAAATCGAGGAAAGTAAAGTCGCTGAACTTTTCAGACAGCCAGCACAATATCAATTTGCCATTCAAGCCAAAACCGAAGAAAAAAGCAATTTAAATTGCTTTTTTGGCAAAGGCCGGCGTGATAAACGCGGTTTTGTGAAACCCCGTTCTTGGTATGAAGTGGAATTGATTGTGTCTAACGAGATTACCAGACAAGATGGCTATCCGCGTGAGCAAACATTTACTGTGATTACCGACGATGGTTGGCAATTTTCTTGTAAAACATCGGGGGATTTTGCCAAAAATCTCCGTTCCGAGAATGATTTGAAAACATTGGGAAAGTGGATAAAAGGGCGTTTGGAAGTTTCGGGCTGCCTGAAAACAGGACAAATGGTTACCGATGAGGTTTTGCGCGAATACGGTAATAATCAGTTTGAACTGCGGTCAACCGATGATCCCAATATTGGGTTGTTATCATTCAAAGGGAAGGAGTTGTAAAAAATGCTGCAAACATATTTGAATCAACTCAACCCTTCTGAATTGGCAATATCTGTAAAAAATACGGTAACAGAATTTTTGACAAAATTAGATAAGACCACATTCGATAAAATCACGCCTACGATGAAAAAAGCACACAATGTTTTATTGGTGGGCAATGTACAAAGTGGCAAAACTGCACAAGTGTTGGGTATTGCCAGTGCATTTGCAAATGCAAACGCTTAACCGCGCTAAAAATAATTTGGATAAATTTTTGGATAAATTTATTGTTTTAGATGAGACTCATGATAATTTGCTTGATGAAATGCTGAAACAAGATTTGCCGATAATGGTGGTAATCAAGAAAAATTCGCGATTTTACATCGTTGGCGGGATGTGTTTCAAAGTAAAGCACACTTGAAAGATTATACCCTGATTATCATTGATGATGAAGCCGATGCTGCCAGTTTGAATACCAATGCAGATAAAGCCATAGAACGCAGTGCGGTCAATCGCCATTTAGACGACATTAAAAGTGTTTGCTGTCAAAGCCTGTTTATTCAATTAACGGCTACGCCACAGACACTTTTATTACAAAACGAACAATCAAACTGGCAACCTGAATTTGTGCATTATTTTCAGGCTGGGGAAAATTATATCGGCGGTAAATTTGTGTTCTGCGACCCACCCAGCTATGTTGTGTGGTTTGTAGACAATGAGTTGGCGGAAATGAAAGATGACAGTGCGGAAATTTCCGCAATGTGTATTGCGGGCTTTACAAACATATTTACTAACTTGTGCAGAGTTTATGCTGTGTGGCAGAAAAAATTGTAATTTTGCGCTGCATCCCAGTGTGAAAATTGCCGATCACCGGGCATTTGTCGATAAAATCAAAGCACATTTGAATGATTTGGTGCAGTCTTTGAATCATGGTGATGACGATGATTTGAAAGATATTTTTCAGACGGTCTACCAGGATTTGCAGAAAACCAAGCCTGATATTCATCATTTTGAAGATATTTATGCTCAACTATGTGAATTATTGGAGCAGAAAAAATTTAATGTTTTGGTGCTAAATTCGCAAACCGAAACAGATTTTCAACTGGATAAAGGTTTTAATATTATCGTGGGCGGTAATGTGATTGGACGCGGTTTGACGATTCCCAAACTGCAAACGGTTTATTACAGCCGTACCGCTAAAAAACCCGATGCTGATACATTTTGGCAACATTCGCGTATTTTTGGTTATGACCGCGATAAATCTTTATTGCGGCTGTTTTTACCGTTTGATGTATACCGTTTTTTCGTTATACTCAATCAGGCCAATGATTTAGTGATTGAGCAGATTAGTTCGGACTGCCAAAATATTCAGATGATTTATCCGAAAAATATCAATCCGACACGCCAGAATGTATTAGTTTCAGACAGTCTGAACAGTTTAGTGGGCGGAGTGAATTATTTTCCCGGCTATCCCAATGAATATAATTTGACTGAAATTGACTGCTTAATTAATGGCATGGCAGATGGTCTGCATGAAATTGATACCGAAAGGCTGTTGCAAATTCTAAAAAATTTGGGGAGTTATCAAAAAGATGATTGGGATAAGGACAAAATTATTGCCAATATCCAAGCCTGCAATATCAGCGTCTGAGTTTTAAAGCCGTATTCTGATAAAACGAAACCGCGAATTGAGCAAGGGAACGGGTACCATGTTATCAGAACCCGATCGTAAATTAGGCGAAAAATACTCCGATGATTTGTTGCTGACGTTGTATCAAGTAACAGGTGATGCAAAGCGCGGTTGGCAAGGAACGGCATTTTGGTTGCCTAATATTAAATTGCCGTACAAAGGAGCCGTTTATTGGGGTTTGAGATGATTTTTATTGGTCACTCAAATGCTACGAAGATGCAAGCCCAAGCCTAGAATATACAGGGTTGAACCGTCATAAGGAGCGGGTGGGGCTTTGGAATACGGCGGTGGCGCGGGCGGATTATCGGGCGGCAGGGCATCAGCCTTGTGCTACAATCCGCCTGAAAAGGCCGTCTGAAAACGGGCGATACCGCTTTCAGACGGCCTTTTATTTGAGAGAAAGGCCGATATGATTCCTTTGCATTCCCCCGATTCCCATTCTTTCGCTTCCGACAATTATTCCGGTGTGCTGCCCGAGATTATGGCTGCCATTGCAGCGGCCAACGGCGGCCATACGGGCGCGTATGGTCAGGATCCCTATACCGCGCGTTTGCAGGATTTGGTAAAAGAACATTTCGGTGAAACGGCCGAAGCCTTTCCCGTATTCAACGGCACAGGGGCGAATGTGTTGGCCTTGCAGGCCTGTCTGCCGCGCTGGGGTGCGGTGATTTGTGCGCAAACGGCGCATATTCATGCCGATGAAAGTACTGCGCCGCAGGCCGTGGGCGGGTTTAAGCTGTGGCCGCTGCCGACGACGGACGGCAAGCTCACGCCCGACTTGATTGCGCGCGAGGCGCACGGTTTCGGTTTTGAACACCGCGCGCAGCCATTGGCGGTGAGCATCACGCAGAGCACGGAATGCGGCACGGTCTATACGCCGTCTGAAATCCGCGCCATCAGTACATTTTGCCGCGAACGCGGTATGGTGCTGCATATGGACGGGGCGCGGCTGGCCAACGCGGCGGCAGCTTTGAATGTTTCCCTGCGTGAAATCACTGCCGATGCGGGGGTGGACATTTTATCGTTCGGCGGTACGAAAAACGGCCTGCTGCTGGGCGAATGCGTGGTGGTGCCCCAACCCGAAAAGGTTTCAGACGGCCTGAAATATCTGCGAAAAATGAATCTGCAACTGGCTTCCAAAATGCGCTTTATTTCGGCGCAGTTTATTGCGTTGCTGGAAGACGGCCTGTGGCAGCGTGCGGCCGGGCAGGCCAACCGTGCAGCCGCCCTTTTGGCCGACGGTTTGGCGCAGTTGGACGGCGTGGCATTGTGTTATCCGGTCGAGGCCAATGCGGTTTTTGCCAAACTGCCGCCGGGCGTGGCAGACAAAGTGCGTGCGCATACCCATTTTTATGATTGGGACGAAAGCGGCACGGTGCGCTTTGTGTGCAGTTTCGATACCCGTGCGCACCATGTCGAAGCCCTGTTGCAGGCTCTTCGGCGGGCATTGCCGTGAGCGCGGCTGCCTATCTGACTTTGGCGGCGGCGGCCGAGGCGGAAATCAAGGAAAAAGGCAGCCGCTTTATCGCCTATGCCTACCCCGTGCGCAGTACGGAAGAAGTGAAACGTTATGTGGATACGCAGCGCGAGGCGCACCACAAAGCACGCCATTGGTGTTATGCCTACCGCTTGGGTACCGACGGCAACCAATTCCGCGCCAACGACGACGGCGAGCCTTCGGGCAGTGCGGGGCGGCCGATTCTGGGCCAGATCGATTCGTTCGGCCTGACCGATACGCTGGTGGTGGTGGTGCGCTACTTCGGCGGCACACTTTTGGGCGTGCCGGGGCTGATTCAGGCCTATAAAGGCAGCACCGCCGCCGCCCTGCAGCAGGCGCAGATTGTGGAAAAAAATATCGAGAAAACGCTGTATCTGCGTTGCGGCTATCCGCATTTGAACGATGCCATCCGTATCGCGCAGCGGCATCAGGCCGAAGTGGCGGCACAGGATTTGCAGCTCGACTGCCGCCTGACCGTGCGCGTGCCGCTGGCGCAGGCCGAGGCAGCCGAAGCCGCATGGCGGCAGACCCGGCAGATTGAAGTGCGTGATGTGCCGTTTGCGGATTGAGTAAAAAGTTTAATCAAAACAGCCTTTGAGGCCGTCTGAAACCGGAGTTGCCGCGTTTTCAGACGGCCTTTTTGTGCCCGGTTTGCCGAATGGGAAATGCTGTTTGGTGATGGAAAAAATCGGATTGATGCTAATCGGTAGGTCGGATTCTTGAATCCGACTTGCGGAAACAGAATCGGACAGGGTGCCGTGTCGGATTGCGGCTGATGCTGGATTCAAGAATCCGATCTACGGCTGTTAAAACGGCGTTAAGCGTGTTTTTCAGACGGCCTTATATATTACAGGCCCTAGGGAGTTTAACAAAATTTCACAGCACCGTTGATGCCGCAATTATGATTACCGGCGTCAGCCCGTTTCGGGTTCCTTTGCTTACAATCTGTTAAATTCAACGGAACCCGATTCTGTCTACGCCCATCGTTTTCGCCTTGACTTCCGCCAAAGGCTGTACCGGCAAAACGACGTTAACCGCAAACTTGGCCGGTTGGCCGGCCGGTTCAGGTTTGCGTGTCCTGATAATCGATGCCGGTGTACTGTCCGGTCTGTCCGAGTATTGCCTGTTCAGTCATCAGGCGGTAAACGGGGTGGTCGGGCTGCTGCCCGGCGGAAATTCCGAATCCGTGATTCGGTCTTTTTGTGTCCAGTTCTCCGAAGCTGTTTGGTGAGGGGGAAAACTTGGGTGGATGCTGCGGCAATTCGGCAGGTCGGATTCGGGAAACCGGCTTGCGGGCTGGTGAAACGGCGTTAAGCGTGTTTTTCAGGCGGCCTTTTAATGCTGATTACCCGATTCGGGCATACTGTTTGAGGGCGGCGATGTGGCTTGATGGTATGCGCGAATCGGGTAGGTCGGATTTTGGAATCCGACAGGCGGAAAACAGAATCGGCTGTGCGCCGTGTCGGATTGCATTGATGCCGTCGGATTCGGGAATCCGACCTATGGTTGCGGGAAGGTGCGTTTATTCCACCACGATGTTGGGAAATGCGCTGCTGTAATCGCGGCCTTTGTCGGCGGCGGCCAAGGCGGTTTGGAATGCGGCATCGCGGTAAACGGCGGCAATGTCGGGATAGTTTTGTTGCAGTTTTGCCGCTTCGCCCCGATCCATGGCCTCGCGCACGGGCAGGGAGAGCGGCAGCTGCCCCAGCAGCGGCACGCCCAGCTGTTGAGCCATTTCCGTACCGCCGCCGCTGCCGAAAACGGCTTCGCGGTGCCCGCAGCGGGTGCAGATGTGCAGCGACATATTTTCCAGTATGCCGAAAATCGGAATCTGCACTTTGGCAAACATATCCACTGCTTTGCGCGCGTCAATCAGCGCAATATCCTGCGGTGTCGTTACTACCACCGCGCCGGTTACCGGAATTTTCTGCGCCAGCGTGAGCTGAATATCGCCCGTGCCGGGCGGCAGGTCGATAAACAGATAGTCGATGTCGTCCCAATCGGTTTGAAACAGCAATTGCTGCAATGCCTGACTGATCATCGGTCCGCGCCATACCACGGCCTGATTGTGTTCTACCAAAAACCCCATCGACATCACTTGAATGCCTTCGGCGGTGCGCACAGGTATAAACCGGCCGTTGCGCTGTTCGGGTTTGGCACCGGCCACGCCGAGCATGGCGGGCTGGCTGGGGCCGTAAAGGTCGGCATCGAGTACGCCCACGCGCGCGCCGAGGGCGTTCATGGCGGCGGCCAGATTGGCCGTTGTGGTCGATTTGCCGACACCGCCTTTGCCCGAAGCCACGGCAATCATATTTTTCACGCCGGAAAGCGTTTTCACGCCGGGGCGGACTTTGTGGACGGCGATACGGCTCTCCTGCGTCAGCACAAGCGGCCGCTGCTCGCCCGCCGCAGCTAGAGCGGCGCGGATATTGCGCTCGATGTCGGCAGACAGATGGTTGGCGGGAAAATCGAATTGCAGGGCGATTTCGATGTGGTCGGCGGTTTCGTTCAGTCGGCGGACGGCTTTTTCGCTGCCCAATGTGCGGCTGCTGCCCGGCAGGGCGACGGCATCGAGCAGTGCGGCGGTGTTCGGTTTCATGATGCGGCCTTTCTTGTGTGAAGTGGCGGCCGGGATACCCGACCTTAAAACTCGGGTATGTTAGCATTTTCAGACGGCTTTGCGGGCGGTACGGCCGATTGACCGGCAGTTTTCGGACGGCGCACTGCACCGGTTTGGATTCCGGGCGGCAGCCGTGGGGCGCAGGCCGTCTGAAAATAGGCGTATCGCCCGCCAGCCTTTATAATGGGCACTCGATTTTCAGACGGCCTATATCATGTCTTCCACACTTTTACTTGTCGACGGTTCTTCCTATCTCTACCGTGCTTTTCACGCGATGGCGCCGCTGACCGCGCCCGACGGTACGCCCACCGGCGCGCTCTACGGCGTACTCAATATGCTGCGCCGCCTGCGTGCCGATTATGAACACGACTATTGCGCGGTGGTATTTGATGCCAAGGGCAAAAATTTCCGCCATCAAATGTACCCCGACTACAAAGCCACCCGCCCGCCCATGCCCGACGAATTGCGTCCGCAGGCCGAGATGCTGCCGGATTTGGTGCGCCTGATGGGCTGGCCGGTTCTGGTGGTACCTGATGTGGAGGCCGACGATGTCATCGGCACGCTGGCCAAACAGGGCGAAGCGGCAGGCTGGAATGTGGTGGTGTCCACCGGCGATAAAGATATGGCGCAGCTGGTTTCCGAACGCGTGACGCTGGTGAATACGATGAGCGGCGAAACCTTGGACGAAGCGGGCGTGAAGGCCAAATTCGGCGTGTTGCCTGCGCAAATCCGCGACTATCTCGCGCTGATGGGCGACAAGGTGGACAATGTGCCGGGTGTGGAAAAATGCGGCCCCAAAACCGCCGTCAAATGGCTGGAACAATACGGTACGCTGGAAAACGTGATGGCCAATGTCGGATCGGTCAAAGGCAAAGTGGGCGAAAACCTGCACGCCGCGCTGGCGCAACTGCCGCTTTCTTATCAGCTGGTAACGATTAAAACCGATGTGGATCTGCACGCCGAACTGCCGGAGGGAACGGACAGCCTGCGCCGCCGCACGCCGCAGTGGGCGCAACTGGCGGCCGAATTCAAACGGCTGAATTTCCGTACATGGCTCAAAGAAGCGCAGGAGCAGATGCACGGGGGCAGCCAGGATTTGTCCGGTGCGGCGCATATCGGCGAACAGGCGGCCTTGGCGGCAGAAATGCCGTCTGAAAACGCCCCTGCGGACGGCATACGCCCCCAAGCACCCAAGCCCGAAACCCTGTCCTATCAAGCGATTACCGACGAAGCGGCATTTGCTGCCGTGCTGGCCAGGCTGGTGCAGGCGGATACGGTCGGCATCGACACGGAAACTACTGCCCTCAATGCGATGGAAGCACGGCTGGTAGGCATCAGCTTCGCCTTTGCCGCAGGCGATGCCGTGTACATTCCGCTCGGCCATACGCCCACTGCCGCGCCCGAGCAGCTGGATTTGCATGATGTGTTGGGCCGTCTGAAACCGCATCTGGAAAACGGCGCGCTGAACAAAGTCGGCCAGAACCTCAAATACGACCAGCATATTTTCGCCAACTACGGTATCGCCCTCAAAGGCATTGCGGGTGATGCCATGCTGGCCTCGTATATTGTCGAAAGCCATTTGGGGCACGGTCTGGACGAATTGGCCGAGCGCTGGCTGGGTCTGCCCACGATTACTTACGAATCGCTGTGCGGCAAAGGCGCGAAACAAATCGGCTTTGCCGATGTGGCACTGGCACAGGCAGCCGAATACGCCGCCCAAGATGCCGATTTCGCTTTGCGCATCGAAGCGCATCTGCGCGGGCAGATGGACGGCAGGCAGCTGGCCATGTACCGGAATATGGAACTGCCCGTTGCCCAAGTCTTGTTTGAAATGGAGCGCAACGGCGTGTTGATCGACAAAGCCGAACTGGCGCGCCAGAGTCATGAGTTGGGCGGCAGTCTGCTGCAGTTGGAGCAGGCGGCCTACGAAACCGCAGGACAGCCGTTTAATCTGAATTCGCCCAAACAATTGCAGGAAATCCTGTTCGGCAAAATGGGCATTCCCACCAAAGGGCTGAAAAAAACCGCTTCCGGCGGCGTGTCCACCAACGAGGCGGTACTCGAAGCCCTCGCACCCGATTACCCCCTGCCCAAAATCATTCTGCAAAACCGCAGTTTGGCCAAATTGAAATCGACCTACACCGACAAACTGCCCGAAATGATTGATCCGCAAACCGGCCGCGTGCACACCACCTACGCGCAGGCCGTCGCGGTAACCGGCCGTTTGGCCAGCAGCAATCCCAATTTGCAGAACATTCCGATCCGTACGGAAGAAGGCCGCCGCGTGCGCCGCGCCTTTATCGCGCCGGAAGGCAGCGTGATGGTGTCGGCCGACTATTCGCAAATCGAATTGCGTATCATGGCGCATCTGTCCGGCGACCAAACCCTGCTCGACGCATTTCAAAACGGCGAAGACATTCACCGGCGCACCGCCGCAGAAGTATTCGGCGTGCCGCCCGAAAATGTGGGCAGCGAGCAGCGGCGTTATGCCAAAACCATCAATTTCGGCCTGATTTACGGCATGGGGCAATACGGGCTGGCCAAATCGCTGGGCATCGACAATCTGTCGGCGAAAAATTTTATCGACCGCTATTTCGCCCGTTATCCCGGCGTGGCCGACTATATGCAGCGTACCAAAGAGCAGGCCGCCGCGCAGGGCTATGTGGAAACCCTGTTCGGCCGCCGTCTCTACCTGCCCGATATTCGGGACAAAAACGCTACCCGCCGCGCCGCCGCCGAGCGTGCCGCCATTAACGCGCCCATGCAGGGAACGGCTTCCGACCTCATCAAGCAGGCCATGATTGCCGTATCCGGCCGGCTGGTTTCAGACGGCCTGTCGGCCAAACTGCTGATGCAGGTGCATGACGAATTGGTGTTGGAAGTACCGCAGGCCGAATTGGCGGTCGTCCGGCGGATCCTGCCGCAAATCATGGCCGCTGTCGGCGGAGGCGTGCTGTCGGTGCCTTTGGTGGCAGAAGTGGGCGTGGGTGCCAATTGGGAGGAAGCGCATTAGCGGTTTGGCCGAAAGCAGATCGGTCAAGTTTGCGGTTAATGTCGTTTTACCGGTACAGCCTTTGGCGGGAGTAAAGGAGAGGACTATGGGAGCAGACATAGTTGGGTTTCTTCGAATTTAACGGATTGTAAATAAAGGAACTCGAACCAGGCTTACGCAAGTAATGATGACTGTGGCTCAAAGATACTGTGAAGTTTTGTTAAGTTCCTTCGAGCCTGTAATATATAAGGCCGTCTGAACATGCCATGGGCGAAGCGGAGGAGGACAGTATGAAAAAACTGATGTGGGTATTCATTTTGGCCGCCGCGCCGTACGGTGCGGCCGATACGGCGGACGATATACGGGTGCGCCGGCAGTATATGCAGGACTGGCGCAGCCTGAGCAGGCAGATGGGCGACTTGCTCAAACGCAGCGATGCCGCGTTCTCCGCCGCCGAATTTGCGGGTTTGGCTGCACGGCTGAACCAAACGGCCGATGCGCCGTGGCGGCATTTTCCGGCAGGCAGCGGGCGCGGTTCCGATGCGGCTGCGGCCGTGTGGGAGAGGCCGCAGGCGTTTCAGGCTGCCGTGGCGGAATTTAACGCCGCCGCAGCGGCTTTGGACCGGGCGGCGCAAAGCGGCAGCCGGACGGCTGTGCAGACCGCGTTCGGCCAAGTGGGGCAAAGCTGCAAAACCTGCCACCGTGCGTTCAAAAATTAAGACGGCCGCCGCAGGCGGAGGCCGTCTGAAAAAGGCCTGATGCGTCAGGCACGCCGTTCAATCGGGTCAAACCGGTTTAACAGCGTGCCGAACGCCACGCCGAACACATACATCACAATCGAATAAATGGCTGCCGGAATCGCCATCTGCGGGCTGTTCAGCAGCGTGATGGCAATCGTCATCGCCAGCGTGCTGTTGTGGATACCGATTTCAAAAGCGCACGCCCGCGCCTGCGCTTTGCCCACACCGAACAGTTTCGGCACGAAATAACCGGTGCCCAGGCTCAACAGGCAGAACAGCGCGGCAGCAGGCCCGACCTGACGGATATACTCCGCCGCATTGGCCCGTTCCGCCGCCACCGCCCCGACAATAATCAGCAGCAGGAACACTGTCGCAAACAGGCGCACAAAGCGTTGCAGCTTTTCTGCCAGATGCGGGCGGTAATGCCGCAGTGCCATGCCTGCCGCCACCGGCAGCAGGATAATCACAAACACTTGAAGCACCTTGCCGAATTGAAGGCCGAGCTGCTGTCCGTCCGGCAGAAAATACGCCACGGCCGCATTGACAATCAGCGGGAAGCTGACTGCGGCAATCAGCGCATTTACCGCCGTTAAACTGATATTCAGCGCGACATCGCCTTTATACAGATAACTGAACAGATTGGCCGTTGCCCCGCCCGGCGAGGCGGCCAGCATCATCATGCCCACCGCCAAAACCGGCGGCAGCCCCAGCAGCACGCAGACGGCAAAAGCGGCGGCCACCAGCAGCACCAGCTGGCAGAACAGCGCAATCACAATCACTTTGGGGTTATTTTTCACCCGCACAAAATCGCGCACGGTCAATTCCAGCCCCAAACCGGCCATCACAATCATCAGACAGAGCGGCAGAATTACCGCAATCAGTTGACCCGACATAGTTGATTCTCCTTTACATTCCTTGTTATCGTGATTCAGACGGCATCTGAACGGAACCATTATAGAGAAACTTTGCCGTACGGTGCGAAAGTCCTGTGCGGCAGGCGGCAGCGGGCGGATTTGGGTTACAATCGGCACTATCCTGCGGGTGGCCGTCTGAAAACGCCCCCGCGCCGCAATATTCGGACACCATGAACCAGCTGACTCATATCCTTTCGCCGCACTTGCCCGCAACCGACCTCATCGCCGCCGCCCCCGACTGGACGCGGGGCAGTTTCAACCGTGCCGTCTTTGCCCTGTCCGGCCGTCTGAAAGCGCGCGGCGTGCGCAGTGCCGCTCTGTGGTTTGAAGATGCCGCACAGTTTGCCTGCGCCGTTTTGGCCGCGTGGCACGCGGGCGTGCGGGTACTGCTGCCGCCCAATCTGGCGCGCGAAAATGCCGCATGGGGCGGCACGGCGGACATCTGGCTAACCGATGTTCCGCACGAAACCGCATTTTCAGACGGCCTGACGGAAGGCGGTGTGTGGACGCTCGGCATACCGGACGGGGAAGAGGCGGAAAACATGCCTGATGATTGGCGGATTCCGCCCCAAGCCGAGGCATGGCTGAAAACATCGGGCTCGACGGGCGGGGCGCAAATCATCGTCAAAACCGCCGCCCAAATGGCGGCCGAAGCGGCGGTACTGGCCGAATCCCTGCCGTTTGCCGCTGCCCGCCCCGTTTTGACCGGCAGCGTCGGCACGCAGCATATGTACGGCTTCACATTCCGCTTTGCCCTGCCGCTGGTAATGGGTTGGACGCTGGACCGGCCGCAGCATATTTACCCCGAAACCCTGCTGGCCGCGGCGGCGCGCTACGAAAAAACGGTATGGATTGCCAGCCCGGCCGTGCTGAACCGTTTGGGCGGCGCGCGCGACTGGCAGGCATTGCGCGGGCGGTTGGCCGGCATCGTATCGGCGGGCGGCGAGTTGCCCGAAGCGGTGGCCGATCTGCTGGAACAGCACGCCGTGCGGCCGTTCGAAGTGTACGGCAGCACCGAAACCGGCATCATTGCCGCCCGCAGCGGCCGCCGCGAATGGCAGCCGTTTGCCGCCGTCGGCGTGGGACAGGACGCAGACGGCGCATTGTGGGCACAATCGCCGTGGACGGCAGGGCGTTTTCAGACGGCCGACTTAATCGAAATGCGGACGGAGGGTTTTGCGCTGCTCGGCCGCAAAGACCGTATCATCAAATTCGAGGACAAGCGCGTGTCGCTGAACCAAATCGAACACGACCTGCTGGCGCACGAATGGATTGCCGACGCCTTCTGTGCCCCGCATCCGCAGCACCGGCGCGTTGCCGTGTGGGCGGCATTGAACGGCTCAGGCATCGAAGCGCTGCGTGAGCGGGGACGGGCAGAGGTGGCGGCCGTGCTGAAAAAACATTTGGCCGCCACACAGGATACCGCCGCCCTGCCGCGCTACTGGCGTTTCAGCGACACGCTGCCGCGCAATCCGCAATCGAAAATCACGGCTGCCGATTTTCAGACGGCCTTCACGCAGGCACCCGGTGAACCCGAATGGCGGCAGATGCCGTCTGAAACGCAGGATACAGTGTGTTTTCAGGGACGTGTGCCTTTGGATGCGGCCTATTTCGGCGGGCATTTTGCCGGTTTCCCGCTGGTGCCGGGCGTGGTCGAATTGCAGTGGGTGCGCGGGCTGGCCGCGCGTTGCGGCCGGGGGCGCGGCATCGTGTGCGTGGAAAATCTGAAATACCAGCAGTTTGTCCGCCCCTATGATATGGTGCGTGTCGAGCTGAAATACGATGCGGCCAAAGACAAGCTCGCCTTCAAAATCGAAAACGGGCAGGCCGTGTGTGCGTCCGGCCGGCTGGTTTTCGGCACTTTCGAGGCCGTCTGAATACGGCTGCGGCCGAACGGAGCATTATGAAAACCCTTGCCGTCATTCCCCATTACAACCACGCCGACACCGTAGCCCGCGTGGCCGCGACGGTGCGCGGATTCGGTTTGGACACGCTGATTGTCGATGACGGCTCGGCTGCCGGCTGCCGGCCGGTTTTGGCAGATCTGGCACAGCGGGACGGCGTATCGGTGCTGTACCGCGCGGCCAACGGCGGCAAAGGCGCAGCCGTGAAAGACGGGCTGGCGTATGCGGCGCAAAAGGGCTATACCCATGTTTTACAGGTCGATGCCGATGGGCAGCACTGTCTGGACGATATTGCCAAACTGCTGGCTGCCGCCGCAGAGCAGCCCGAGGCCGTGGTGTGCGGCTGGCCGCAATACGGTGCCGATGCGCCCAAAGCCCGGTTGTACGGGCGGAAAATCACCGATTTTTGGAATATGCTGCACACGTTTTCCACCGACATCAAAGACGGTATGTGCGGTTTCCGTCTGTACCCGCTCGCGCCGGCTTTGGCCGTGGTGCGGGAAGAATATGTCGGCGAGCGCATGGATTTTGATACAGAAATCCTGATCCGCCTGTATTGGCGCGGCGTGCGGCCGGTATGGATAAAAACGCCGGTGCGTTATGCGGCGGACGGCGTGTCGCATTTCCGCGCTTTCGGCGACAATGTGCTTATCAGTAAAATGCACGCCCGGCTGTTCTGCACGATGTTGTGGCGGCGCATCACGGGCGGAGCCGTCTGAATATGGCGAAACCGCTGAACCCCGAACATTGGGCGGCGCAAAATGAGCGCGGCAGCCGCCTGTTTCTGGCCGTTACCACACTGATGGTGCGTTATCTGCCGCCGTGGCTGATGAACCCGTGTATCTGGTTTGTCGTGCTGTATTTCTACGCCACCGCGCCCAAACCGCGCCGCCATATTGCGCGTTACCAGCAGCGGATTCAGACGGCCTTTCCCGATGCCGTGCTGCCCGGGCGGCTGCCCGTGTTCAAACAGTTTGCCGCATTCGGGCGTGCGGTGTGCGACCGCTTTGCCGTGTGGCAGCGCAAAATCCGCTACGAAGATCTGGTGGTGGACGATCCCGATGATGTGTACGCCCTGATACGCGACCGCAGCCTGCGCGGGCAGATATTTGCCTGTTCGCACCTGGGCAATGTGGAGGTGTGCCGCGCGCTGGTGTCGCACCATCAGGGTTTCCGGCTGAACGTATTGGTACACAGCCGCCACGCCGAAGCCTTTAACGAAGCCCTGCACAAAGCCGGTGCCGACCGTATCCGCATGATTCAGGTCGGCGATTTGGATGCGGCGCTGATGATGGAGCTGCACCGGCGCATCGATGAGGGCGAATGGTTGGCGGTGGCGGCCGACCGCGTGCCGGTGCGCGGCGGGAAAACGGTGCCGGTATCGTTTCTGGGACACCGCGCCGAAATGCCGCAGGGCGCATGGCTGTTGGCCGGGCTGCTGAAAACCCGCGTGCATACCCTGTTCTGCGTCAGACAAAACGGACGCTACCACCTCAAACTGCGCCGCTTTCTGGACACGGCCGACTGGCAGCGCGGCGGGCGTGCCGCCGCCGTGGCCGCTGCCGCCCAAGGTTTTGCCGACATTTTGGCGCGGGAATGTGCGCAAAACCCGCTGCAATGGTTTAACTTTTACGATTTTTGGAGCGATGCGGATCATGACTGAACATATTTACTGCCGCCACAGTACCGAGTTGGAAGTGCCCTTTTTCGATGTCGATGCGCTGCACATCGTCTGGCACGGCCATTATGTGAAATACCTCGAAGTGGCGCGCTGCGCGTTTTTGAGTGCCATCGGCTACGATTACAGTGAAATGGGGCGGCAGGGGTACAGTTGGCCGGTGGTGCAGCTGAACCTGAAATACATCAAACCCGCCCGTTTCGGCAGCAGGATACGTATCGATCTGGCGGTAACCGAAATCGAAAGCTGCCTGCGTATCCGCTACACGATTACCGACTGCGACAGCGGCACGAAACTGACCAAGGGCAGCACGGTTCAGGCGGCGGTATCGCTGGCAGACGGCCTCATGCAGTTCCAAACTCCGCCGAGCTGGCTGGAAGCAGTGCGGCGGCACCCGACCTTTCAGGCCGTCTGAAAACCGTCGCCACACAGAGAAAGAGCAAATCCATGATGAAAAAAATCCTGACAACGGCCGCCCTGATGCTGGCCAGCCCGCTGCTGTGGGCATTTTCCGCCGCAGAGTTGGCACAGATTCTGCAAAAACCCGCATCGGTGCAGGGCGCGTTCAGCCAGCAACGGTATCTGAAATCGCTGCCCAAGCCGATGAGTGCCTCGGGGCGTTTTGTCCTGCTGCCGCACAAAGGGCTGATCTGGCATATGCAGCAGCCGTTCGACAACCGCCTGCGCGTGCGTGCGGACGGCATCATGCAGTGGGACGGCAAAAACTGGACGGGCGGTGCGGGCAATGCGGCGCAGGGCCGCCAAATCGGCCTGTTTCTCGACCTGATCGGCGGCAATGTGCAGGCTCTGGAAAAGCAGTTTGATTTGAATGTGAGCGGCACGCCGCAAAAATGGACGCTGCGGCTGATGCCGAAAACCGCCCTGATGAAGCAGATTTTTACTTCTGTCGAAATCGAGGGCGACAGCGTGGTGCGCCGTATCGGGCTGAACGAAAAACAGGGAGACCGCACGGTGATGCGCTTTCACCGGGTGCAGATTGACGGCGAGCTGGACGCAGCGGTCAAAGCATCGTTTGCGGACTGAGCCGCCCGCGCACAGATACGGTATTTTTATTCAAAGTGCAATCCGGTAATTTTTGTACAACTCAAATCACTCGGCATACTGACAGGCGGCCGGGTTGAGAGCGTATATGCTTCACAAACTCGGGCGGCAGATGTCAATTTGCCGCCTGAGTTTGATGCTTGTGCCGTTCAGGGGCGAACGGTGTATTGGTCTTGATACTGGCGCAGGCAAATCTTCAAATCCTGCACATCATCGGGACATAAATCGGTTTCGGATGTTTTCCTTCTTGGATTCTCTGCGTAAACCGAGGCCGTCTGAAAACGCAGTTTCTGCGAAGCTAAAACGCTGTTCTGTTTTCAGACGGCCTCGGTGCGGTACGGAAAGCTGTCCGCTTACAGGCAGGCCTGTTCGGCGGCCAGCATACCGGCCACCGTTTCGCGCGCACGCACGAGTTTGGCTTCACTGCCGGATACCAGCACTTCGGCCGCACGCGGACGGGTATTGTAGTTGCTTGCCATGCTGGCGGCGTAAGCCCCCGCACCGTGCACTACAAGCAGGTCGCCTGCCTGTGCCGCAATGCTGCGTCCTTGGGCGAGAAAATCGCCGGTTTCGCAGACGGGGCCGACAATGTCGGCTTCAAACGGCGCGACAGACGGCGTTTCGGCCGGTTCGATATGGTGGTAGGCCTGATAGAGCGTGGGGCGCATCAAATCGTTCATGGCGGCATCGACGATGACGAAATTTTTGTCGCCGTTGTGTTTGACGAATTCCACCCGCGTCAGCAGTACGCCGGCGTTGCCGACAAGGCTGCGGCCGGGTTCGAGAATCAGCGACAGCGGCCGTCCGGCCAACAGTTTGGCGATGTCGGCGGCATAGGCGGACAAATCGGGCGCGGTTTCGTCTGCTCGATAGGGAATGCCGATGCCGCCGCCCAAGTCGATGTGTTCCGGCACGATGCCTTGTGCGGCAAGGTTGTCTACCAGAACAAGCAGGCGTTCGGCTGCTTCCGTCAGCGGCGCGCTGTCGAGCAGTTGCGAACCGATGTGGCAGTCGATGCCGGTAACGCGCAGGTGGGGCAGCGCGGCGGCGCGGGCGTATGCCGCAGGCGCGTCCTGCATGGCGATGCCGAATTTATTGGCTTTCAGACCGGTGGAAATATAGGGGTGGGTTTGCGCGTCCACATCGGGGTTGATGCGCAGCGAAACCGGCGCGGTGCGGTTCAGACGGCCTGCCACGCGGTTGATGCGTTCCAACTCGGGCAGCGATTCGACATTGAAGCATTTCACGCCCGCCGTGAGCGCGTATTCGATTTCGGCTTCGGTTTTGCCTACGCCGGAGAAAATCGTTTTGCCCGCATCGCCGCCTGCCGCCAGCACCCGTGCCAGTTCGCCGCCGGAAACGATGTCGAAGCCGCTGCCCAGCCGGGCGAAACGGCGCAGCACGCTCAAATTGCCGTTGGCTTTGACGGCATAGCAGATTAAGGGGTTGAGGGCGGCAAAGGCCGTCTGATAACGGGCAAATGCTTCATCGATGGCGGATTGGCTGTAAACGTAGAGCGGAGTGCCGAATTGTTCGGCCAGGGCGGTGTAGCTGATATGTTCGCAAGAGAGGGTCATGGCTGTTCCGGTGTGTCTGAATTGGACGGGGGCGGTACGGTGGCGGGCGTGCGGCCGGGCAGGGGCAGGCCGGTCTGGATCACGCCGAAACGGGCTTTATCGCCTTCGCGCGGCAGGTAGAGATCGCCTTTGTAGCCGCAGGCCGACAACAGGAGTGCGGCGGCCGGCAGTAAGGCAAGAGTGGTTCGCGTCATGGTATTTTGTCGGCAGATATGGCAAGATTTGCCATCTTACACAAAAAACGGAACAACATAAAACCATGATGACCGAAAGCGCGTTTTTGCAGTACACCGACCGTCTGTTTGCCCATATCGAAGACCAAATCGACGAGGCGGGTTTGGATGTCGACTGCCGTTTGGCGGGCAATGTGCTGACTCTGGAAGCAGACGGCGGCGGCCAGATCGTCATCAACCGCCACACGCCCAATCAGGAATTGTGGATTGCGGCCAAAAGCGGCGGTTACCATTTTTCGCTGAGAGACGGTGCATGGCTGGCCGCGCGCGACGGCAGCGAGTTTTTCGCCGTGCTCAACCGCGCATTGGCCGAAACCTCGGGCGCGGCGGCCGCCGTCGAACCGTTTGCGGGCTGACGGGGGAGCCTGTGCTATAATCGCCGCGCACACGGGCAGGACAGACAGTCGCCGCGCGGGCTTCACAGCCTGCGGGGAGGAAAGTCCGGGCTGCACAGGGCGGGATGCCGGCTAACGGCCGGGCGCGGCAACGCGACGGAAAGTGGAACAGAAAGCCAAACCGCCGATGGCCTGCACCGGCAGGCACAGGCAAGGGTGAAAAGGTGCGGTAAGAGCGCACCGTGCGCTTGGCAACAAGACGCAGCAGGCCAAACCCCATCCGCAGCAAGACCAAACAGAACGCATTGACGCGGCCCGCCGAGCGTTCGGGTAGGTTGCTTGAGTGTGCCGGCAACGGCACGCCTAGATGAATGACTGTCCGCGACAGAACCCGGCTTACCGTCCTGCCCGTGTGCCCCGAATCGGCGCATCAGGCCGTCTGAAATCCCGTATCCGGTCTTCACCGTGGCCACACGGTTTTCAGACGGCCTGATGCCAATCCTATCCCGAACGCCATGAAAACCAAAAATGAGGAGTGCAAATATGACGGAACTTGTCTTTATCCGCCACGGCCAGAGTGAATGGAACGCCAAAAACCTGTTCACCGGCTGGCGCGATGTCAAACTGAGCGAAAAAGGCATCGAAGAAGCCGCAGCGGCCGGACGCAAACTGAAAGAGCAGGGCTATCAGTTCGACATCGCCTTCACATCGGTGCTGACCCGCGCCATCAAAACCTGCAATATCGTTTTGGAAGAGAGCGATCAACTGTTTGTCCCGCAAATCAAAAGCTGGCGGTTGAATGAGCGTCATTACGGCCGTTTGCAGGGCTTGGACAAAAAACAGACGGCCGAGCAATACGGCGACGAGCAGGTACACATCTGGCGGCGCAGTTACGACACCCTCCCGCCCCTGCTCGACCGCAGCGACGAATTTTCCGCCCATAACGACCGCCGCTATGCCCACCTGCCTGCCGATGTCGTGCCCGACGGCGAAAATCTGAAAGTTACGCTCGATCGCGTGCTGCCGTTTTGGCAGGATCAGATTGCACCGGCCGTATTGGCGGGCAAACGCGTATTGGTGGCGGCACACGGCAACTCGCTGCGCGCGCTGGTCAAACACATCGAGGGCATTTCCGACGACGACATCATGGCGGTGGAAATCCCCACCGGCCAGCCCTTGGTTTACCGGCTCGACGATACGCTTAAAGTACTGGAAAAATTCTATCTCTGAACATCAATACAGAACGGCTGCCGGACGGCGGCCGTTTGTTTGCCCGCCGTGCCCGATGTGATACAGTAACCTTCATATAAAAACGCCGCTGCTGCGGCCGATTGTCAGTTAGGAAAAAAGAAATGTTCGGATTGTTCAAACGCCGCCCGCAACCGGAGGAAGAGACCGCCCAAACGGCGCAGAGGCCGTCTGAAACCAACCCCCTCTTGATGCCGCAGGAAACCGGGGAAGAGCCGCAATATTTGAGCGAGATTGTCCAACCTTCGGCGGAGGGCGGGGCAGAGGCGGAAAGTACGCCGCCTCCTGCCGAAAATGCAGCCGGTACAGCCGTGCCGCACGGAGAGACGGCTGCCGTTCAGGCAGAAAGGCCGATTGCGCCGCCGGCGTACCATGGCCATACGGCGGAAAATCCGGTATCGGCCGGACAGCCTGCCGAAGCGGAAAAAACCGGGTGGGCGGCGCGCCTGAAACAGGGATTGAGCAAATCGCGCAACCAGATGGCCAAATCGCTGGCCGGTGTGTTCGGCGGCGGCAAAATCGACGAAGCCCTATATGAAGAGCTGGAAACCGTCCTGCTCACCGGCGACATGGGCATCGAAGCGACCGAACGGCTGATGGACGAAGTGCGCCGCCGCGTATCGCTCAAAGGCCTGCGCGACAGTACCGAGCTGCGCCAAGCCCTGAAAGACGCGCTTTATGATTTGCTCGAACCTTTGCAGTCGCCCCTGCGGCTGCCAGACGACGGCCGCCCGTTCGTCATCATGATGGCGGGCATCAACGGTGCGGGCAAAACCACGTCCATCGGCAAGTTGGCGAAATATTTCCAGCAGCAGGGTAAAAGCGTGGTGCTGGCAGCGGGCGACACCTTCCGTGCGGCGGCGCGCGAGCAGTTGCAGGAATGGGGGCGGCGCAACGGCGTAACCGTCATTTCGCAGGCCAAAGGCGATTCGGCGGCCGTCTGTTTCGATGCGGTGGAAGCGGCCAAGGCGCGCGGAATCGATGTGGTACTGGCCGACACGGCCGGCCGTCTGCCCACCCAGCTGCATTTGATGGAAGAGATTAAAAAAGTCAAACGCGTATTGCAGAAAACCATGCCCGACGCGCCGCATGAAATCATGGTGGTGCTCGATGCCAACATCGGCCAGAACGCGGTCAACCAAGTCATCGCGTTTGACGATGCTCTGGGCGTAACCGGCCTGATTGTGACCAAGCTCGACGGCACGGCCAAAGGCGGCGTATTGGCCGCACTGGCTTCAGCACGGCCTATTCCCGTGCACTACATCGGCGTGGGCGAGGGCATAGACGATTTGCGTCCCTTCGATGCCCGCGCTTTTGTCGATGCGCTGATTGAGGATTGACGGAACGGCCGGTCAAAATGGCGGCCGGCATGAATCTGTCCGGCGCATGTTCTATTTTTCTGTTCAGAGTCCGCAGCCGTTTTCTGCCGCGCAGCCGGCCGATTAGCCTCTCGATGCCGTCTGAAACCGCCTGAGGTCGGGGCGGTTGGCCGATGCGGTTTGTCTTGTGTTGTGTTCGGATAAGGCTCGGCAGACGGCGGCAGGGCAGGCAGTTCAGACGGCATCGTTTTGTTTCTGCGAGGCAGCCGCTGCCGCAGCCGGCAGAAAATCGGATACCGTTCATTGGATAGTGAATCCGCCGCGTGCGGTTGTTTCCATCATCATTACCCAGCAGAGGAGACCATTATGGAAAACCGAATCATCACTGAAACATTAAGCTACACCGATTCTCAGGGTGTTACCCTGCACAGCCATTTCTGCCGTCCGGCCGATGCGGCGGCCGAATTGTCGGGCGTGTTGGTCGCCCCCGAGTGGTGGGGATTGAGCGGCCACGCCAAACGGGCGGCGGAGCGTTTGGCCGAAGCGGGCTATGCCGCGCTGGCAGCGGATTTGTACGGCGGTGCGCGGCTGACCGACGATGCGGCCGTTGCCGCCGCCGAAATGAACTACCTGCTCGACAATCCGGCCGTTTTGGAAGAGCGCACCCGCCTGGCGTATGAAACGCTGGCCGCCCGCCCCGAAGTGAACGCTTTGTCGCTGGGCGCGGCCGGTTTCTGCTTCGGCGGCAAAGTGGTGCTGGATATGGCGCGGCGCGGTGCGGATTTGAAAGCGGTGGCGGCGTTCCATGCCGTTTTGGCCGCGCAGCAGCCTGCCGTGGCCGGTATGGTGAAGGCCGAACTGCTGGTGGCGCACGGTGAATTGGACAGCATGGTTACCTTGGACGATGTGGCCGCGTTCCGCGAAGAAATGGCGGCGGCGGACGTGCGCTGCCGAATCGATATTCTGCCCGGTGCGCGGCACGGTTTCACCAATCCGCAGGCTACTGAAAACGGGCGGAAAAACGGTGCCGATCTCGAATATAACGAAGCAGCCGCAGAAACGGCGTGGCAGAATATGCTCAATCTGTTCGGCCGCTGTCTCTGACGCGGTTTCAGACGGCCTGTTCCGGCAGCGGGCAGGCCGTTTTCAGGCCGTCTGAAAACCGGTGTAACCGTGTTTAACGTTGTGAAAGGTATGGCGATGGAATATGTCTTTGCCCCATCTGCACGCGCCGAGCTGCCGGTTTACGGCACACCGGCGCGCTTTCCCGTGCGCCGCGTTTACTGTGTCGGCCGCAATTATGCCGACCATGCGCGCGAAATGGGCGGCGACCCCGTGCGCGAGCCGCCGTTTTTCTTCTGCAAAGCGGGCGATGCCGATTCTGTCGTTGCGGCGGCAGACGGGCAGACCGTGCGCCTGCCTTACCCGCCGCAGACGGCTGATCTGCATTACGAAGCCGAATGGGTTCTGGCCGTGGGCAAAGGCGGGGCGGATATTGCGCTGCAGGAAGCGGCCGCCCATATTTTCGGCTATGCCGTCGGCCTGGACATGACGCGCCGCGATGTGCAGGCCGAAATGAAAAAAGCCGGCCGGCCGTGGGAAGCGGGCAAGGCTTTCGATTGTTCCGCGCCGGTCGGCACGCTGTATCCGCTGTCGCATACGGGCGAAATCAACAGCGGCGAAATCCGCCTGAGTGTGAACGGCGAAACCCGCCAGCACAGCGACATCGGGCATATGATCTGGCCGGCCGCCGAAATCGTCAGCCGCCTGTCGCAGCTGTTTACCTTGCAGCCGGGCGATTTGATTTTCACCGGTACGCCTGCGGGCGTGGGCGCAGTAGTGCGCGGCGACATCATTGAGGCATCGGTTGCCGGACTGGGCGTACTGCGGGCGGAAATCGTCTGAACAGGCGGCGGGGCCGTCTGAATTCAGACGGCGTTTCCCTAGCCTGCCATGCCGCCAAGCACCGAGGAGAACAACCGTTGTTCAAGCCCCTGATAATCGGCCTGCTGTCCGTCCCCCCCCCCGCCGCCCTGTACACCTTCCGGCTCGCAACGCCTGCCGCCGAAGAAAACCGCGCACCCGAGCAGGGAACGGGGCGGACGGCTCAGCGGCCGGTGTCGGCGGAAAAATTTATGGCCGTATCGGCCAACCCGCCGGCGACCGAAGCAGGCTACGAAATCCTCAAACGCGGCGGCAGTGCGTTTGCCGTTTATTGGGATAATCGGGCCAAAAGACTCACGACTTTTGATGCGTGCGAAACCGCACCGCAATCTGCTGCGCCGCAGATTTTCTTGGACGAAAACGGCAAACCGCTCGAATTTATGCAGGCGGTGGTGGGCGGGCGTACCCAAACTGCTGGAAGGCATGCACAAGCGTTACGGCAAACTGCCGTGGCACACCCTGTTTGCCAAACCGATTGCGCTGGCCGAACAGGGTTTTGCCGTTCGCCGCGCATGGCCAAGTCGATTGAGCAGAATCAGAAATATTTGCAGCGCTACCCCGAAACCGCCGCCTATTTCCTGCCCGGCGGCCAGCCGCATCATCGGCTGCGTTGCCAAAACCCTGACGGCCCATATCGACCGGGGAATGGACATTCAGACGGCCATCGACCTGCCCAACCGTCTTCATCGGGGCAGTGTGTACGAGTTGGAAGAAAACACCGCCGCAAGGTACAAATCCGTGATTTGAGTTCGGGCGTGCAGGGCATCGTTATCGGCGAAAGCGGCTTGACGGGCGGAGCCGGCCCGCGCCACGAAGGCCGCGTGATGGGCGACTGATACCGCCGTTCGGCCGTTCGGCCGCATCAAGGCCGTCTGAAAACGCAGGTTTGCGCATTTTCAGACGGCCTGATTCTATGGGGTATCTGTCCGCATTTCGGCCGTGCCGTTTGCGGCAGGGGTTGGGAGCAGGCGGAACCTGTTGCCCACCCGTTTTCCGAAACGGTTAGGGTGCGGCTACGGTAAACCGCCGGTGCAGGTGTGCCCGCTGTTCCGCATCATCGGCAATGGCAACAGCCAAATCGGCCACGCTGATGCCTGCGGGCTGTACTCCGTCCATCAGCAAATCGTCTTGACCCAAGCGGTACCGGCCGGTGCGTTCTTCGCTGTAACCGGCCTCCGCACCGAGACGCGCGGGCGGGGAAACCATCGCCCAGTTGACATCGCGCCGATCTTGCAGGCCGCGCAGCAGATGGCGGGCGGCATCGGCACCGTCGTAAATTTCCTGCGGAAAGTCGGGCGTATCAATCAGCTGGGTGCCGGGTGCGACAAACAGGCTGCCCGCCCCGCCGACCAGCAGCAGATAGGGAACTTGTGCAGTTTTGGCGGCCTCGACGACGGCATCGGCACCGCGCTTAAAGTCCGCGCCGATATTCGGATTGTCCCAGCCGGGATTGAATGCGCTGATGACGGCATCGAAACCGGCCAGGCGGGCGGCAAAGTCGGGCGCATTGACATCGGCGGTTTCGGCCGACACATTGTCCGCCTGCGTTTGTGCGGCGGGCCGGCGCGAGAAAGCGGTAACGCGGTGGCCGCGTGCGGCCAGTTCGGCGACAACGGCACGGCCGACATAGCCTGTGGCACCGATAACGGCAAATTTCTTCATGATTTTCCTTTCGTTCGGTTGGTGCAATGATGCAGTGGGAGCAGTATAATTTCTAAACTTACTTTCCGTAAGTACTTACAAAAATGTTAGTTTGGAGGTGGTTGTGCAAGATGTTGATATATCGGAGAGAAAAAACGGGGAAAGCGGACGGAGGGGGCGGGTGCTGGCGCAAGACTGCCCGTCGCGACAGATTTTCCAGCACCTGACCAGCCGTTGGGGCGGGCTGGTCATGGCGGTTTTGGCCGGCGGCACCAAGCGTTTCAGCGAAATCCGCCGCGAGATTGAAGGCATCAGCGAACGTATGCTGACCCAGACGCTGCAACAGCTGGAACGGGACGGCATGGTACACCGGCGGGCATTCCCCACCGTGCCGCCCCATGTGGAATATTCGCTGACGGATTACGGGCGGCAGGCAGGGGCGAAAATTGCCGATTTGGCGGACTGGCTGGAAACCAATCTGGCCGCCATTCAGACGGCCGCACCCGATGCGGGCACGGATTGAGCGGGAAGCTGTGGCGGCATACATACGCTTGAATACAGCGGCAACGAAAGCCTGAGAGGGTTGGTTGTGGGTCAAGGGGAACTTGCGTATGATGGCCGAAGGTAAAAACTCTAAACTTTTACTTTTACGCACATCAAAAATATGACGAAAGAATACCAACTGACTGCCGTCAGCGAAAATGCGCTGGCATTTATGTTGCCGCCGCCGGCCGATTTGGGCCGGCAGCGGCGTTTGTGGGCGTTTGCCGATGCGGTATCGGCCTTGGCCGGTGTGGCCGAAACCGTGGTGGGCATGAACAATCTCACCGTGTTTGTGTATGAGGCAGGCCGTCTGAACGACACGGCCGCCGCGCTGGAAGCTTTGTGGCCGAAAGTATCGGCGGCCGATTACCGAGGGCGGCATGTCGAGATTCCCGTACATTACGGCGGCGCGGGCGGCCCCGATTTGGGCGAAGTGGCGGCGTTTCACGCCATTTCGCCCGAAGAGGTAGTGCGGCGGCATACGGAAACGGTGTACACCGTGTTTATGATGGGTTTCCAGCCCGGCTTCCCGTATCTGGGCGGCCTGCCGGAAAACCTGCATACCCCGCGCCGCGCCGTACCGCGTACGCAGGTGGCAGCCGGTTCGGTGGGCATCGGCGGGGCGCAGACGGGCGTGTATCCGTTTGCCTCGCCCGGAGGCTGGCAGATTATCGGGCGCACGGCACTGCCGCTGTTTGATGCGCAAAAAAATCCGCCCACGCTGCTGGCGGCTGGCGATACGGTGCAGTTTGTCGCGGCTTCGGCCGAATATGGATCGGGGGTGGACTGATGTTGGTCATCAAACAGGCCGCCGCACCGGCGGCGGTACAGGATTTGGGGCGTTACGGCCACCGCAGTTCGGGTATCGGCCACGCGGGCGCCATGGATACTTTGGCCTTGCGGGCGGGCAATCTGTTGCTGGGCAACGAGGAACACGCGGCCGCCGTCGAAATCGCTTTGGGCGGTTTGACGCTGGTGTTTGCACGCGATACGGCATTTTGTCTGACCGGCGCGGCCTATGAAGCCGATTTGGACGGCCGCGCGGTGTATTCGTATTGGCGTTATACCGCGCGGGCGGGGCAGACGCTGCGGCTGGTGCGCGCCGTGCAGGGCATGTACGCTTATCTGTGCGTGCAGGGCGGTATCGATGTGCCGGAAGTGCTGGGTTCGCGCAGCACCGACCTGAAAGCCGCATTCGGCGGTTTTCACGGGCGCAGCCTCAAAGCAGGCGACGAACTGCCCACGTTTTCAGACGGCCGCAGCCTGCCCGAAATGGGCATCGCGCCGATTGCGCTCACCGACCGCATCCATGCTCTGCCTTCTTCCGAATATCATCTGTTCAGCCAAAAAGCGCACTACCGCTTCTGGCAGAACGGCTGGACGCTGCAAAGCGACAGCAACCGCATGGGCTACCGTTTCGGCGGCGGCGGATTGGAGCGGGTGCAGGAAGCCGAAATGCTGTCCCATGCCGTACAGTTCGGCACGGTGCAAGTGCCGCCGTCGGGGCAGCCGATTATCCTGATGGCGGATACGCAGACCACCGGCGGCTACCCTAAAATTGCCGCTGTGGCACAGGCCGATTTGGGGCGGCTGGCGCAAATCCGTTTCGGCAGCAAAGTCTATTTTCAGGCGGCCGATGCCGCACAGGCCGCCCGCCTGCTGCGCCGCAACGAAGCCTATCTGAACCAGATCCGCCGCATCGCGGCAGTATAAACGGGAACGGGCGGCGGCCGTTCAGACGGCCTCGTGCGCGTCGGCCGCCGCCGGAGAAGGAAACATCATGCAAGTAGATTTAAACGCCGATTTGGCCGAAGGCTGCGGTAACGACGAGGCATTGCTGCGGCGCGTAACGTCTGCCAACATCTGCTGCGGGCTTCATGCGGGCGGGGCGGCGGACATGGCGGCCGCGCTGGTGTGGGCGAAACAGAACGGCGTGCGTGTCGGCGCGCACCCGAGCTTCCCCGACCGCGAAAACTTCGGCCGACGCACGATGAATTTGCCTGAACACGAATTGCGCGCCCACCTGCGCTACCAATTAGGCGCATTGCAGGCCTTGTGTGCGGCCGCAGGCGTGGAAACGGCCTATGTGAAACCGCACGGTGCGCTGTATAACCAAGCCGCGCAGGATGCGGAATTGGCTGCCGTAATCGCCGATACCGTGCGCGGTTTCAATCCGAACCTGAAACTGATGGCACTTTCCGGCAGCCTGCTGTTGGCGGCGGGTGAAGCGGCCGGATTGGGAACGGTTTCGGAAGTATTTGCCGACCGCCGCTACCTGCCCGACGGCACGCTGGTGCCGCGCACCCGCCCCGATGCACAGGTGGACAGCGACGATGAAGCGGTAGCGCAGGTGTTGCAGATGGTGCGCGAAGGCACGGTAACGGCGGTGGACGGCAGCCGTGTGCCGGTGCGTGCCGACAGCATCTGCCTGCACGGCGACGGCGCGCACGCGCTCGACTTTGCCGACCGTATCCGTGCCGCATTGCAGGCGGCGGGCATCGCGGTGCAGGCCGTCTGAAAAAAACGCGCCGCCTCTATTCCGCAGCAGACGGCTGACGGCATTTTTGAATCGATTTTAATCAGTCAGGCCGTCCGGCCGGAAAGACATTTCGATGCAGGATTTGACACAAAAAGATTTATGCCGCGTGCGCGCGGTAACGGCGTTTACTGTGCTTGGAGCCGACCGTGCCGAATGGCCGCAGATTCTGGGTGAAGCCAAGCGCGAATGCGACCGATTGGCGGCCGCGCTGGCGGCGGGCGGCTACATTGTGCAGTCGGTGCGCATCGTCAGCAATCCGTTCGGCGAATATCTGGATACCGCCGATGCGGCGGCGGCCGGTGAAGGTTTGGCCGAAATCCGGCGCATTTTGGGCGCCCTCAACGAAAACGGTCTGCGTATCCGTTTTGCCGTGGGCGAAGCGCGCACACCGCAGGAAATCGCCCTGCTGCCCGAACTGATCCGCGAATACGGCGATTTGTGCAACGCCTGTGTCAATATCGGGCAGGACGAAAACGGTTTTCTCGACAATGAAACCATCTTGCGCTGCACCGAAGCCGTGGCTGAAATCGCCCGCATCACGCCCGAGGGCATGGGCAACTTTAATTTCACCGTCAATTTTAACTGTGCGCCGCTGATTCCGTATTTCCCCGCATCCTACCATCGCGCCGGCGCGGGTAAATGTCTGGTGCTCGGCTTGGAAACCCCCGACTTGCTGGTGGCTGCGCTGCAAAACCTGAACGGGCAGCCGCAAGAGCAGGCGGCCTTTTTTCAGACGGCCTTTACGGCCATGCGCAACGCCTTGCAGCATCATGTTGATGCGGTGCAGGCTTTGGTGTCGGCGCATGAATTGGGTGCGGGCTGGCATTATGCGGGCATGGACACTTCGGCTGCGCCGTCGAAAAACTGTGCCTCTATGGTAGATGTGTATCGCGGGCTGCGCGTACCGTATTTCGGCGCGGCGGGGACAGTAGAAGCTTCCGCACTGCTCACGCGCGTGTTCAAATCACTTGCCGGTGTGCAGATGCAGGGCTTTTCCGGCCTGATGCTGGCGGTTACCGAAGACGAAGGTTTGGCCGAAGCCACCCGCGCCGACCGGTTCGATATCCGCGCGCTGCTCACTTACAGCAGCGTATGCGGCATCGGTTTGGACACCGTCCCCATTGCGGGCGACACCCCGCCGCAGAAAATCGCCGCCCTGATGCGGGATACCGGAACGATGGCTTTCCGCCTCAACAAACCGCTGACCGTGCGCCTGTTCCCCGTCCCCGGCCTGAAAGCGGGCGACGAAACGCGTTTTGACAGCAGCGATTTGTGCAATTGTGCGGTTTTGGCCGTACCGTAAGGCCGTCTGAAAACACTCCCCCTGCATATCAGGCAGAAAGGAGCCGGCGGCCGTTTGCACGGTATGCAGATTTCCGTTTGGCTCTGTCTGCCGTTTTCTTTTCCCTGCAACAGGAGATAACCATGTCCCAATCTGCCCGGCGCAGCGCCTTAATAGAAAAAGTTTTATATTTAGTAAATCACTACTCCCTAATTTAGACCCAGTCTAACGAGAGTAACTGACATGATTGTGACAGGTTTAGGACTATGGATTTGATTTAAATACCAACCCTCTTGAAAATGATTCTATGAGCATAGGCTCAGTGCCAAATTGCTGGTAATTGTATAAATCCTGTTGTGCCTGCTGATAAAGCCTTTGCCGTTCCGGATTATGGGGATCCGCATCTGCAAGGATTTTCGTGTTACTCACACGCTCGCTTAATTGCCGGATAATATTTTGCCGATGTTCCTCTTGGATATGGCGAACAAATTCACTATTACCTGTATTTAAGATTATTGGGTGTTTTTCTAATCCCTTTAAGTATAAGACTTCAAACTTTTCACCGAGTTTGGGATAACGGACAAACTTTTCTTTAGGATAAGTGGGCACTCCATCCTCTTCAACAGCCGTTGGGCTATCGCCAGACTTCAGAAAAAATTTGGTATGTCTTTGTCCAGATGCATCAACAAATGAAAACACATAACGGAAGGTTCGGTCATTCTCCGCACGGATCAGGGGATTGGTAACCTCAGAAACTGTTTCCATAATGGCATTTGCACGTTCGCCATATCGCACGATGGTTTTCCGGCATAGCCGCCAACCAATACAGTGAATCACTGAGGCTGTAGTAGGTATACAAAGAAATAGAAAAACAACGGGTAGTATTACAAACAACGTGAACCCTGTCATCAAAACTTCGTGCCAATCATCTCCAATACCATTCCAAACGGTCTTTTTAAAAAATAAAAAAACCAATAAAAAACCACAAAAATTGATAAGAAAAGCGAATGTCCACTTTCGTATAATGATGCGGGCAAAAAGAATCGATAAGGTTTTCATTCTTATTTCCTACAAAAGCGTTGTTAACTGATTTGCTTCCAATCTAGATGAATGCCGCCTTCCTATGGGCACCTCGGCCATCGGCCCCGGTTTTCTGACACAAACCGCCACCTTTACCCAAACGCTGATGGCCGGTTTCGGCTTTGTCATTCTGCTGTCCATTTTGTCGGACATCGGCGCGCAGCTCAATATCTGGTGCATCATTACCGTTTTCGGACGGCGCGCGCAGGATATTGCCAACCAAGTGTTTCCCGGCGCGGGCTATTTCCTTGCGCTGCTGACTGTGATGGGCGGGCTGGCGTTCAACATCGGCAACGTTGGCGGTGCGGGCTTGGGGCTGAATCTGCGTATCGGCGATTCTGATTGCCTCGGTCATGCGCGTGATTCTGTTTCCGGCCGTTTTGGGCGTGGTGTCTCAGGGCGTGCAGTTGGACAAAGCCAACCCCGCGTCCACCCCGTTCCAATATGTGGCGGGCAACTTCGGCCTGATTATTTTCGGCATCGTGATTTGGGCGGCGTCGATTACCTCGGTTATCGGTGCGGCTTATACTTCCGTATCCTTAAACACCCGCTGTGGATGACGCCGGCAGGCGTGGTGGTGATCGCCATGGCGGTTCTGAGTGCGCAAACGCTGATTAAATATATCGGCAACCTGATGGCCTGATATTGCCGTCCCGCCGATAAAGAGGCCGTCTGAAAACGCATTATTCAGTGTTTTCAGACGGCCTTTGAGTTTGGATTATGCGGTTTCTCCGTCTTCATCTTCCAAGCTCAGATAGCTGCTTTGTTTGAGTGCGTGGAGAAATTCGGCGGTGAAGAGTTTGCGCTCGGCGGGTTTGAGTTTGGCCCAGCGGGTTTTTTCTTCGAATTTGTTGATGACTTCGTCGGCTTCCAGATGCACATATTTGAGCATGTCTTCGATGGTGTCGTGTTCTTCCATGCCGCCGTATTCGACAGTGCCGTCGTCGCGGACATAGACATTGACCGAGTCGGTGTCGCCGAAGAGGTTGTGCATATCGCCCAGAATTTCCTGATACGCGCCCACCATAAATACGCCCAAGATATACGGCTCGCCCGTTTTGAGTGCGTGAACGGGCATACTCGGTTCGATGCTCTGGCGGTCAACGTATTGGCTGACTTTGCCGTCTGAATCGCAGGTCAAATCCTGTAACACGGCGCGGCGGGACGGTTTTTCGTCCAGACGGTGAATCGGCATAATCGGCAGAACCTGTCCGATGGCCCAGGTGTCGGGCAGGCTTTGGAAGACGCTGAAATTGCAGAAGTATTTGTCGGCCAGTTTGTCGTTCAAATCGTCGTATACCTGCCGCTGGCTGCGTCCGTCGGCGGACAGGCAGGTTTTCATGCGGCGGCACAACACGGCGTGTATCTGTTCGGCCAGTGCTTTTTCCTGCAAGGAAACGCGCCCTTCGATGTAGTTTTCGGTGACTTCGGCCAGATAGTGGCCGACGCGGTAGTAGGTTTCGGTCACCATTTCGCTGTCGATGCCTTTTTCCAGCAGGGCGGCCAGTTTTTGGGTGGCAAACGACCATTCTGCCGTGTTGCCGGTGCCGGGCACGTCTTCGGGCAGGCTTTCCACATCGGTTACGTTCATCACTAAAACGGCATGGTGCGCGGTCATGGCGCGGCCGGATTCGGAAAAGACGTGGGGGTGGGGGATACCGTATTCGTCGCAGTATTCGCGCAACATGGAGATGATGGTGTGCGAATACTCGCCGATGTCGTAATTGATGGAGCTGGTGTTGCGCGAGTGGGTGCCGTCGTAATCCACGCCCAAGCCGCCGCCGACATCGACATAATCGATCGGCAGACCGAGGGTGCGCAGCTCGGCAAAGTAGCGTACGGCTTCTTTGAAGCCGCTGCGGTAGTCGGCGATATTGGAAATCTGCGACCCCATGTGAAAGTGCATCAGGCGCACGGCACCGCCCAAGCCGGCCGCTTTGAGTTTGTCGGCGGCGGAGAGCAGTTGGGCGGCGGAGAGGCCGAATTTGCCTTTTTCGCCGCCGGTGTCGGCCCATTTGCTGGAAGCGAGTGAAGAGAGGCGCACGCGCAGGCCGATATTGGCGGTTACGCCCAGTTTGGCCGATTCCTGTATCACCAAATCCACTTCGGCTTCTTTTTCGATCACGATAAACACTTCGTGGCCGAGTTTCTGCCCCATCAGTGCCAGACGGATAAATTCGCGGTCTTTGTAGCCGTTGCACACAATCGCGCCGCCTTTGGGGGCGAAGGCCAGCACAATCATCAATTCGGGCTTGCTGCCCGCTTCCAGCCCGATGGAGACTTCGTCGTTTTTGGGTACGATGATGTTTTTGACCACGCTTTCCTGCTGATTGACTTTAATCGGATAAATCGCGGTGTAGCGCCCCTGATAATCGTTTTTGCGGATGGAGCGGTTAAATGCGCGGCACAGGCGCAATACGCGGTCTTGCAGAATATCGGGAAAACGGAACAGCATCGGCAGGTCGTGGCCGCGCTCGTTCAATTCGGCAATCAGGCCGTAGAGATCAACCCCGACACCGCTGCTGCGGTTGGGCGTAACGGCCACGCGGCCTTCCTGATTGACGGTGAAATAGCCGTCGCCCCAATGTTTGATACCGTATAAAGATGCGGAATCGGAAATCGTCCAAGTCATGTTCAACCTTTACGAAGTGGTGGATAAAGCCGTGAACCCACGGTGGGGAAGGCAATGATAAGCCAAATCGGCACAGGCGGGGCGAAAAAGCGGCTGCGGAGCGGCAGGCCGTCTGAAAATGCCCCGAAAACGCCCGGCAGCGGCCAGCCAATCCGACAGTATTGCCCGTTTTGATGGCGGTTTGATGACAGGCCGCCGTGCCGGATTTGAGCAGCGGGGACATTTGCGGTACAGTTTTCCCGATTCGGACAAGGACGGAGGGACGGATGCAGATTCAATTGACCGAAGCGGACAAAGCCTATCTGGCGCGTATCCGCCGCACCATACACGCCAAGCCCGAGCTGGCATTTGAGGAATACGAAACTTCGGCACTGATACAGGCCGAATTGGCCGCTTCGGGTATCGAGGTACAGACGGGTTTTGCCGGTACCGGTGTGGTGGGCATTCTGCGCGGGGCGGCCGACGGGCCGGTCATCGGCCTGCGGGCGGATATGGATGCTTTGCCGGTTGCCGAACAGACCGGTGCGGCGTTCAGTTCCACCCGGGCGGGCGTGATGCACGCCTGCGGGCATGACGCGCATACGGCCATGCTGCTGACGGCGGCACGGATACTGGCACGGCAGCGGGCCGATTGGCACGGGACGGTGAAGTTTATCTTCCAGCCCGCCGAAGAAATGCGTGCGGGCGGCAAAAAACTGATTGCCGACGGTGCGCTGCGCGATCCCGATATCGATTGTGTTTACGGTTTCCATGTGTGGCCGGACCTGCCTGCGGGCGTGATCGGCCTGCGCCACGGGGCGCTGATGGCCAGTATGGACGCATTTGAAGTGGTGCTGACCGGCATCGGCGGGCACGGTGCGGCACCGCATCAGGGCATTGATGCCATGGTCGGCGGCGCGCATCTGATTACCGCGCTGCAAAGCATTGCCGGCCGCGAAACCGACCCGCTCGATGCCGTGGTGGTATCGGTCGGCGAGATGTCGGCGGGCAGGGGGTCGAATATCATTGCCGAACAAGCCAGAATCCTCGGCAATATCCGTACCGTCCGCCCGCAGACGCGCCGTCAGGTGCTGGCGGCCTTCGAGCGCATCGTGGGCGGTGTGGCGGCCGCGTTCCGCCTGCGGCACGAAATCCGTTATACCGCCGACTATCCGGTTACGTTCAACCACGACAGCCACGTCGATTTTGCCCGCACCGCGTTTCAGACGGCCTTCGGTGCAGAGTCGGTACGCCTGTTGGAGCAGCCGAGTATGGCGAGCGAGGATTTCGCCTATTATCTGGAACAGGTGCCGGGGGCGTTTATGTTTCTGGGCGTGGGCGACGGGGCGGGCGGCAGCTACAAACTGCACCACGAATGCTTTCTGCCGTCTGAAACGGCACTGTATCACGGGGTGGCGGCCTATTTGGCTTTGGTTGCCAACGGGGCGGCCATACCGCGCGGACGGGAGCAGTCCGGCGGCGCGGCACAGTCTGCCTGACCGTCAGGCCCACTCAATTTAGCAATGGGGCATCCATCAGGAGGAAATCATGGAACGGAAACCGGACCATACGGCCGGCGGGGAACGGCAGATCGGGCAGCTGCTGCGCGACTGGCGGCTGCATCTTTTGGTTTTGGCGATTGTGGTGGCGGCCGAATCGGTCGGCAAAATCAGCTTCAAAGTCGGCGTCGGCTCAATCGTGCTGCTGCCGCTGCTGTATGCACTGGTCATCGGGGCGGCACTGTTTTTTACCCCGCTGGTGGACAGGGAGAGATCGCAGAATGCCGAACCGGTAATTGTGTTGGGCTTGGGCGTGCTGATTGCCAAAATCGGCATCGTCATCGGCCCCAATATCGGCAAACTGGCGCAGATGGGGCCCGCCCTGCTGTTACAGGAGTTGGGCAATTTCGGCACCATTCTGCTGGCTTTGCCGGTGGCGGTTTGGCTGGGTATGAAGCGCGAGGCCGTAGGCATGGTGCATTCCATCGGCCGCGAACCCAATGTCGGCCTGATTGCGTCCAAATACGGCTTCAATTCGCCCGAAGGACGCGGCGTGATGGCGATGTATGTGTTCGGGACGGTGTTCGGTGCGGTTTTTCTGGGACTGCTGGCCGCCGTACTGGCGGCTTACACGCCGCTCAGCCCGCAGGCCTTGGCGATGGCTTCGGGGGTGGGCAGCGGCAGCATGATGGCGGCTTCCAGCGGCTCGCTGATTGCCGCTTTCCCCGAGTCCGAAGAACAGATTATCGCGCTGGCCGGTGCGAGCAACCTGATTTCCACCGCCACCGGCCTGTATGCGAGCCTGTTTGTCGGCCTGCCTTTGACGGAAAAACTTTACGGCCTGCTGACCCGCAGGCATGGAGGAGGGCAACGTGCAGAAAATCATTGAATGGGGTTTGGTGCTGGCGGTTTTCTGTGCCGTCAATCTGGCGGGCAATGCGCTCGGTTCGCCCGATGCAGCATGGGACGGGGCGGCAGGCGGTATGCTGATTCTGCTGGCGGTGGCACTGGCGGGTATGGTATTGGCCGAAGTGCTGCCTTTCAGGCTGCCGAGCATTGCCTATATCACGCTCATCGGCGTGCTGATTTCGCTGCCGCAGATGCCGGGGTCGGCCGAAGTGGTGCGCCTGACCGGCCAAATCAGCCTGTTGTCGATTACCACGCCGATTCTGGCTTATGCCGGTGTTTCCATCGGCCGCAATCTGGCGGATTTCCGGCGGCTGGGCTGGCGCGCGCTGCTGGTGGCCGTGCTGGTGTTCGTCGGAACTTATCTCGGCTCGGCCGTGGTGGCGGAAGCGGTATTGCGCTGGCAGGGTTTGGTCTGAATCCGGGCCAAAAACCAACAGGCCGTCTGAAAATGAGCTGCGGTTTTCAGACGGCCTTATATATTGACCTTAAATATATTACAGACGTTCAATGGGATATATGGGCTGCCCGGACATTGCCGTCGCGGCTGTTTGGAAAACGGGTGGCCGATTTCCGCTATCGGACCCGTGTGGTGGGTGTGCGTCAATCAGGCCGTCTGAAAACAGTAAAAACGGCTTTTCAGACGGCCTGATGATGGTGCTGTGCGGGGTCAGCGTTTCACGCCGCTCAGACAGGCCCAGCCGTTGTCGGTAACGGCGGGGGCGAGGTCGAACCACCGGCTGTAAATGCCGCCCAGTTCCGCCGCCTGTTCTTCGAGCAGGCCGGAAAGGACGATGCGGCCGCCCCGGCGGGTGCGTCCGGCCAGCATGTCGGCGAGCAGGCGCAGCGGATTGGCCAGAATATTGGCGACGACTAAGTCGAATTCGCCTTCCGGCAGGGCGTCAGGCAGATAAAATTCGGCTTGGACGCGGTTTTGGGCGGCGTTGTCGTTGCTGGCGGCGATGGCCTGCGGGTCGATGTCCACGCCCACGGCACTGCCCGCGCCCAGTTTGAGGGCGGCAATGGCCAGAATGCCCGAGCCGCAGCCGTAATCCAGTACGCGTTCGCCGCCTTGCAGATGGTTGTCCAGCCATTGCAGGCACAGATGGGTGGTAGGGTGGCTGCCGGTGCCGAAGGCCAGGCCGGGATCCAGTTGCAGATTGACGGCAGCGGTGTCGGGGGCGTCGTGCCAGGAAGGGGTAATCCACAGCCGGTCGGAAATCTGAATCGGCTCGAACTGCGATTGGGTCAGGCGCACCCAGTCCTGTTCGGGCAAAAGCTCGACCTGATAATCGGGCATTTCGATGCCCGCTGTTTCGGCGGCGGCGCGGATCAGCGGTTCGATGTCGGCGGTTTCGTCGAAGAGGGCGATGATTTTGCTGCGCTGCCAGACGGGTTCGGCGGGCATACCCGGTTCGCCGAACAGAGCCTGTTCTTCGTCGGTGCCGGCGTAGGCGTCTTCAATGGCGGCAGAGAGTGCGCCTTCGGCCATTAAGGCATCGGAGAGGGCTTCGGCAAAGCGTTCGCCCACGGCGAATGTGGCTTGTTGGTAGGGCATGGTGGGTTTCCTTGATAAAGAGAATGCGTCAGGTGCGATTGTAGCGGATAAGGAGCGGGAAAACACGGTTTTAGCTTCGCAGAAATAGTGCTCCGCACTACTTTCAGACGGCCTTTATGGGTTGGCAGCCGTCTGAATGGTTATACCAAACGTAGGTCGGATACTTGTTATCCGACATTCTTTCCCGCAATCGGTTGCGGCGGTGTCGGAATCGAGAATCCGACCTACATTACTGTTGATGTCCAGGGCAGTGGTTGTTGATAAATTTTAAGAGGTCTGTTTGAGGCCGTCTGAAAACCGCAGCGGCGGGCGATGTGTGTCAATAATGCGGCGGGATTTCGTCGGCGGGGGCGAAGCCTTCTGTGCCGCCGTCGGCCGATTTTTCCTGTAATTTCTGATACAGCAGCCGCAGTTGCGCCTGTTGCAGGGCGACGGTACGGTTCAGTGCCGCTACGGTATCGTTGAGGCTTTGCAGCAGGTCGTCTTGCAGTGCCAGACGGATTTCCAGCTCGGTCAGGCGGCTATCGTCATCGTTGTCCGGGGCGTGCATCGCATACTCCAAATTACAGTACCATCGCCGCCACCCAGCCTGCGGCCGTCAGCGGCAGATTGTAGTGCAGGAAGGTGGGGATAACGGTGTCGCGCATATGGTTGTGCTGACCGTCGGCATTCAGACCGGCCGTGGGGCCGAGGGTGGAGTCGGAAGCGGGCGAACCTGCATCGCCCAGCGCGCCGGCTGTGCCGATGAGGGCGACGGTGGCCAAGGGCGAGAAGCCCATGCCCATACACAGCGGCACATAAATGGCGGTGATAATCGGCAGGGTGGAAAATGAAGAACCGATGCCCATCGTGACCAGCAGGCCGACGGCCAGCATGGCCAGTGCCGCCATGCCTTTGCTGCCCGCAAACAGCGAAGCGGCCGATTCCACCAAAGGCGCAATCGCGCCGGTTTCCTTCATCACTTCGGCAAACCCCTGTGCGGCAATCATGATAAAGCCGATCATCGCCATCATTTTCACACCGCTGTCGAACACGTTATCGGCATCGCGCCATTTCACCACGCCGGCGGCCATAAAGACGGCAAATCCGACCAGTGCGCCTAAGAGCAGGGAGTCGGTAAACAGCTGTACGCCGAAAGAAACGGCAATGGCCGCCAGTGCGACCAAGCTGCGGTAACGTGAAGGCGGCCCGCTGTCGGCCGCTGTTCCGGCCTGTACCGTGCCGCTTCGGTAGGCGCGCGGTTTGCGGTAGCTGACAAAAACGGCGGTCAGAAGGCCGGCCGTCATGCCCAGTGCAGGAATGGCCATCGCCTGCATCACGTTGATGTTTTCAACCGGCATGCCGGACTTGGCAATATTGCCCAGCAGAATCTGTTTGAGAAAAATTTCGCCGAAACCGTAAGGCAGAAACATATAGGTGGTAACTAGGCCGAAAGTCATCACGCAGCCGAGCAGGCGGCGGTCGGTTTGCAGGCGGTTGAACAGCGGCAGCAGCGGCGGAACCAGCAGCGGGATAAAGGCGATGTGGATCGGAATCAGGTTTTGGCTCATGATGCTGACGGCCGCCAGCAGAA